>PLHF01000021.1 GCA_003138855.1 Acidimicrobiaceae bacterium | reverse complement strand
CTCCGACGTGACCGGCTCCGACACGCCCAGCCCGGGTCCGGTCGAAACCGACACGGCCCACACGGCCGCCTCCGACACAGCCGACTCGGGTCCGGTCGAAACCGACACGGCCCCGGGCTGAGCGACGAGGTGCGATCCGTGACCGGAGGCGGAGCGCTCCCCCTCTCCCGCACCGGCACCGACGTCCGCACCGGAACCGACCTGTCCAGGGGCGAGCGTCGAGCCCGGGGCCACCACGCCCGGCAGCGGCCGGACCGAGCGGGCCTCCAGGCGGCCGAGCCGTCCGGCGGCGATCCGGAAGGAGACCACGGCCCCCGCCTCGATGCGCCTGGTGCCATCGGTGATGGCGGTGCAGTGGAAAGGGATCACCTGCCCGGGTCCGTACTCGATCGATCCGAGCCCGCGCTGCTCGTCGAACTCGGCGACGTCGCCCACCAACGGGGCCCGGCCCACGGGCACCAGGCCGGATGACCCGTTCGACAGCGTCGGTGTCATACCAGGCTCCTCAGTGCACGATCTTGGACAGGGCCAGTTCGATGATGTCGGTGGCGCCCCGATCCTTCAGCGCCGGGATCAGGGTGTTGATCTCGGATTTCGGCACCACCGTCTCCACTGCGAACCCGCCGCCCCCGAACAGCTCGGACACGGTCGGCGAACGCAGGGACGGCAGCTGGTCGATCACCCCGGGAAGCTGTCCTGCCGACACATTGAGCTTGACCAGTACCTTGTCCCGCGCCTCCAGCGCTCCCTGCAGGAGCGTGAGCAGCTGCTCCATGGCATGGCGCTTGACCGGATCGGCCCACGAGGCCGGGTTGGCGATCAGCTCGGTGTGGGAGACAAGCAGGGTCCCGACGATCTTCAGCCCGGCGGCACGCAGCGCCCGGCCCGTCTCGGTGATCTCGACGACGCAGTCGGCGATGTCGGGCACCTTCGCCTCGGTGGCGCCGTAGGAGAGGCTGACCTCGGCAGCGACCCTGTGCTCCTCGAGATAGCGGCGCGTCAGCTGGGGGTACTCCGTCGACACCCGGAGCCCGCCCGATCTCCCGGAGGTGAGGGCGGCCAGGTCGGCCACCGATACCACCGGCGAGTCGACGGGCACCGCCAGCACCACCCGGATCGGGTTGGCGGTCACCTTGGAGTACCGGAGGATCCCGAGCGAGGTCACCTTGCTGCCCCGCTCCTCCACCCAGTCGCGCCCCGTGATGCCGATGTCGAACAGCCCGTCGGCCACGTAGAGCGGGATCTCCTGGGGGCGCAGGATGCGGACCTCTTCGATACGGGGATCGTCCACCGAGGCCCGGTAGTCGACGTCCGACGATCGGTTCACACCGAGGTCCGCCGCCGCAAACAGGTCGAGTGTGGCCCGCTCGAGCGAGCCCTTGGGCAGCACCAGGCGCAGCACGCTCAGCGTCTCCCCGTGGTGAAGCCCACGCGTTGCACGCCCGACAGTGCGGTGACCCCTCCCAATACGGTGGCCGTGCGGAGAGCGGTCAGGGCGGCCTCACGGCCCTTGTTGGCCTCGTCGTCCTCCGAGCGCACCAGGGCCTGGTCGACGGTTTCGGTGGTCAGCACGCCGAAGACGACCGGGATGCCGGTATCGAGCTGCACCCGCTGCAGGCCCGAGGCGCACTCCCCCGCTACGAACTCGTAGTGGCCGGTGTCCCCCCTGATCACCGCGCCGAGGCAGACCACGGCATCCACCGCGCCGGAGCCGGCCAACCGCTGGGCGACCACCGGAAGTTCGAAGGCACCGGGCACCCAGGCCACCACGGCGTCCGCCAGGTCGCACCCGGACTCCTCCAGGGCGTCGAGGGCGCCGCGCAACAGGCGGTCGGTGATCCCACCGTTGAACTCGGCGCAGGCAAACCCGATCCTGGCCCTCGCCGGGGAGGGCGTCCCGGCGGATGCGCCGTCGAGGGAGGTACCGACCCGGGCTGCAGTCCTCTCCTTGGCGTCGCTCGGCAGCAGTGTCAGATCAGAGGACGTCATCGAGACCTTCGAGTAGGTGGCCCATGCGCTCGCGCTTGGTCCGAAGGTACTCGATGTTCTGCGGTGTGGGAGTGGGCTGGATGCTCACCCGTTCGACGATGTCGAGGCCGAACCCTTCTAGGCCCCCGTACTTGGTCGGGTTGTTGGTCATCAGCCGCATGGTGGTGACGCCCAGGTCGACCAGGATCTGCGCTCCGATCCCGTACTCGCGCGAGTCGGCCGGAAGGCCCAGTTCGAGGTTGGCGTCCACGGTGTCGAACCCCTCCTCTTGGAGGTTGTAGGCGCGCAGCTTGTGCGCCAGGCCGATGCCCCGACCCTCGTGGCCACGCAGATAGACCAGGACCCCGCTCCCGTGGTCGGCGATGGTGGCCATGGCTCCGTGGAGCTGTGGGCCGCAGTCGCAGCGGAGCGAACCGAAGACGTCACCGGTCAGGCACTCGCTGTGGACCCGGACCAGCGTGTTGGGCTGCCCCCGCACGTCACCTTTGACCAGGGCCACGTGGTGCTCCCCGTCGAGGACCGACTCGTAGGCGTAGACGGTGAACTCCCCGTAGTCGGTGGGAATGCGCGCGTCGGCGATGCGCCGGACCAGCTTGTCCTTGTGCCGGCGATAGCGGATCAGGTCGGCGATGGTGATGAGCAGGAGGCCGTGCCTGTCTGCGAACGCCCTCAGCTCGGGAAGCCGGGCCATGCCCGTCTTGTCCTCGCTCACCACCTCGCACAGCACTCCGGCCGGGGACATCCCCGCCGCCCGGGCCAGGTCGACAGCGGCCTCGGTGTGCCCGGCACGCTTGAGCACCCCACCCGGACGGTACCGGAGCGGGAAGATGTGGCCCGGACGGTTCAGGTCGGTCGGCCGGGTGTGGGGATCGACGAGGGCCTTGATCGTGGCGGAGCGGTCGGCCGCAGAGATCCCCGTGGAGGTCCCGTGCCGGTAGTCGACACTGACGGTGAATGCCGTCCGTTGCGCCTCCGTGTTCGAGGTGACCATCAGGGGCAGATCGAGGTGCTCCACCCGCTCGGGGGTGAGAGGGACACAGATGAGGCCGGACGTGTAGGCGAGGAAGAACGCGATCTTCTCGGGGGTGACCGCATCGGCGGCCATGATCAGGTCGCCTTCGTTCTCGCGATCCTCGTCGTCCACGACCACGACGATCTCGCCGCGCCCGATGGCCTCGATCGCATCCTCAACTCCTGAAAAGGGCATCTACCCTTCGTCTCCCTCTGTTCGATGGCTCCGGGGTCCCGTGGGATTTCGCCCACCGGACCAACTCTTCTCTTTGTCGGCCGGGAGTGGGTCTGCCTTAGGCATTTCTCGACTCGAACGACCACGGTCAAGTCTCGGAGGAGGACAATTCCACCCTCAAGTCGCCCTCCAGGTTACTCACCGACCGCACCCTTCCCCGCCACAGTGCCCCGAGGGTGGGCGCACCCGGTCCGGCGAACAGCGGGCGGGCATCATCCCCGCCGAACAGGGCCGGGGCCAGATACAGGATGTAGCGGTCCACCAGACCCGAGGCGTGGAAGGCGTGGGCCACGCCGGCACCACCCTCGACCAACACCTGCAGCAGGCCCCGGCTTCCCAGTTCGTCGAGCACCGCTCCGAGCTCCCCGGAGAGCTCCACGGCCGGTCGGACCGCGGCTCCGGCCGGTGCGTGGCCCAGCACCACCCGGACCGGCTGGGCATCGGGGCTGCGGAAGCAGGGATCGTCGGGGGGAAGGCGAACGGTCAGGTGGGGATCGTCGGCCCGGACCGTGCCCGCCCCCACCACCACGGCGTCGGATCGCGCCCGCAGCCGATGGGCGTCGAGACGGGCGGCCTCCCCGGTGATCCACCTGCTGGTCCCGTCAGGAGCGGCGATCCTACCGTCGAAGGTGGCAGCCAGCTTGAGGACCACCCACGGCCGGCCGGTCCGGCGGTGCTTCAGGTAGGCGGCCAACTGCTCGCCCACCTCGGCGGCGGCTACCCCCACGTCGACCTCGATGCCCGCCGAACGGAGTGCGGCAATGCCGCGGCCGGCGACCAGTGGGTCCGGGTCCTCGATCCCGACGACCACTCTTCGTGCACCCGCCGCGATGATGGCGTCCGTGCAGGGCGGGGTCCGGCCGTGATGGGCGCAGGGCTCCAAGGTGACGAACAGGGTGCTCCCATGGGCTCGGTGGCCTGCAGCGCCGAGCGCGACGACCTCGGCGTGCGGCCCTCCGGGGGGAGCAGTGGCCCCGGCGAACCAGGCCGGTCCGTCCCGGTCGGCCCCCGCCGGTTCTTCCGGCACCACCACCGCGCCCACCCACGGGTTCGGCGATGTGCGACCCCGGACCGACTCGGCGGCCTCCAGGGCGCGTCCCATCCACTCGCCGTCGTTCCGCCCATCCGGGTGCGGTCCGCTGCTCAGGATGGATTGCCTGCCACTGCTCCAACCGCGGCACGCAGGATGCCCCTGGCTGCCTCGAGTGGGTCGGCGCGCCCGAAGACGGCGGAGCCGGCCACGAACACGTTGGCCCCCGAACGGGCGGCCTCGACGACCGTGTGCTCGTCGAGGCCTCCGTCCACCTCGACGTCGAGGGAGAGACCGGCGGCGTTGGCGGCATCCCGGACCTGACGGACCTTGGGCATCACCTCGGCGATGAAGGACTGGCCGCCGAACCCGGGAAACACCGTCATGCACAGGACCAGGTCGACGATGCCCAGGTAGGGCGCCAACGCCTCGAACGGCGTGTCGGGATTGGCGGCGAGGCCGACCCGGAGGCCGAGCTCCCGCATCTGGCCCACCAGCGCCTCGGTCTCCCCCACCTCGACATGGACCGTGCATCCGTCGGAGCCGGCGTCGCGGAACGGCTCGAGGTAGCGCGCCGGGTCGGTGATCATCAGATGGGTGTCGAAGAAGAGGTCGGTGTGCTCCCGCAGGGACGACACCACCGGTGGTCCGATGCTCAGGTTGGGAACGAAGTGGCCGTCCATGACGTCGAGGTGCAGCCAGTCGGTCCCGGGGGCGACCAGGCCGACAGCGTGGGACAGCCTGCCGAAATCGGCGGAGAGTATCGACGGTGCGACGCGCAGCGCCTGGTCCGGCATTTGGGTCGTGGTCGTCGTCGGGTTCGCCATCACGGACGAGCCTACCGGTGGGACCAGCCGGAGTCGGTGGCCTCACCCCCGGCGGGTCCTCCCCTTCGGCGGCGAGCCGATCCGCTCACTCCCCCAGGGCGTCACCTGGCCCGGGTCGCACGCCGTGGAGCCAGTCCAGTGCCGCCATCGGGCGCTTGCCCTCGGGCTGCACCGCGACCAACCGGAGCCGTGTCCCGTTGCCGGCGATCACCTCGCCCCCGTCGAGGCTCCCGGGGGTGGCGCCGGTTCCCTCGGACACCGCGTGTCCGCCGGGGGCAGTCGCGTCCGCAGGGCCGGTGGCCTCCAGGATGCGCAGCCGACGACCGCGGAACGTGGTCCAGGCCCGGCCCAGCCGGATCACCCTGCGGAGGTCACTCGCCGGTTGCCGCCAGTCGAGCTCGAGCTCGGCCGGCCGGATCTTCTCGGCGTACGACGGCGTTCCGGACTGGTCCCGGGGCGGCGGCAGCCCGGCCGGTCCGTCCCGGAGATGCTCCACCAGGAGGCCGCACCCGATCTCCACCA
The DNA here is from genome assembly GCA_003138855.1 of Acidimicrobiaceae bacterium. Taxonomy (GTDB): domain Bacteria; phylum Actinomycetota; class Acidimicrobiia; order Acidimicrobiales; family RAAP-2; genus Bog-756. The sequence continues at coordinate 8,752 of PLHF01000021.1, read as the reverse complement.
GGCGGGACCGCAGCGCGTCCGCCGTCTCCTCATGGCCGATGGCCGTCGTCGCCTCGGCGTAGATCCGCCCCGTGTCGAGGCCGGCCTCCACGGCCATCAGGCAGACGCCCGTCTCGGCGTCGCCCTCGAGGATGGCCCGCTCCACCGGGGCGGCCCCCCGCCACCGCGGCAGGAGCGAGAAGTGCACGTTGACCATGGCAAGGCGATCGAGGACCGCCGAGGGGATGATGCGGCCGTAGGCCACCACCACCCCCAGTTCGGCGCCGACATCGAGCACGTCCTCCAGGGCGACGGACACCGGGAGGCCGAGCTCGACGGCTGCCGCCTTCACCGGGCTCGGAGCAACCTCGCTGCCCCTGCCGCGCCGCTTGTCGGGCCGGGTGACCACCAGAGCCACCTCGTGGCCGGCACCCACCAACGCACGCAGTGGGGTGACCGCGGCCTCTGGGGTTCCGAGGTACACCAGGCGGGCCATGGCCGGACGCTACCGGTTCATCGCGCCGACGGAATCCCGGACGGGCTCCGGCGTCGGTCGGGGGTCACACCTCTCGTGGACTGTCAGCCGACACCAGCTTGGCCTCCATGGCCGTGGTGTCGAGCCCGAGGGAGCGATCGCGGAGCACCCGCAGTGCCTGCCTGCGCATGTCCTCCTCCAGGCGCTCGACCATCAGGACCCCGTCGAGGTGGTCCACCTCGTGCTGGAACACCCGCGCCAGGAACTCATCGGCCTCGAGGGAGACCTCCTCGCCGTCGAGGTCGAAGCCGCGCAGGTGGACCTGTTTCGGCCGCACGATGCCCAGTCGCAGGCCGGGGATCGAGAGGCACCCCTCGTCGTGGTACCACTCCCCCTCCGTCTCGACGATGGTCGGGTTGATCATGACCTCGGGGCCCTCACCCACGTCGTAGACGAAGAGCCGCTTCTGCACCCCGATCTGCGGGGCGGCCAGGCCGGCTCCCTCGGAGTCGTACATTGTGTCCACCATGTCGTTGACCAGGCGGACCAGCGAGCCGTCGACGTGCTCGACGTCGTGGGCGACCTGCTTCAACACCGGGTCGCCGTAGACGCGGACCGCATAGGAGGGCATGCACCCATTGTACGGGCTGCGCCCACCCCGCACGCCGTGACACCCCCAGCCAGCCGGACCGCACCGGGGGGCGGAAGCGCCTCGACGCGCCCTACACGTCGGTGGGATCGACCTCCACCCGGAGCCGCTCGGGCGGGCGCGGCACCGCGGCCAGCGCATCGGCCATGGTGCGGTGGTCCGGGGCACGTACCAACCACCGGTCCGACTCGATGGCCGACACGCGCAGTCCCTCGATGGCACGGAGGCCTTCGGCGAAGACCGGGCCACCGGGACCGCGCAGCTCGGCCAGGGCGCCGAACGGCGGGAGGTCGAGGGCCTTGCGCACCTCCCGCTCGGCCACCGCCAACAAGCCGGGATCGGCGTGCACGGCGGCGGCCAGTACCTCGTGCCCGGGGATCCTGGTCTGGACCAGCACCCTGCCGCCCGAATCGCGGCCGCCCACCAGCCGGGCGGCCCGGGCCAACAGGGCCAGCGTCTCCTCGCCGGCGCCGAACCGTGCCGCGAGCAGATGCTGATCGATGTCCAGGAACACCACCACGTCCGCCCGGGCGACGCGATGGAGGGCCGCCTCGGTCCCGACCACCAGCCGCGCCTGCCCCAGATCCGAGGGGTCCGAGCCGCCGGTGACCTCCACCGCGTCGGTCCCGAGCAGCGCCGAGAGCTCCTCGGTCGCCCTGGTCACCCCGATCCTGAGGGCCTTCAACCTGGTCGAGTCGCAGACGGCGCACACCGCCGGCCTCGAGTGCCCGCACCGCCGGCATTGCAGGGCGCCGGCCGACTCGGCCTGTGCCACCGCACCCCCGCACCGGGTGCAGCGGGCCAGGGCCCCGCAGCTTGCGCAGGCCAGCAGCCTCGTCCTCCCCGTCCGGTTGAGGATGCACACCACGCGGCCGTCAGGCCGGTCGAGTACCGGGTGGGCCACCCGGACCAGGCGCTCGGAGAACAGCCCGGTACGCGGGTCGTCGCCGGTCCGGTCGACCACCTCGACCGCCGCCCACCCCCTGCGCTCGACGGCACGCCCGGTGGTGACCAGGTTGGCGTCCTCGGACATGGCCACCGGTGGGCACGGCGTGACCAGGGCCACGTGCGCACCGTCGCGTCGCCCCCGCTCCACCACCACGTCGACCGCCGACCAGGTGGGTGCACGCTCCTCCCGATAGGCCTCGTCGTGCGCATCGAGGACGACCGCGGCCCGCAGCCGCGCGATCGGAGCCCAGGCCGCGGCGCGGGTCCCGACCACCACAGACCGGCCCGAGGACGCCTGCTCCCACCCGTCGGGCATCAGGGCGACCGGCACGCCGGCACGCCTCAGGCGGCCAGCCACCTGGTCGGCCCGCACATGGGACGGCGCCAGCACCAGCAGGCCGGCCGGCCCTGTGCGGTGGATCAATTCGGTCACCACCAGCACGGCGTCCAGGGCCGGTGCCAATCGGACCACGGCCGGGACCCCCGGATCGGCCATGACGGCGTCGACGATGGCCACCGACCCTCCGCCGGGAGAGGCAGTCCTCGGTCCGCCCTCGTCGCCACCGACATCCTCCTGGTCGGGGCCGTGCCGCCCGTCCACCGGCAGCCGCTCACCCCTGACCAACCTGTCCGGCGAAGCGGTACCGAGGAAGGAGGACAGCGGGCCGGCCCATCGCCAGGCCGCCCACTCGGCCACCGCCACCACCGACGGCGGCGGCCCCTGCCCGCTGGACGCGGCCAGGGGCTTCGGGGACACACCGTCGGTGACCGTCACCTGGTCCTCGACCACCCAGGCACCCACCCGTCGCCCGTGGAGGTCGATGCGGATCCGGCTGCCCACACCGATCTCGGGGCCGATGTCTGGGGGGACCGAGTAGTCGAAGCGGCGATGGATTGCCGGTACGTCGGGGACCACGCGGACGAGGTGGGGCACCGGAGGGTCCGATGGCGGGACCACGGGGTGGAGCGGCCCCTGTCCGTCCGTCGAGGGGGAGGGACCCGGCGCGTCCGGGCCCGGCGCCGCTCGGCGGGGAGCGCGGCTCAGAGCCCGAGCGCCTGCTTCAGATCGTCGGCCTTGGAGGTATCCTCCCAGGTGAACTCCTTTTCGGACCGTCCGAAGTGGCCGTACGCCGCCGTCTTCCGGTAGATGGGCCGCTTCAGGTCGAGGTCGCGCACGATGGCCGCGGGGCGGAGGTCGAACAACTCGTCCACCGCTGCTGCGATCCGGGCCGGATCGCTCCGCTCGGTGCCGAACGTCTCCACCAGCAACGACACCGGACGGGCCACGCCGATGGCGTAGGCCACCTGGATCTCACACTTGGTGGCGGCACCGGCGGCCACCACGTTCTTCGCCACCCAGCGGGCGGCGTAGGCCGCGGAGCGGTCGACTTTGGAGGGATCCTTGCCAGAGAAGGCGCCGCCGCCGTGTCGGGCCATGCCCCCGTAGGTGTCCACGATGATCTTGCGACCGGTGAGACCGGTGTCGGCGTGAGGCCCCCCCAACACGAACACGCCGGTCGGGTTGGCCAGGATGCGCAGGTTGTCCACGTCGAGCTCGGGCGGCAACAGCGGGTTGATCACGTTGTCCCTCAAGTCGGGGAGCAGGAGGGTCTCGTGGTCCACACCGGGGTCGTGCTGGGTCGAGATGAGCACGGTCTCGAGGGCCACCGGCCGGCCGTCCTCGTAGGTCACGCTGACCTGGGTCTTGCCATCGGGGCGCAGGTACGGCAGCACGCCGACCCGGCGGACCTGGGCCAGACGCTGCGCCAGTCGGTGGGCCAGCCAGATGGGGAGCGGCATCAGGTCCGGGGTCTCGTCACATGCGTAGCCGAACATCATCCCCTGGTCACCCGCGCCCTGGGCGTTGAGCAGGTCCTCGCCACCGGTGCCGGACCTGACCTCGAAGGCGTTGTCGACGCCCTGCCCGATGTTGGGCGACTGCTCGTCGATGGAGACGATGACCCCGCAGGTGTTGCCGTCGATGCCGTAGGCGTCGTCGTCGTACCCGATGTCCCGGACCACCTGGCGGACCAGCCTGGGGATGTCGACGTAGGTGGAGGTGGTGATCTCGCCGGCCACCAGCACCAGGCCGGTGGTCAACAGCGTCTCGCAGGCCACCCGGCTGTCCGGATCGTCGGTCAACAGTGCGTCGAGCACCGCATCCGAGATCTGGTCGGCCATCTTGTCGGGATGGCCCTCGGTGACCGACTCTGACGTGAAGGTGTATCGGGAACTCACGGAAGGATCCATTCTCATTGGGGGTCTTGGCCCGTGGCAGCAGGCCGCGGTGGCTGGCACCGTGTGCAGGTGGAGCCAGGGCCCGGAACGAGCGGCCGCGTCATCGCGCGCACAACAGCGCGCACACCCTATCCAATATGGCGTCAGCAACGGCGTTCTTGCCCCGCAGGGGCACCTCGGTCGTCGATCCGTCGGCGCCGAGGATGGTGACCTCATTGGTGTCGTGGTCGAATCCGACGCCCTCGGCGGCCACGTCGTTGGCGACCATCAGATCGACCCCTTTGCCGACCAGCTTCGCCCGTGCCCGCTCGAAGACCCTGTCGGTCTCAGCGGCGAACCCGACAAGTACCTGCCCCTGCCGTCGGCGCCGTCCCAATTCGAAGAGGATGTCCGGCGTCGGCTCGAGGATCAGCTCGGGCACGCCGTCGGTCTTGTGCAGTTTGGATCCGTGCACCACTTTGGGCCGGAAGTCTGCCACCGCCGCGGCCATGATGACCACGTCGGCACCCTCGGACCGCGACAGCACCGCCGCCTCCATGTCGGCCGCGGTCTCCACCGGGACCACCACCACCCCCGGCCCCACCGGACGGCTGCTCGCGGTGACCAGCACGACCTGGGCACCACGCCGCGCCGCCGCCTCGGCGAGGGCGTGGCCCTGCTTGCCCGACGAGCGGTTGGTGATGAACCGGACCGGATCGATCGGCTCGCGGGTGCCGCCGGCCGACACCACCACCCGGATGCCGGCCAGGTCGCCTGTGGCCGGCGCGGCGGCGCCCGGGCTGCCCACACCGACGGGACGCCCCAGCAGGTCGAGCACCCGCTCGACGATCAGTGCGGGATCGGCCAGTCGGCCCGGGCCCACGTCCCCACCGGCCAGCCGGCCCTCCTCGGGGGGGATCACCGTCACCCCGCGTGAGGACAGGACGGCCAGATTGTGCTGCACGGAGGGGTGCTCCCACATCTCGGTGTGCATCGCCGGGCACACCACCACCGGTGCGGCAGTGGCCACCAGCGTGGCGGTCAGCAGGTCATCGGCGAAACCGCCGGCATAGCGGGCCAGCAGGTCGGCAGTGGCGGGGGCCACGACGACCAGGTCGGCGCGCTGCCCCAGACGGGTGTGGGGGATGGGCGACGCCTCGTCCCAGAGGCCGATCTGGGTCGGTTCCGATCCGAGGGCGTCAAAGGTGGCCTTCCCGACGAAGCGGGTCGCACGCTCGGTGAGCACCGGCGCCACGTGGACCCCCGCATCGACCAGGCGGCGACAGACCTCCACCGCCTTGTAGGCGGAGATGCCGGCCGACACGCCGAGCACGACGAATGGCGGTGCGTCTGCTGCACCCGGCATGGTGCCTCCCACTTCCGTACCGTCGCCCGGCGTGATTCCCACGACCGTTCCGCCCGTCATCGGTGGCCCGACGTCCGCTAGTCGGTGGTCTCTTCCGCGCTGTCCGGTGCCGCGCTGTCCGGTGCAGCGCTGTCGGCTCCGGTCTCGCTCTCGAGCAGAGCCAGCGCAGCCGCCTCGGCCAGCGCGAGCGCCTCGGGGTCGGGCCGGGTGTAGGTCGCCTTGCCCGCCGCCACCTCTTCGAAGGCGATCGACAGCGGCTTGCCCGACGCCGAGGCCACCTGGGGCGGCACCACGACGCCGATACCTTCGCCGAGCGAGTTGTAGTAGCTGTTCACCTGGCGGGCACGACGCGAGGCCAGTGCCACCAGGGTGAACTTCGAGTCGACCTTGTCGAGGAGATCCTCGATCGGTGGGTCCATGAGCGTGTTCTGAATCTGGGCCATCACGATCCTTCGGGCACGTCGTCGGGTGGGGGGTGGAGGGCTCCGCTGGCATCGCCGTCGGTTGGCCTGAGGGCATCGCCGCCCCCACGGGCGGCGGAGCGATAACGCCCCACTATACCGGCCACGTCGGCGGTGGCCTGTGCGACCTTCTGGTTGACCACGACCGCGTCGGCGATCAGCAACCCCTTGCGCTCCTCTTCCGCCCCCTCACGCAGGCGCCGGGCGATGTGGGCCTCGTCGTCCCCACGGCCCCGAAGGCGTGCCTCCTGCGCGGCGGCGGACGGGGGAATCAACAGGATGAGGGTGGCATCCGGCCGGATCCGGCGGACCTGCTGGGCCCCCTGCAGGTCGATCTCCAACAGGACGTCGCGTCCCGGTGGCGGTTCGGGGACGGGGGTCCCGTAGAGGTTGCCGAGGAACTCCGCCCATTCGAAGAAGCCCCCGGCCTCCACCTGGATATCGAAGGTCGGACGGTCCACGAACACATAGGCGTCCTCGGGCTCGCCGGGTCGGCGCTCCCGCGTGGTCCAGGAACGACTGAGCCACAGGGTGTGATCCTCGGCCACCAGGCAGGCGGCAACGGTTCCCTTGCCGGCCCCACCGGGCCCGAAGAGTACGAAGATGTGTGACCCGGGCCGGACGGCGCTCCGAGTCGGACCCTGTCCGGTCAGCGGGCGGTCTCACGCAGGAGGGCTTCGCGCTGGTTGCTGCCCAGCCCCTGCAGGCGACGGCTCTCGCTGATCCCGACGGTGTCCATCAGGCGACGCGCCTTGACCTTGCCGAGGCCGGGGAGGGACTCCAGTACCGAGAGCACCTTCATCTTCCCCACCGTCTCGTTTCCGTCGGCCATGGCGAGCAGCTCGGTCAGGTTGATCGAGCCCAATTTGAGCTTCTCCTTGACCTCGGCCCGCTCACGGCGGACCTTGGCTGCCTTGGCCAGGGCAGCCTGGCGCTGTTCGGGGGTGAGTGCGGGCGGTTGCGGCATGGTCGAGACGATAGCGCCTCAGCGGACCTCCGGTCATCTCGGTCGTCCGGCTGCCGGGCCGGGCCCCGACCACTCCCGGGCCCACCGACCGGGGAGGGCGCCTCCGGCGACCGGTGCGGAGCTGCGCATGGTCGATACTGGAGCCATGGTTGTGGTCGATCTCAACGCCGACCTCGGCGAGGCGGACGTGCTCACCCCAGAGGACGCCGGCGTCCTCGACGCGGTGACCAGTGTGAGCATCGCGTGTGGATTCCACGCCGGATCACGGAAGGTGATGCGGGACACCGCTCGGGCATGCGTGGCACGCGGTGTGGCCATCGGCGCCCATGTGTCGTTCCGCGACAGCGAGGGATTCGGGCGGCGCGCCCGGGACGTCGCGCCCGCACAGTTGATTGACGACATCATCGAACAGTGCGCCACTCTCCTCGAGGAGGTCGGGTCGGCCGGCGGTACGGTCGCCTACGTCAAACCCCACGGCGCGCTCTACCACCAGATGTCCGCCGACGCCGTAGTGGCCACCTCGGTTGTGTCCGCCGTCTCGCGCCTGGCCATCGGGACCCTGCTGACCCAGGCGGGCAGCGAGGCGATCGCTGCGGCCCACCGGTCCGGCCTGAGGGTGGTACTCGAGGGCTTCCCCGATCGCGGCTATCTGGTGAACGGCCGCCTCGCTCCGCGCCACCGGGCCGGCGCGGTGGTGGACGATCCGGCCCATGTCGCCGACCGCGCCGTGAGCCTCGTCCACCGGGGCGGCATCGAAGCCATGAGCGGGCAGTGGACGCCCGTCGCCGTCGAGACGCTGTGCATCCACGGGGACTCCCCCTCGGCCGCGGCGACTGCCGCCGCTGTGCGGGCCGCACTCGAGGGCGCCGGCATCGCCGTGCGCCCGTTCGCGAAGCCGGGCGGGGTCGCTTGAACCGCCACCCCACCGCGCGGTTGACGCCCTACGGGGACAGCGCGTTCCTCATCGAGGTCGCCGACGTCGGAACCGCCCACCTGGTGGCGCGGGCCATCGCCCATGCCAGCCGGACCGGTCGGGCGCCCGACGGCATCGAGGACCTGGTGACGGGATTCGCCAGTGTGGTGGTCCGGATCGATCCCGACGGCGACCGGCTCGAACAGTGGGAGCAGTGGTTGGCCGACCTGGTCTCCCGGGACGGGAGGGGGGCGTCCGCCTTCGGCTCTGACGCTCCCGAGGGGTCGGGCGGGGACCCGGAGGGGGTGGCCCGCACGATCGATGTCCCGACCACGTTCGACGGCCCCGACCTCGAGGTCGTCGCCTCCGGCATCGGATGCAGCCCGGCGGGCGTGGTCGAGTTGTTGACCCAGGCCGAACTGCGGGTGGCCTTCGTCGGCTTCGTCCCGGGATTCCCCTATCTGACCGGTCTTCCTCCCGAACTGGTGGCGGTGGCCCGGCGCTCCACCCCGCGCCCGTCGGTGCCGGCCGGCTCGGTGGCCGTGGCCGGCGGGTTCGCCTCGATCTATCCCCGGGCCACCCCCGGCGGGTGGATGCTCCTCGGCCGCACCGCGCTCCCGCTCTTCGATCCGGATGCGCCGCCCTACGCGCTGGTGCGGCCCGGGGACGCCGTGCGGTTCTCCGAGATCGCCGACTTCAGCCGGCACGCCCCGACCCCCCCGCCCCCGGCCCGGCCGCGCCCACCGCTGGATGCCGGTGGCCCACGGTTCGTCGAGG
>PLHF01000143.1 GCA_003138855.1 Acidimicrobiaceae bacterium | reverse complement strand
ACGGCGGCGTCTTCTCCTTCGGGGACGCCTCCTTCCACGGATCGGCCGGGAACCTCACCCTGCAGCAGCCGGTGATCTCCATGGCCGCCACGCCCGACGGCAAGGGGTACTGGCTGCTGGCCGCCGACGGCGGCGTCTTCGCCTTCGGTGACGCAACCTTCTACGGGTCGGCAGCGGGAACCAGTGGTGACCCGGAGCAACGCCTGGTGTCCAGTCCGAGGGGAAGCGGGTATTGGATCGTGCGCCAGAACGGGGATGCCGTGCCCTACGGCGACGCCTCGTCCTACCAGGTCCCCACACAGGCGCTGCTCTTCAAACCGGCGACCCCCGGGGACAAGGCGGTCCTCTTCGCCTTCCAGCAGCTCGGGAAGCCCTACATCTTTGGCGGCAACGGCCCGGTCGGCTACGACTGCTCGGGCCTCGCCCTGGCGTCGTGGAGCCAGGGGGCCGGCGTCGAGTTCGCCAGGGTGGCCGATGACCAGTACAACACGGCCGGGGTGGCGGTGTCCCTGGACAGCCTGCAGGCGGGCGACCTGGTCTTCTGGGGCACCAGCCAGACCGACTGGACGAGCGTCTACCACACCGCCATCTACGTCGGGGGCGACAAGATCGTCGAGGCGACCGGCGACCAGGTGCAGCTCAACCAGCTGGGCCAGTGGGGCTCGGGCGACCTGATGCCCAACGGCCGCCGCCCCTGACGGTGCTCAGGCCTCACCAGGTCCTCGTCCGGTCGGGGCCGCGTCCTACGGCCGGCCTCCCGGGCCGACCCGGGTTCAGACCACGAAGGCACACCCGTCCCACGACGCCACTGGGCGGGGGCGCCGCCGCCCCTCCAGGGTGAGCTGCAGCTCGTGGGATCGGAGTGCTCGTGGCAGCCGGACGTGGACCAGCACCCCGTCCACTAGAAACATCAGGTAGTCGTCGAGAGAGGCCGGGGGCTCGAGGCCGGCATCGAGGAAGGTGACTCCCCGACAGCGCCGGTTGGGCCGACAGCGGACGTACACCGAACCACCGTGGTCCTCGACGAAGGACCGAAGCTCCGGCGACACCGTCACCAACACGGAATCAGTCTAGGGGCAGGGTGTGGCGCCCCGCCGATCACCGTGCGTTGGTCAGGTCGGCAGCACCCGGCCACCCGACCAGGTCGTCGTTGGGGAACGATCCGATGGCTGCCGGTGACATCGGCCGGCCGTAGAGGAATCCCTGCGCCAGGTGGCAGCCCAGGGCGGTGAGCTCGTCCGCCTGGCTCGACCGTTCGATCCCCTCGGCGATGACCGCCAGACCCAGCGAGTCACCCAGGGCGATGACCGCTCGGACGATGGCCTTGTCATCAGGGTCCTCGTCGAGCTGGTCGATGAAGCTCCGATCGATCTTGAGGGTCTCGACCGGAAGCTGCTTCAGGTAGCTCAACGAGGAGTACCCGGTTCCGAAGTCGTCGATGGAGAGCTGGACCCCGAGGTCGCGGAGACGGCCCAGGGTCACCACTGCGGCGACCGGATCACTGAGGATCGCTCCCTCGGTGATCTCCAGCCAGACGTGGTCGGCCCAGAAGCCGGAGTCGTCGATGGCAGCCGCGACCAGTTCGGGGAACGCAGGGTCGGCCAGTTGCCGTGCCGCCACGTTGATGGACATGTTGAGCCGACTGTTGTCCTGGTCCGCCCCGCCCCGCTTGACGGCCCACACCCCCGCCTGGCGGCAGGCCTCCCGCAGGACCCAGGTGCCGAGCGGCACGATCAGTCCGCTTTCCTCGGCCAGCGGGATGAACTCAACCGGGCCCAGCAACCCCCGAGTGGGGTGCTGCCAGCGCACCAGGGCCTCCATCCCCACCAGTCTCAGGTCATGGAGGTCGACGATGGGCTGATAGTGGAGCACGAACTCCGAACGCTCGAGGGCCCGGTGCAGTTCGTTGGTGATCCTCAGGCCCTCGGCCGTCGGCAGTTCGTCATCTTCGGAGTAGAGGGCGATCCGGGCCGGGCCGAGGTCCTTGGCGCGGTACATGGCCACATCCGCATTGCGCAGTAGCGCTGTCGGATGGGTCGTCTCGGCGGACGACAGGGCGATGCCCACGCTCAGCGAGATGAACTGCTCGTGGTTGGCCTCGGTCAACGGCCGATCCATGGCCGCACCCAACCGGCGGGCGATCTCGACGGCCTCCTCCTCGGAGGCCACCTCGCACAGGAGGGTGAACTCGTCCCCACCGAACCGGGCCAGGAGATCGTCGGCCCGGAGCGAGGCCTGCAACCGCAGGGCCACCCGCTGGAGGAGGCGGTCACCGGCATCGTGGCCCAGCCCGTCGTTGATCAGCTTGAACCGGTCGAGATCGAGGAACATCAATGCCACGTGTCGGCCGCGGCGTTCGGCGCGCACGATCAACCGCTCGAGTCGGTCCATGAACATCGTCCGGTTGGGAAGGCCGGTGAGCTGGTCGTGCACGGCGGCGTAGGCCAGCTTGTCGCGCAGGGCGTGCCGCTCCGTGATGTCCTCGATCTGGGCGATGAGGTAGAGCGGCTCACCCGCCCGGTCGCGGACGCAGGAGGCGCCCACCGACGCCCACACCATGTGTCCGTCGGCGCGCACGTAGCGCTTCTCCATGGTGTACGCCTCGACATCACCGGCAACAGCCGCCGCCATGTGCGTCGAGGTGTCCGTCCAGTCGTCCGGATGGGTGATCTCCTGCAGGTTCTTTCCCACGAGCTCCTCGGGCCGGTATCCGAGGATCTTCGCGTAGGCCGCGTTCACCCGGACCAGGCCACCGTCCAGGGAGGACACGGCGATGCCCATCGGTGCCTGCTCGAAGATGCCCACGTTGCGCTCTTGGGTTTCGGTGAGCGTCCACTCGGTGTCGGCCAGCAGTGCCATTCCCCAGGCCACGGCTTCCCCGACCATGACGCAGCACGGGACGACGTAGACAGCGGAGGCGAGGCCCAGGGAAGATCGGCCCGCGGGGCCGCCCAGCAGAGGGACGACATAGGCGACGATCAGCAGCGGCGCGAACTTGAGCGACGTGCCCCTCGGATGGGCCAGACCCAGCCAGGCGAAGACCATGAGGAACGTGATGGCATAGAGGAATCCGTTCCCATCGGCCAACCGATAGTCGAGCCCGATGGTGGCAAAGGTCAGCGGCACCAGCCACAACGTCACCGATCGGGGCCAGCGGCACCAGGGGAGCACCCAGAGGGCCATGCCGGAGACGAGGGCGCCCAGCCCGATGGCCACGGTGGCGAACCGGGAGGTGTGTCCCGGGGCGAGGAGCTCGGCCGACACCACGAGAAGGCTCGAGACCATCCACATCCCTGCCGCCAGCTTGCCGACCGCTGTCGCGGACAGGGTCCCGTCAGCGTTCATCCCCACGCCCCGCAGACCGGTCATACCTGTACATCGGCACAATGGGCGCAGGTATTGAGGTGCAGGTACTGAGGTGCAGGTACTGAGGTGCAGGTACTGAGGTGCAGGTACTGAACGGTATCGGCCGACGCTGACCCGGGCCGGCCACGATCTGGCGCCCGATCCTGTGGACGACTGCCGATCGGACCATGGGCACCGGGCGGGCGCCCGGTCCACCGGCGTCCGTTCCGGGACATGCGTAGATTTGGTCACATGTCCGGCACCACCGTGCGGTTCGGGATCCTCGGGGCGGCCAGGATCGCCCCGGCCGCCCTGATCCGCCCGGCGGCACGGAACCCCGAGGCGGTGGTCGACCTGGTGGCGGCCCGCGACCGCCGCCGAGCCACCGCTTTTGCCGGGCGACACGGGATCCCCCGGGTGGCCGACCGCTACGAGGCAGTGGTGTGCGACCGCGCCGTCGACGCCGTGTACATCCCACTGCCCAACAGCCTCCATGCCCACTGGACCCTCGCCGCACTGGAGGCAGGCAAGCACGTCCTCTGCGAGAAGCCATTCACCTCCAACGCCGAAGAGGCCCACACCGTGGCCGCCGCTGCGTCCCGGGCCGCTGCTGACGCCGGCCTGGTGGTGGTCGAGGCGTTCCACTACCGCTACCACCCGCTGGCCCGGCGGATGCGCGAGATCGTCGACAACGGCGAGCTGGGCCGGCTCCGACACATCGAGGCCTGGATGTGCGCACCGATCCCCGACAAGTCGGACATCCGCTACCGGTACGACCTGGGCGGCGGGGCCATGATGGACATGGGGTGCTACGTGGTCCACATGGCACGCTTGCTCGGCGGCGAGGAGCCCGAGGTGCGATCGGCCGCCGCCAAGCTCCACGCCCCCGACGTCGACCGGGCCCTGTCGGCAGAGCTGCAGTTCCCGAGCGGCCACACCGCCTCGGTCCACTGCTCGATGTGGTCCAGTTCGGTCCTCCACCTCGCCGCCCGGGTGATCGGTGACGACGGGGAGCTGCGGGTGGCCAATCCGATCGCACCCCAGTACGCCAGCTGGCTGACGGTGCGATCGGGTGGGGGGCGTCGCGCCGAGTTCCCGGCACGACGACCGACGTACGCCTACCAGCTCGATGCCTTCTGCGACGCCGTCCTGCGAGGTGGGCCGGTGCTCACCCCGCCGGAGGACGCCGTCGCCAACATGGCGGTCATCGACGCGGTGTACCGTGCAGCCAACATGCGCCCGAGGGGGACGTGACTTCTCGTCCCCCACGACCCAAGGAGCCGGCTCCATGACCACCTTCCCCTACGACGGCCGCTTCACCGTGCACCGCCGCCTTCCCGAACACGGGACGCCCCGTCCCGAGGTACTCGAGGCCCTGCGCACCATGGCCGTCGAAGAGGACGCCACCTGGGAGTCGGGCAAGTGCTCGGGCACCATGTACTGCGGGGACCACGAGCACTACCGGTTCATGAACGAGGCCTTCGGTCTCTTCGCCCACGTCAACGTGCTCCAGCGGGACATGTGCCCCAGCGCCACCAAGTTCGAGTCCGAGATCATCGCCATGTCCCTCGACCTCCTGCACGCCGAGGCGGTCACCTCCGGCGAGCCGGTGGGGCTGGTGGCCACCGGCGGAACCGGAAGCATCTGCCATGCCATGCTCGCCTACCGGGAGTACGCGGCCGCCGAGCGCGGCGTCCGCCGGCCCAACGTGATCAAGCCGGAGACCGGCCACCCCGCCTTCGACAAGGCGTGCCACCTGTTCGGGATCGAACTGCGGGTCGCGCCGGTCGACCCGGTGACCACCCTGGTCGACACGGACTGGGTGGACCGGCACATCGACGGGGACACGGTGGCCATCATCGGCTCGGCCTGCAACTACGGCTACGGCACCGTCGACCCGATCGACCGGATGTCCGAGATCGCGCTGCGGCACGGGGTCGGGCTCCACGTGGACGGATGCCTCGGTGGGTTCATCCTCCCCTTCGGCCAGGAGCTCGGGTACGACGTGCCCGTCTTCGACTACCGCCTCCCCGGCGTCACCTCGATTTCGGCGGACACCCACAAGTACGGGTACGCATTCAAGGGGACCTCGGTCCTCACCTTCCGGGACAAGGCCATCCGCAACGCCCAGTACTTCTTCCTGAGCGGCTGGAGCGGGGGGAAGTACTGCTCACCGGGCATGGAGGGCTCCCGATCGGGCGGCCTCATCGCCGCCACCTGGGCCGCCATGGTCCAACTCGGCCGGGAGGGCTACCGCCAATACGCCAGGGCCATCTTCGAGACGGCCGCCACCATGCAGCGCTCCGTCCTGTCCCATCCCGAACTGCGCATCCTCGGGAGCCCCACCTTCCTGTTCAGTTTCACCTCGGACGAGTTCGACATCTACCACGTGAACGACTTCATGCGTGAGCGTGGCTGGCGGTTCAACGGACAGCAGTACCCGAACGCGCTGCACATGGCGGTCACCCGTCCCCAGACCCAGGACGGCGTGGCCGCCGCGTTCGACGGCGACCTCACCGATGCCGTGGCCTACGCCAGGGCCCATGCCGGCGATGCGCCCAGATCGGGCGCGATCTACGGCGGGGTGGCCGGCGGGTTGACCGACGAGGCGGACGAGTTCATCAAGATGGTGATGGGCGAGATGATGGACGCCCAGCAGGCCATCCCCGCCGATGCCTGAGGTCCGCCACGACCGGGACCGCCCGCCGGCGTGAGCAGGGCGGCGGCGTCAGCGCGGGACGAGTGGTACGTCCTGGCCGTCGACCTCGGCACCGGGGGGCCCAAGGTCGGCCTGGTCTCCCTGACCGGTGCCATCGCCTGGAAGGAGCACCTTCCGGTGCCCACCCACCGGACTCCCGATGGCGGAGCCACCCAGGACGCAGAGCACTGGTGGCAGGTGATCCGGTCCAGTGCTCGCCGAGCCGTCGCCTCCGGGGTGGTGGCCGCGGAGCGCATCGCGGCCGTCTCGTGCACCGGCCAGTGGGCGTCCACGGTGCCGGTCGACGCATCCGGGCGCCCGGTGGGCCACTGTTTGCTGTGGTCCGACACCCGGGGAGGGCTGCGTTCCCGGGGACAGGTGGGTGGCCGCGTCGGCGGCTACTCCCCTCTGGCCGCGGCCAGATGGATCCACCGCAGCGGTGGGGCGCCCTCCACCTCGGGTGCCGATCCCATCGGACACATCCTCTTCATCGAGCACGAACTGCCCCGAGTGGCCCGGGACGCCCGCTGGTACCTGGAGCCGGTCGACTACCTGTCGATGCGATTCACCGGCATCGCCGCTGCCACGCCGGCCTCGATGGCCGGCGCCTGGCTGACCGACAACCGGCATCCCGAGCGCCTCGACTACGACCAGATGCTGGTCGGCTCCTCGGGCGTTCCGGTGGAGAAGCTCCCGCCCCTGCGCCCGACCGGCAGCGTCGTCGGCGAGGTGCTGCCCGACGTGGCCGACGACCTCGGGCTGCCCGCCGGGGTCGCGGTCATCGCCGGCACTCCCGACCTGCACTCCGCCTGCGCCGGTTCCGGCGCCGTGCTCGGTCATCAGGCGCACATCGCCATCTCCACCACCAGCTGGGTCAGCTGCCCGTACCCGAAGAAGAAGACCGATCCCCTCCGGCAGATCGCCACCGTGCCCGGCATCATCCCCGGGCTCAACCTGGTGGCCAACAATCAGGAGTCAGGGGGTAAGTCCCTCGAGTGGCTCAGGGATCTACTGTTCGACGGGCCCGATCTCCCCCCGTTCGACCACCTGACCGCGCTGGCCGAGCACTCCCCGCCCGGAAGCGGGCGGCTGATCTTCACGCCCTGGTTGGCGGGCGAGCGGTCTCCCGTCGACAATCGAGCGGCACGCGGCGGCTTCCACAATCTCTCGCTGCAGTCCACCCGGGCCGACATGGTCCGGGCTGTGCTGGAGGGCGTGGCCTTCAACTCCCGATGGCTGAGCGAGGCGGTCGAACGGTTCGTCGGGCGGCCCTTCGGGGCCATCCGGGCCGTCGGTGGGGGTGCGACCTCCGCCCTGTGGTGCTCCATCTACGCAAACGTGCTCGACCGGCCCGTCGAACAGGTCGCCGACCCCCTCCACGCCAATCTCCGCGGAAGCGCCCTCCTGGCCGGGATGGCCCTCGGCGAGGTGGAGGCCGAAGAGCTCCACTCGCTGGTGCAGGTGGTGGAGGTCCATGAGCCCGAGCCGGCGACCCGTCGTGTCTACGACCAGCTCTTCGCGGAGTTCCCCGCCTTCTACTCGTCCCAGAAGGGCCTGTTCGCCCACCTCAACCGCAGTCGCGCCGGCTCCGGCACCTCATGATCCGGCGAGGGCCCACGCACCGGCGGTGAACAGGTTCGCCGGACCGGGGCGGCCCAACAGGTACCCCTGGGCCTCGTCACATCCCATGTCCCCCACGGCCTGAAGTTCGGCTTCGGTCTCCACCCCTTCGGCCACCACCCGCAACCCCAGCTTGTGGGCGAGATGGACGACGGTGGACACGATGGACGGGTCCTGGCCGGAGGAGCCGAGCCCTGCCACGAAGCTGCGGTCCACCTTCAGCCTGTCGATGGGGAGACCCTTCAGGTAGAGCAACGAGGAGTAACCGGTGCCGAAGTCGTCGAGGGCCATGTGCACCCCCAGGTCCCGGATCCTCTGCATGGTCTCGCCGATCCTCACGATGTCCATGACCAGCACCGATTCGGTGACTTCGAGAACCAGGCAGGAGGGATCCAGGCGGGATTTGAACAGGGCGTGGACGACATCGCCGTGGAAGTCCGGGTCCTGGAGTTGCCGGGCCGACACGTTCACCGACATGGACAGGCCGGGACGCCCCTCGTCCTGCCAGAGGCGGCACTGCCTGGTGGCCTCGTCGAGCACCCAGAGCCCGATGGGCACGATCTCCCTGCTCTGTTCGAGGAGCGGTACGAACTCCGACGGCGGCACCGACCCCAGCTCGGGGTGGTCCCATCGCAGCAGCGCCTCCATTCCCACCATGTCCCCGCCCAACCGGAACAGGGGCTGGTAGTGGACGGACAGCTGCTGGCGTTGGTGGGCCACGCGGAGCTCGTCGGCCAGCTGGCTCCGGCGTTGGTTGTCCTTGCCGATCACGTCGTTGAACGACTCGAACCTGGCAGGGCCGCCCCGCTTGGCCTGGTACATGGCGGCGTCCGCCTGCGCCAGGCAGACCTCGGGGTCGCAGTCGGGCGGCACCGGCGCGATGCCGATGCTCACCGAGGTGTGGAGCTGCCGGTCGCCCAGGGGGATGGGCACCCGCATGCCCTGGTGGATCCGCTCGGCCAGCGACTGTGCCGCTGCGACCGGATCATCGAGGTCCTCGGCAAGCACCACGAACTCGTCACCGCCCAGTCGGGCGACGGTGTCCGATGCCCGCACCAGCTCCCTGAGCCGCAGCGCCACTGCCTCGAGCAGGCAGTCACCGGCCGAGTGGCCGAAGCGGTCGTTGATGGCCTTGAAGTTGTCCAGGTCGAGGAAGAGCAGCATCGCGTGGGTGCCCTTGCGGCTCGCGGAAAATGCCGCCTGACGGAGCCGATCGGTGAGCAGGGTGCGATTGGGGAGGCCGGTCAACTGGTCGTGGAGCGCCCGGTGGGCCAGGTTGGCCTGCTCCTCCTTGAGGCGCTGCTGGAGGGCCCGGCGGGTCTCGTCGAACTGGCGGACGATCCGGACCAGGCTGCCGTCGCAGCTGAAGCGCACCACGTTGCGGGCCAGGGTGAGCAGCTCGTCGCTCACCTGCAGGCGGCCCGCTTCCTCTGCGACGACCTCATTGGTGCAGTCGCGCCAGGCGAAGTACGCCTTGGCCACACTGGCCAGTTCGACGTCCTCCACGATCACTTGCTCGCCCTGGCGGGCCAGCGTCTGCTCCTCCTCGGGAGTGGCCACCTGGTCGGTGGCGATCCAGCGGCCGATGAGCTCGGTGCCCAGGCGGGCGGTGGCGAAGGCCTCGCCCCGGAGGCTCTCGGCGAACTTGCCGCCAACCAGGCGACCGACCTCGTCGGCTCGGGCCTGCACTGCCGCCCCGAGTGCCACCCTCTCCTCGCTGATGGCCGGCGACGGCAGGCCGACGCCTTCCGGAGAGGTCTCGGATTCCGCCACGGGAGACATGCTCCTCCCATCGGCCGAATCCGGCGGCGACTTGAAACAGTTGTTGCCGGCGTCGGGCGCCGGGCCATGGCGTTGTGCCTAGGGTGGGGTCATCGCCGAGTCCCCGGGGAGGTACCCGTGAAGGCAGCTGTCTACTACGAGACGGGCGGGCCCGACGTGTTCCGCTACGAGGACGTCCCCGACCCGGAGCCCGGCGTCGGCGAGATACTGGTGCACGTCGAGGCGGTCAGCATCGAAGGGGGCGACACCCTCAACCGCCTGAGGGGAGAGTTGTCGCACACACCGCACATCGTCGGCTACCAGTGCGCGGGCACCGTCGTGTCGGTCGGCGAGGGCACCACCGAGTTCGCCGTGGGCGATCGGGTGGTCACCGTCGGCGTGGACGGATCCCATGCCGAGCTGCGGGCCGTGGGCCAGTCCTTCTGTTGGTCCGTCCCGCCGGGGTTGACCGTCGAGGAGGCGGCGTGCGTCCCGGTGCCGTTCGGTACAGCTGATGACTGTCTGTTCGAATTCGGGCGACTCCAGCCCGGGGAGACCGCGCTCATCCATGCCGGCGCCAGCGGGGTCGGTATCGCCGCCATCCAACTGGCCAAACGGGCGGGCGCCCGGGTGCTGGCCACGGCGTCCAGCCCTTCCCGGCTCGAGCGGTTGGGCGAGTTCGGCCTCGACGGCGGCATCGACTACACGTCGACCGACTTCGTCGACGAGGTACGCCGGTTGACCGACGGCAAGGGAGCGGACGTGATCGTCGACTCCATCGGCGGCCCCACCCTGCAGAAGAGCCTCCACTGCCTGGCCTATCGCGGTCGCTGCGTCACGTTCGGCGATGCCGGACGTGAATTCGCGGCGAAGCTGGACATCTCGTCGATGAGGCCCGGGAATCAGACCCTGGTGGGCTACTTCCTCGGAGCGGAGCTCTTCTTGAGCCCACGACCCCACGCCCTGATCGCCGGGCACCTCGCCGACATCGCCTCCGGCGAGCTGCGTGTGGTCATCGACCGACGGTTCCCCCTCGCCGAGGCCGGCGAAGCGCATGCCTACATCGAGAGCAGGCAGGCATTCGGCCGTGTGCTCCTCGTCCCGTGAGGCGGTCACACCGGGTCGTCCGGCCCGGTCCGGGCGCTCCGCCCACCCCACCCGGCGCCCAGGGCAGCCTTGACCTCGCAGCCTGAACCGATGATCCGCCGGGCTGCCATCGGTGACGTGGACGACCTCGTGGAGCTGATCCACGACCTGGCCGAGTACGAGCGCTCGCCGGCCTCGGTAGAGATCGACCGCGACCTGCTGGCGGCCGCCCTCTTCGGTGAGTCACCGGCCGTCTTCGCTCATGTGGCCGAAGACCGGGGTCGCATCGTAGGCATGGCCATCTGGTTCCTCAACTTCTCGACGTGGACGGGCCACCACGGCATCTACCTGGAGGACCTCTACGTCCGCCCCGAGGCGCGCGGCCTCGGGACCGGCCGGGCGCTCCTCGCTGCCCTGGCCACCGTTGCCCACCGCTCCGACTACACCCGTATCGACTGGTCG
>PLHF01000013.1 GCA_003138855.1 Acidimicrobiaceae bacterium | reverse complement strand
TGTGCGTGAAGGCCCTGGCCAGGGGGTGATCTGCCCAAGAAGTTCGGCATAATCGCGCCAGGTAGATGCTGGCCTTTCCATTGATTGGAGAGGAGCATCACCATGCAAGGTCAGCCAACGGCACCTGGACCACTCCAGGAACTCGAAGAGGGTTTCCTCGACGAGTTGAGCGCGCTCGGGTACTCGCCACGCACGAGCGAAACTCAGTTGAACCTGATGAGGCATCTTTCGAGATGGCTTTTGACCCGTGGCATGACAGCGGGTGATCTGACTGACGAAGTAGCGGCAGAGTTCATGATTGTCAGGCGCGAGCTGTACTCGTCGCTCAGGTCAGATCGGGCGCTCACGGCACTCCTGGGCCATCTCCGACGGCGAGGGCAGGTGCCACCCGCGCAGGTAGCGGTGCCCATGACCACGGCGGAGATGCTGTCGAAACGGTTTGGGGAGTATCTCGCCGCCGAGCGGGGGTTGGCACCGGCAACCGTGTTGAGCTACCTGTCCCAGGTCAAGCCCTTCTTGGCCGTCTACGCCGACGGTGGCCGGCTGGCTTGCTTGACCGAACGACAGGTCAGTGCGTTCGTGACTGCCCGGTCGATCGGCCAGCGCCCCAGATCGTTGAGCGTGGGGATCAATGCACTGCGCGCCCTGCTGCGCTGGATGTGGTGGGAGGGGATCGTTCCGGCATCGCTGGCCATTGCGACTGGCTCGGTGGCTGCTCCGACTGGCACGAGCCTCCCCAAGGCTCTGAGCGCTGGCCAGGTGAAGGACCTGTTCGCAGCGCTGTCGGTCGACGGCAACGCCCGACTCCGAGACGAGGCGATGCTCACTTCGATGTTGCGGTTGGGCTTGCGCTCGGGAGAGGTCGCCGGTCTGGGACTGGACGAGATCGACTGGAGACAGGGCCTCGTTGTCATCAAGGGAAAGGGTTCTCGACGCGACGAGTTGCCGTTGCCCGTCGACGTCGGGAAGCTACTCGTGACCTATCTGAGAGACGGGCGACCGACCGGGCTGCCCCACCGCCAGGTCTTCCTCGCACTCGATGCCCCCCATCGTCCCCTGGGTTCGGCTGCGGTGACCAGTGTCGCCGCTCGCGCCATGGCTCGCGCCGGCATCTCGGGTTCGGGCGCCGCCCATCGGCTCCGACACACGGCGGCGTGCCAGGTTCTGGCTGGTGGGGGTGGCTTGGTCGAGGTGGGCCAGTTGCTCCGCCACTCCAGCCCGTCAGCCACGGCCCGGTACGCGAAATCGGACATGGCCGCGATGGCATTGCTGGCCCGCCCGTGGACGACGGGAGGGTCACGATGACCCTTGACCTACGCAGCGCCGCCACCGATTACCTGGTTGACCGCCGAGCTCGAGGCTGGCGCTTGGCCGATCACGACTACCTGATCACCGGCTTCTTGGACGGACTGGAGGCCCGTGGCCTCACGAAGATCACGATCACCGACGCGCTGGCATTTGCCCAGGAACCTGCCGAGACCACGCTTTGCTGGCAGGCCAGGCGGCTGACCGTCATCCGGCATTTGGCCGCCCACATCCACACTTTGGACCCGGCTGCCGCTGATCTGATCCCTCCCCACCTGATCACGGGCAAAGTCACTCGTCGGATCCCCTACCTGTATTCGAACGAGCAGGTCGCTCAGCTCATGTCGATGACCTCGATCCTGCGGCCGCCGCTCATGGCGGCCAGCATGCATACGCTCATCGGCTTGCTTGCCGCGACTGGGCTGCGCAGTGGCGAAGCCGTCGCCCTCGACGTCGATGACCTCGATATCGACGAGGGGGTGTTGGCGGTGACAGGAAAGTACGGCAAGCAACGGACCATCCCCCTCCATCGCACGACGGTCGAAGCATTGAGCGCCTACCTGGGGGTCAGGGCCACGAAGTCGGGACCGATCGGTCCGCTCTTGATCGGGTGCAAGGGCGGTCGGTTGAACGCAAACCTCGCCCGACAGGCCTTCCGCGTCCTGGTCGACACGTGCCAGCTGTCAGCTCGTCCGGGGGGATCGGTGCCGCGCCTTCACGATTTTAGGCACACGTTCGCGGTCGATTCGCTCATCGATGCGCTTCGCCAAGGCACAGATGTCGACGCCCGGATCGCTGTGCTCGTCTCCTATCTCGGCCATGTGGAACCGGCGAACACCTACTGGTACTTGACAGCCAGCCCTGAGCTGATGGCCATGGTGTCCGAGCGGATGGCCGCCTACCAAGGCCGGTGGTCATGAGCGCCCTGGCGCCGACCCTGCAGTCGTTCTTCACTGACTACCTGGTCGGCCAACGGGGAGCGAGCGGCCACACCATCACCAGCTACCGGGATACGTTCCGCCTACTCCTCGGCTACATCTTCGACCAGACCGGTATCGCGCCGAGCACTCTCGACATCGCCGACTTGAGTGCCGAGCACGTCGCCGGCTTTCTCACCATGCTCGAAGAGGAGCGAGGCAACTGCACCCGAACCCGCAATGCACGCCTGGCGGCTATCCATTCCTTGTTCAACCATGCCGCCCTGCGTCACCTTGAGCACGCCGAGCTCATCGCCCGGGTCCTGGCCATACCCTCCAAGAACACCCATCAGACAGAGGTGACCTACCTCACCGAGCCTGAAGTCGAGGCACTGCTGGCCGCTCCCGATCGGACCACCTGGACCGGTCGGCGTGACCACGCGATCTTGCTGGTCATGGTCACAACGGGTCTGCGGGTCGCAGAGCTCACATCGTTGACCCGGGCCGATGCCTGCACCGACCGGCACGGCGCGCATGTCGTCTGCCACGGCAAGGGACGAAAGGACCGGATCACCCCTCTCGATGCACCGACGGCCAAGGCCCTGCGCCTCTGGGTCACCGAGAACGGCGGGTCTGATATCGATCCGCTCTTCATCGCCCGAGGGACGCAGAGGAAGTTGACCACTGACGCAGTTGCCCAACGGATCAGACTTCACACAGCGGCCGCAGCCATCGGTTGCCCCTCGCTGGTGAACAGGACCGTCACGCCCCACGTGATGAGGCACACCTGTGCCATGCGAATGCGTGCCGCGGGGATCGATGTCACCACCATCGCACTCTGGCTCGGTCACGAGTCCCCGGCTTCGAGTCGTCCCTACCTCCACGCCGACCTGGCTCTCAAGCAGCGCGCGCTCGATCGCACCGCTCCGCCACGCACACGGCTTGGCCGCTACTCGCCACCGGACAAGCTTCTCGCCTTCCTCGAAGCCCTCTGAATTATGCCGAACTTCTTGAGCAGA
The DNA here is from genome assembly GCA_003138855.1 of Acidimicrobiaceae bacterium. GTDB lineage: Bacteria > Actinomycetota > Acidimicrobiia > Acidimicrobiales > RAAP-2 > Bog-756. The sequence continues at coordinate 29 of PLHF01000013.1, read as the reverse complement.
TCACCCTCTGGCCAGGGCCTTCACGCACA
>PLHF01000139.1 GCA_003138855.1 Acidimicrobiaceae bacterium | reverse complement strand
AAGCATGAACCGGAATTTCACAGTGTCACCCTGTTGGGTTTTTTGGGTCTTTTGTTGGGATCTTCACTAGCGCGACTTCAGGAATACCAAGCATAAGCCGCTTACCTGGACTTTTAGGGTGGGCGCTATCGGACTCGAACCGATGACCTGCTGGTTGTAAGCCAGCTGCTCTGACCAACTGAGCTAAACGCCCGGAGCTGTCACGCTAGTTTGCCGCCGCGTAGCGAAGGGCTTCGAACAGGGCCGGGGTGGATGCCGCCAGCGGTGCCCTCCGATCGGTGTGCACCAGGGTGACCAGCTCCTGGCCGCGCGCCTCCCCCACCACGGCCCCGGCCTCGGTGCACACCAGCATTCCGCCCAGGTAGTCCCAGCTCCCCAGCATCGACCCTCCCACGACCGCGTAGCCGTCGAGCACCCCTTCGGCCACCGCGCACAGGTCCAGGGCGGCCGCGCCGAGGCCCCGGTACTGCGACCAACCGAAGTAGCGGGGCGGATACCCCGAGAAGCCGACGATCGCCTCGCTCAACTTTTCACAGGCCGACGATCGGATCGGGGCACCGTCCCGTCGGGCCCCACCGCCCCGGACTGCCTCGAACCGTACGCCTGAGGCCTGGTTGACCACCACCGCCACCCGGGGTCCCTCGGCGTCGACGGCGCACAGGCTGGTGGCGTACCAGGGGATCCCGCGCGCCGCATTGGTCGAACCGTCCACCGGATCGAGCACCACCACGACCGGGCGCTCCAGGCGGGACGGGCCGGACTCCTCGGACAGCACGCCGAGCCCGGCGCCGTCGAGGACCCCCACCGCTGCGGCATCAGCGACCAGATCCGACCGGTACTGGCCGTCGCGGGTGCCGGCGGGACCCCAATCGCTGAGGCCGCCGAGCGCTTCGGAGACGGCGGTTGCACCAGCGTGGAGGACCTCGAGCAGGGTATCGTCGTCCATGGGCCGACGATACCGGAGTGGCCGGAGACCAGTAGGCTGGTGATCCTGTGGCAGTCATCGATGTGGCCGGATACGTAGCCGACCTCAAGGATCACTCGGTCGACCATGGCTTCCACGTGCATGACGAACGTCATTTCGTCGAGACGTACTCCCTCCGGCAAGTCTGGGAGGTGGAGCTCCATCCCGAAGACGGGTGCGGAGGCCCACTCGACCTCCACCTGGCACTCGAGGTCGACCCGAGGACCCTTCTCTCCTTCGAAGATGCGGTGTTCGTCCTGCCCGAGGATGAGGAGCCGCCCGACGAGTACCACTTCCCCCTGACCTTCACCTGGGCCCTTCCCCCCCTGCCCAACGGGCCCGACCTCCTCCGCCTTGCCATCGATCTGGCCGGGGTGGGTGGCATCGAACTTCCCCTCGAGGTCTCGGCCATCGACTCCTACGCGTCGGCCACCGATGCCGCCGAGCGCCGGCTCAACATCGTCGCCCGCTCCCCCGTCTCGCTCGCCCGCGTGCTCGCCGGCGAGGAGATGTTGTGCGAGGTCTTCGACCGGTGCCTGTCGGTGAGCCGCTACCTCCTCGACTCCGCAGGCAGTTGGCTGGGGTGAAGAGCCTGCAGGGGCGAGGACGCTTTGCGCGCCTCGCCACGGGGATCGTCGCCATCATTGCCGTCGGCGCCGTGGTCAGCGCCTGTGGCAATTCAGGACTGACGCTGGCCCGCCAGGCCTGCACCCATGTCGACCGGTCGATCACCCTTCTCCACCAGGCACAGCAGCAGCCCACCGTGTACGAGGGCACGAGGCTCGATCAGCAGGCCTACGACGCGCTCCGGGCGGCGATGCCCATCGCTGCCGAAGCCGCCTACCACGATGGCCAATGGCAGGCCTTGATGACCTCGCTGTCCGAGAGTGACCGGGTGCCGGAGGCCACCTTGGTGCCTTCGCTCCAAGCCGAGTGCAGCATGGCCACCAACTCGATCTTCGACCAGGCGCCCCCACCCTCCTCGATCCCCGCACCGTCCGGCACCTGAACACTCCCGCTATCCGGACCCAGGTGGTCGACCCGCATCGGGCGACGGTGAGGAACTCGCCGGCTCAGGGCGGGGGTAGCCCAACTGCCGCGGGGGCTGGGGGGGCCGTCGCCGCTGTGGTGGTCGGCGGGGTGGTGACGGGGGTCAGGAGGCGGCCGGCCATCTGCAGTCGGCCCACCCGGATGACCTCAGGGAGCACCTGGGCATCGAGCCACTGGCCCGCTGCCGGCGTCGGGACGATGTGCACCCCGTCGCCGTCACGAATCTGCACCCCGTTGAACGACGTGGTGTAGGTGCCCCCCGGGCAGAGGAGGCCACCGAAGTCGTCCACCTGCACCGTGGACGGATGTTCGGCGGCCACCTGGCGCACCAGCTGGTTGTAGGCAGCCAGCCGGCCGGCAGTGTCCTCCGGCCAGGGCTGGCCGTTGGGCTGTTCGCCGGAGTCGAAGCACGGGGCGGTCATCAGCACCATGAGGGCGCCGGTGGAGGTGCCCACGGCGACGGCCTGCTCCAACGAACGCTTCAGGTCGGCGTCGAAGGCCGGCTCTCCGATGTGCAGCCAGCGCCCGTCGATCAGCCGGTCCATGACCTCCCACCGCCCGGCGAGGAGCACCACCACATTGGGTTGGAACTGGTCGAGGTCACCCTTCCACTGTGCCGGCCACTGTGCGGAACTGGGTGCCGACGTGTTGCAGTCCGCGGTGACCGGGCTGGGCACTCCGTGGGAGGAGTACTCGGTGCTGCGCAGCACCCCACACCCCACGAAGGCACCGTTGTCGATGTCCACGTCGTAGCTCTCCTGGGGTTGACTGGCCAGCATGGCGAAGGCCAGCCGCCACGCCACCGAGTCGCCGAACACCGTCACCCTGACCGGCGGGCCCGTGTACTGGGCGCCGACCGCCCGGACGGTGCCGGCCGCCTCCGCCGGGGACGGGAG
>PLHF01000121.1:47728-47910 GCA_003138855.1 Acidimicrobiaceae bacterium | reverse complement strand
CCGGGCCACTGCCTACGCAGAGCGCTGGGTGAGGACCGTGCGCACCGAATGCCTCGACTGGCTGCTCATTCTGGGCCACGGTCACCTCGAGCGGGTACTTCGCCAGTACGTCTGCCATTACAACCGACAGCGCCCGCATCGTGGAATCGATCTTGCAGTACCCGCCGGTGAGGTCGGCTGCA
>PLHF01000121.1:0-47609 GCA_003138855.1 Acidimicrobiaceae bacterium | reverse complement strand
CTTCAGCTCCTGGTCCAGCGGGAGCGGGTGCTTCTCGCCCTCGTCGAGGACACGCCCCGCTTCGCCCGGACGTACCGCGTCGAGCGAGCCCTGATTGCCGGACACGCGCGCGAATCGCGGTGCGACAGGGGGAGGAACTGGCCGTGGCCACGTACCTCATCGTGAAGGTCGTCGAAGGGCTCAGCGCCGGGCAACCGGCCCGGCGCTGCACGTACAACTTCACAGAACCGGTGGAGCGCGACGTGGCATGGGTAGTCCGGCACGACGTCCACGAGTTGGTCCACCACGAAATGGATGTGGGCAAGGGACGAACCCAACTCATGGTCGGTGACCTGTGGAGTTGAGGCTCCTGTGAAGAAGTCCTTTCGCTCCTCTGGCCGTTGCTCTCACCCCGGTGAGTGACCTGGTCCAGACCTGAGACCGGTCGGGGCCGGCTACCGGTCCCCGATGATGGCGAAGGTACCGGCGCCGGTTGCCATGAGCCGTTCGGTGCCGTCGTGAACCCGGGCCTCGAGATGGACGATGCTCCGCCCATGTAGACGACGGAGACATCGGCGATCAGGGTCCCGGCAGCCGCTGGCCGGATGAATCGCAATTCCACTTCGACTGACGTGCAGAACCTTCCGTCGGAGAGCGCAGACATCGTTGCTGCGCCCATCGCGGTATCCACCATGGCGAAGTAGACCGCGCCGTGCGCTACTCCGTTGGGATTGCGGTGTTCATCGGCGATGGTCAGCCGAGCACGAGCATGACCTTCGGCAACCTCTTCGATCTGGAATCCCAGGAATCCCTTGAGGGCGAAATCGCCGTACTCGGTCGGTTGGTCTGCTATATGGCCAGCATCGCGCGGAGATGAGGCAACGGGTTGGCGAGCACGCTCGTGTTCGGTGACCGACCCGGTTCCGCCAGAGACCCGTGATCGGCGGACCGATTGCGCCTCTCCGACCGGTGCCGTGCCTCCACGTGCCTCCGGCTACGGGGTACGTTGTCTGTACGTTCAGCGGCATAGCGTCCGCTCTACGCACATGTCTATGAATCAAGGCCATTGGGGGGAGTGCATGCCCGATTTCGAGACTGACGTACTGATCGTGGGCAGCGGCCCCGCCGGCTCGGCCGCCGCACTGGCGCTGGCGACCTACGGCGTCGAGACCACGGTGATCACCAAGTACGGGCGCCTGGCCGACACCCCGCGAGCCCACATCACCAACCAGCGGACCATGGAGGTGCTGCGTGACCTCGACGTGGAGGACCAGGTCCGGGCCCAGGCCACGTCACAGTCCCTGATGGGGAACCTGGTGTACTGCACCTCGCTGGCCGGCGAGGAGCTCGGTCGCCTGCACGCGTGGGGTACACGGCCTGACCGTCTGTCGGGCTACCTTGCCGCCAGCCCCACGGAGATCTGCGACCTGCCTCAGGACCTGATGGAGCCGATCCTGCTCCACACCGCCCAGGCCCGGGGCGCCCAGGCCCGGTTCGACACCGAGTACCTCGGCCTCCGTCAGGATCAAGACGGCGTAACCGTACAGGTCAGGGACCGGCTCCGGCGGGACGACTACGAGATCCGGGCCCGCTACGTCGTCGGAGCGGACGGCGGCCGGTCGAAGGTGGCCGATGACATCGGCCTGCCGCTGCGAGGTCGGATGGGTGTTGGCGGGTCGATCAACATCGTCTTCGAGGCGGACCTGTCGCATCTCGTTGCCGACCGACCCTCGGTCCTCTACTGGGTGCTCCAGCCCGGTTCGGATGTGGGCGGCATCGGCGCAGGGCTCGTCCGCATGGTCCGACCGTGGCACCGGTGGCTGATCGTCTGGGGCTACGACATCGAGGGCCCCCCGCCGGACCTCACCGACGAGTTCGCCCTGTCGATCGTGCGCCGGTTGGTCGGTGACGACGCCGTACCGGTCACCATCACCTCGTCTTCGGCCTGGACGGTCAATCACCTCTACGCCGAGCACTACTCCGAGGGGCGGGTGTTCTGCGCCGGCGATGCCGTCCACCGCCATCCTCCCTCGAACGGCCTCGGATCGAACACGTCGATCCAGGACGCCTTCAATCTGGCATGGAAGCTCGCCGCGGTCCTGACCGGACAGGCCGGTCCTGGGCTCCTCGAGAGCTACTCGGCCGAACGGGCACCCATCGGCCGCCAGGTGGTTGACCGGGCCAACCAGAGCATCGGCGAGACGGCGCCGATCTTCGACGCCCTGGGTCTCCTCTCCACCACCGATCCCCAGGAGATGGTCGCCAATATGGAGAAGCGCAAGACGGCGAGCCCCGAAGCCGACAAGCAACGAGCGGCCCTCCGCGAAGCCATCGCGTTCAAGGACTACGAATTCAACTGTCACGGGGTCGAGATGGACCAGCGGTACGAGTCCTCCGCCGTGGTCGCCGATGGCACCGACGTCCCGCCTCCGGCACGGGACCCGGAGCTGTACCACCACCCGACGTCGCGACCCGGCTCCAAGGTGCCACACGCATGGCTCCACGGGACCGGCCGCTGCAGTGTCTCCACCCTCGACCTGGTCGGCGGCGGACGCTTCACCATCCTCACCGGCATTGGCGGCGACGTATGGTCCCATGCCGCGGACGCGGCGAGTGCAGCACTCGGCATCGATATCGGCGTCGTCGCCATCGGTCCGGGCTGTGACTACCAGGACCTGTACGGCGATTGGGCCTCCCTGTCCGGCATCACCGATGCAGGCGCGCTACTGGTCCGTCCGGACGGTTACGTGGGCGCCCGCTGGTCCACCCCGGCGGTCGACCCTGACGCGACCGACGCCCTCGACGCCGCCCTGCGCCAGATTCTGGACCGGCCGTGATCGACCGGTCGTTCAGCGAGGAGCGCTCCGCCGAGGTGGTTGCAGACAGCTTCGATTCCACTCCCGATCCCCGCCTGCGAACCCTCCTTCAGTCGCTGGTCCGCCATCTCCATGCATTCATCAAGGAGGTGGAGCTCACCGAGGCAGAATGGGCGGCCGCCATCAACTTCTTGACCGCGACCGGGCAGATCTCGGACGAAGTGCGCCAGGAGTTCATCCTCCTCTCTGACGTGCTCGGCGTGTCGATGCTCGTCGAGACCATCAACCACCGGGCGGGCGAGGCGACCGAGTCGACGGTGCTCGGCCCGTTCCACGTCGTCTCCTCGCCGGAGCGTGCACTCGGTGCTGACATCGCCCTCGACGGCAAGGGGGAGCCGTGTCTGGTCACCGGTCGGGTCCACGACCTCGCCGGCCAACCCGTCCCCGCAGCGACGATCGATGTGTGGCAGGCCAACGACGACGGCTTCTACGACGTGCAGCAACCCGGCCTGCAACCTGAACGCAACCTGAGAGGGTTGTTCACGGCAGACGACGACGGGGCATTCTGGTTTCGTACCATCGTCCCCCGCTACTACCCGATCCCCCAGGACGGACCCGTCGGGGACCTGCTGCGGGCCTCGGGCCGACACCCGTTCCGCCCGGCGCACATCCATTTCCTCGTCACGGCGCCGGACTTCCGGTCGGTCACCACGCATCTCTTCGTCGCCGACAGTGCCTATATCGACTCCGATGCGGTATTCGGGGTCAAGCAGAGCCTGGTGCGCATGTTCCCGACCGTCGACGACCCGGTCACAGCGGACAAGTTCGGGGTCACCAACCCGTACCGCACCGTGGACTTCACCATCGTGCTCGCTCCGGGCGCACTCATTTGACACGTTCTCGGGCACGATGGAGTATGAGTATGAGTGTTCGGACATCACACGAAGGTGCGTAATACGCACATACTGGATCGGCACAGGGGAGGGCGATGACCATGACGGACATCGGAACCGGGATCGAGCGTCACCACCACATCACGTTGTGCGTGGGCACTGCCCAAGAGGACTACGACTTCCACACACAGGTGCTCGGGTTGAAGAGCGTGAAGAAGACGGCGCTCTACGACGGGGACGTGCCGATCTACCACCTGTACTACGGCAACGACGTCGGCCTCGAGTCGACGCTTGTCACTACCTTCCCGATGCGCCAGTCCGGCCGCGTCGGCCGGCGGGGTACCAACCAGACCAAGGTGCTGATGCTCTCGATCCCCGACAGCGCGCTCGGCTTCTGGCGCGACCGGCTGCGCGACCACGGTTTCGAGGTCCAAGAGTTGGAGCGATTCGGGGAGAAGCGGCTCCATTTCACCCATCCGTGCGGAATCGAGTACGCATTGGTCGGCGTGGTGGATGACGAGCGGGGCGCCCACTCCACGGGTCCGGTTCCCCAGGAGCTGGGGATCCACGGCACACACGGAATCACCGTGTCGGTGCTCGACCTCGACCTGTCGGCCGATTTCATGACACAAGGGTGGAGCGGGCGTCACACCGTCGAGGAGGGCGATCACGTTCGCTTCGAGGTCGGTGCCGGAGGCCCCGGGGCGATCGTCGACTTCGTCGCCGAGCCCGGGCTGGGACAGGCCGGTTGGATGTACGGCGAGGGAATTGTCCACCACACCGCCTTTCAGGTGGCCGACTACAAGGTGCAGAGCGCGGTCAAGGACGGCCTTGTGGGACTGGGGTTCACCGATGTATCGGACCGCAAGGACCGGGGATACTTCGACTCGGTCTATGTCCGCACCCCCGGGGGCGCGATGTTCGAAGCGGCGGTGTCCAAGCCGACCGGATTCACCGTCGACGAGCCCTACGAGGAGCTGGGCAAGAACTTCCAGATCCCTCCTGTCTTCGAGGATCGTCGGGAGTTCCTCATGTCCTACCTCGAACCGCTGCAGTACTCGTGAGCCCATTTCCGGCTTGACGTTGTCGGCCCATCGGTGGGGGCGACGCTCCGATCGCCGAGCGCTGGGGCAGTTCGGCGGCAGCCTCACGGCACGGGGACACTGACATGAGCGACGACGAGAATCCCCACCGGAGGATGCCCGTCGAGGTGGCCGGGGTGCCTGTCGGCGGTGCAGGGATGGTGGTCGTCATGGTGCACGGCCGCACCCAGGACCCGTCGTACATGCGGGAGAACGTCGCTCAACGTCTCGGCCGCACGGACCTCGCCTATCTGCTGCCCGCCGCCGCCGACCAGACCTGGTACCCCGAGAGCTTCCTCGAGCCGGTTGAGCGGAACGAGCCACGACTCGGGTGGGCCCTGGAGCGGATCGACGATGTCCGGCGGCTGCTCGGACGTGCCGGCATCGACGACCGGCAGATCATATGGCTCGGGTTCTCCCAGGGCGCCTGTCTGGTCTCGGAGTACGTCGCTCGGTCATCGCTCCGCTTCGGCGGGCTGGTCAGCTTCACCGGCGGCCTGATCGGGCCCCCGGAGGTGGAGCTGACCCGTCCGACGGGCGTCACCGGCATGCCGATGCTCCTCACGACGTCGGACATCGACGAATGGGTCCCGCTCCACCGGGTCGAGGAGACGGCGGCCATGTTCCGCGCGGCGGGGGCCGACGTGGAAATGGTCGTCTCCCGCGGTACGGGCCACGAGATCGTCGATGACTCGATCGAACGGTGCCGCACACTCATCCGCCGCGTGGAGCGCGGCATCGCTGGGAATGCCTGACCCACCGCCTCAGGAGGCGACCGTGGGGAAGGCGGAGGCGGCCGGAGTGACAGCAGCTCGGACACCGCCGCCGGCTCAGCGCGCCCCTTCTTCCCCGTTACCCTTGGCATACCGGTCGGTGGCCGCCAGGTCGGTCTCGATGCGGTGCGCAGCCTCGAGCAGGTGCGGAAGGAACTCGTCCCTCATATGGGCCAGAGTCACCCGTGTCGCCTGCGCCGACAGATTGATGGCGGCGATCGTGTTCCCGCCGGCATCCCTGATCGGTACGGCCGTCGACCGCAGGCCCTCCTCCAGTTCCTGGTCGGTGATGGCGAATCCCTCTGCGCGGATCTCGTCGATCATTTGGCGAAGACGCTTTGGGTCGGTGACGGTGAACCGGGTGAGGGGCACGAGGTTGACTCGTTCGAGGTAGGCCTCGAGCTGGTCCGAGGACAGCCCTGCCAGCAGGATCCTGCCCATCGACGTGGCGAAGGCCGGAAAGCGGGTCCCGACCGAAATGGCCACCGTCATGATCCGTTTGGTGGGCACGCGGACCACGTAGACCACGTCGTCGCCGTCCAGCACTGCGACCGACGACGATTCGTGCACCGTGGACACGAGGTCTTGGACGTGAGGGTGTGCCACCTCGGTCAGGCTGAGACCCGACAGGTAGGAGAACCCGAGGTTGAGCACGTGCGGCGTCAGTGAGAAGAACTTCCCGTCCGTACGCATGTAGCCCAGTTCGACCAGGGTGAGCAGGAACCGGCGGGCGGTGGCCCGGGTCAGCCCGGTGATCCGGGCGACGTCGGAGAGCGTCAGCGACTGGCGATCCGGTCCGAAGGCGGTGATGACGTCGAGCCCGCGGCTCAATGACTGCACGAAGTCCCGGGTCTGCTCCCTGTCCGGGGTTACCGGTCCCTCATCGGCCTGCGTCACACCCGGACACCGTAATCCTGCATTCTGACCAGAGGTGCAGGTCTCGAACAGAGGGGACCCGCCCGTCGGTTCCTTCCCCCCACGCGTGCGATCACCCGATGTGCCGGAACGGACTAGATCCCCGCCAGGACATGTCGATCCATCCAGGCGAGAAAGGTGTCCCGGTCGCGGCTCGACTGGTCCCACGCCTCGTAGAACGCATTGTCCCGCTCGGAGAACCCGAGTGCATACGAGGGCCATGACCCGCCGGGAACCTCGGCAACGGCAGTCACCACCCACGAGGGGAGGATGACGCCCCCTGGCCGGAGCTCCAGATCGTCCACGATCTCCTCCACCGTCACCAAGGAGCGTTCTGCGGCCAGAACCGCCTCTTTCTGCACGCCCGTGATCCCCCAGATCTGCACGTTGCCCGCTCGATCAGCCTGCTGCCCGTGCACGATGCTCACATCGGGCCTGAGTGCCGACACGGCGGCGAGTGTCTCGCCGGTGAACGGGCAGTCGATGGGTGACTCACTCTCCGATCGGCGCTCCAGACCGGTGCCCGCATATCCCCGGAGGACCGCGAACGGGAGCCCGGAGGCACCGGCCACGTATCGGTTGGTGAGCCCGGCATGGCTGTGTTCATCGATCTCGAGTGGACGGGGCCAGTCGTTCTCGATGGCATCCCTCAGCCGGTGGAGCGATCCGACACCGGGATTCCCACCCCACGAGAACACCAGCTTCGACGCGCAGCCCATGCCGATCATCTGGTCGAACAGCACATCCGGCGTCAGGCGAACCAGCGTGAGATCACGCCTACCTTGGCGGATGATCTCGTGGCCGGCGGCGAACGGAATGAGGTGGGTGAACCCTTCCATGGCCACGCAGTCGCCGTCATGGACCAGGGCCTCGATCGCTTCTGGAAGCGTCAGTATCTGTGCCACGGTGCACGTACGTGCGTATTGCGCACGATCCATCTCATGCCGAACAACTGTACGGGGCCAAGGGAAGGACTGTCAACGCTGGCGATCGAGCCAGGCGAAGCGGCTTGACAGTACGAGCTTCTTTCCGTCAGCATTGTTCGATTATCGGACCTATGTTCGCATATTGAACTTTATCGAACTCAGGTCGGGTGCACGCAATCTCGTACACTCGGGGTCGTCGAAGGAAACCACTGTGTCCACAACTGAACGTGCCGGCGGCGGTACCGGCGAGACGCCGGAGGGACGAGAGCCCTGCCTGCCGTTGCCGGTTGAGGATCGGCGGCCGGTGGTCTCGGGGTTCGCGTCGGACGAGATGATGACCGTCGCCGCCTCGCGGCGCTTGGTTGATGGGGCCGTCTGCTTCGTGGGCATCGGGCTGCCGAGTGCCGCCGCCAACCTGGCGCGGGAGACCCATGCGCCGAACCTGGTGCTCATCTATGAATCCGGGACCATCGGAGCGAAGCCGACCCGGCTGCCCCTCTCGATCGGTGACGGCGAGCTGGCGGAAACCGCCGACATGATCGTCTCGGTCCCGGAGATCTTCAACTACTGGCTCCAGGGCGGCCGTATCGATATCGGCTTCCTGTCTGCCGCACAGATCGATCGGTTCGCAAACCTGAACTCGACGGTGATCGGTCCCTACGCCCATCCTGCGGTGCGCCTCCCCGGCGGGGGCGGCGCACCGGAGATCGCAGCGTCGTGCCGAGAGGTGGTCGTGGTCATCCGCCAGAACGAGCAGACCTTCGTGGAGAAGCTCGACTTCATCACGTCGGTCGGACACGGTTCTGGCCCCGGAAGTCGTGAGCAGCTGGGCTTCATCGGGAAGGGGCCGGTCCTCGTGATTACCGACCTCGGTCTTCTGCGGCCCAATTCGCAGACCTTCGAGTTGGAGCTCACCCACCTCCATCCCGGCGTGAGCGTCGACGACGTGCGGGCGGCAACGGCATGGGATCTGCTGATCTCGCCTGATCTGGCGATCACTGATCCTCCAAGCGCAAACGAACTGGCCGTGCTCCGCCGGCTCGAGTCCACCAAGGGTCCCCGGTGACGGCGAACCCATCCGTCGTCGACAGCGTTCGAACCCCGATCGGACCTTGAGGCGGGATCCCTCAGACGTGCAAACTGCCATTCCGCAGTAGGGGCGCCTACGAGACGGACTCCTCAGAAGCGAACTCCGGATCGTCGATGGGTAGCGGGTTGTACATCTTGCCGAAATTGACGCCGTAGATGACGTGCCACAGGTAGATGGTGAAGACGATCTTCCAACCGAATCCGGAGCCGAACGCCCCCGCACCCTCGTGGGAGGTGCAGACGTAGGGCAATAAGAACGCCGCTGAAAGTGTCCCGAGGACGAGGCTGAACACGGTGGCGATCTGGCCCGCCACGAATCCAGAGATCATGGTGCTGGCGATGGGCTGCCTGGTCACCCAGACCCGCCATCCCCGGCCTGCGTCCAATCCTCCGAACGCGGCGACGTCCCTGGGACCGCCGGACACTCTCGCACCCGGTCAACCCATCCCGCGGCGTCCACTTCGATGGCAGTACTTCTGCAGAGCAACCCTCCCGATCCCCCGGTGTGTTCGCTGATCGAACATGGGTTTGTAATCCGCACATGATCACCTATCATGGCCAAAGAGGTGTCAGGCGGTCGCGACCAACCTCCGGCGCCCTAGCGTCAGAAGCCACCGGGATGCGAGAAAGGCGGCCATGACCGGTTCGATCGAATTCTCCTATGAAGCACTGCCCGGGCGGGTCGTCTTCAACATCGGGGCGGCACGCCGTCAGCTGGCAGGAGAGGTGGACCGGCTCGACATCAGCCATCTACTTCTCATCAGTACCGCGGCCGAGGCCGAGCTGGCGCAAGAGCTCGCTGCTCCACTCGGTGACCGCGTTTGTGCACATTTCACAGGCGTGCGCCCGCACGTGCCCAATGAAGTGGCGGAGGAGGCGCGATCAGTCGCCCAAGAATCCGGTGCGCAGGCACTCCTTTCAGTCGGCGGTGGGTCCACCACAGGTACGGCCAAAGCGGTTGCTCTGTCGAACGGGCTCCCGATCGTCGCGGTCCCGACGACCTATGCCGGATCGGAGATGACCCCGGTCTGGGGTCTGACAGAGCTCGGTGAGAAGGTGACCGGCACGGACACACGGGTTTTGCCGCGGACCGTCGTCTACGACCCGGCGCTCACGTTCAGCCTCCCGGTGGGACTGTCGACGGCGAGCGGGCTCAATGCACTGGCCCATTGCGTCGAAGCGTTCTGGGCCCCCGGGCGCAACCCGATCACGTCGCTCCTGGCCGGGGAGGGGATCCGCGCAGTGACCCAGGGCCTGCCCGCAGTGGTCATCGACGGACTCGACCCCGAGGCGCGCTCGCAACTGCTCTATGGCGCGTACCTCTCCGGAGCGTCATTCGCGGTTGCCGGCTCGGGACTCCATCACAAGATCTGCCATGTCCTGGGCGGCACCTTCGATCTTCCGCATGCGGAGACCCATGCCGTGGTGCTTCCCTACGTACTAGCGTTCAACGAGCCGGCCATCGGCGACGCGGCGGAGCCGATGGCTCGCGCCTTTGGCTGCTCGCGACCCCTGGCGGGACTCATGGCACTCGAGCAACAACTCGACATGCCCCGGTCGCTTTCCGATCTGGGCATGCCAGAAGATGGGCTCGAAAGGGCAGCCGCACTCGTCGGGGCCAAGCTGCCCTTCGACAATCCCCGTCCGGTGAAGGTCAGCGATATCCTGCTGCTGCTGGAGAGGGCCTGGGCCGGCGAGGACCCTTCCACCTGAAGCACCGATTCGACGTGGACGCGTTTAGGTCCAAACTCGCCGCGCCCGTCGCACTGTGAAAGGTCCAAGAACTCGAAGGGTCCAGAAACTCCCCGACCCAGCTTGACCAGCCAGAACGCGCCCTACAAGGCTTGCCCTTCGTGGCCCTCTCCTTCCTCTTTCGTGTCGCCCGGCGCGTCCTCGACCTCATCGGTGTCCATCGAATGGACACCGCGGCGAAGGATGCGGAGATCCTCGTGCTCCGTCACCAACTGACCGTGCTCCGCCGGCAGGTCGCCCGTCCTCGTTTCACCTGGTCCGACCGGGCCCTCGTCGCGCTCCTTGCCGGCCTGGTGCCTCGAGAACACTGGCGATCGTTCCTCGTCACGCCGGAGACGATCCTTGGCTGGCACCGATCGCTGGTCCGCAAGCGCTGGACGTATCCGCACCGCCGGCAGGGTCGTCCGACCCTTCCCGAGGAGACCGTCAACCTGATCCTCCGCCTGGCCCGGGAGAACCCCCGCTGGGGCTGTCTCCGCATCGTCGGCGAGCTCAAGAAGCTGGGCNNGGCCCGAACTGGACCCGGTTCCTCTCCGCCCAGGCGAAGGGTATCGTGGCCACCGACTTCTTCCATGTCGACACGGTGCTCTTCCGGCGCTACTACGTGCTGTTCGTCATCGAGGTGCACAGCCGCACAGTGCACGTCCTCGGCGCCACCGCCAACCCGAACGGCCCCTGGGTGGCCCAGGTGGCCCGTAACTTCGCCTCGGATCTGGAGGATGCCGGCCGGTGCTTCCGGTTCCTCATCCGCGACCGTGACGCGAAGTTCACGAAGAGCTTCGACGAGGTATTCGCATCGATCGGCATCGAGCAGGTCCGCACCCCGGTCCGTTCGCCTCGTGCCAACGCGTACGCCGAGCGATTCGTACGCACTATCCGCGAGGAGTGCCTCGATCATCTACTGGTCGTCTCACGACGACATCTCGAATCGGTGCTCGATGCGTACGTCCAGCACTACAACCATGCTCGTCCACACCGTGGGCTGCACCTTGGACAGCCGATCCCCCGCTGCGTTCCACTTCCGCCCACCGAGATTGGCGCCGTCACTCGCCAAGACATCCTCGGCGGCATCATCCACGAGTACNNAGTGGGCCGCCTGATCACCGGTCCCCCACGGCGGCTTCGACGTGTGCATCGGTCGCCTACAACGCGAGTTTGAGGATCAGACACGTAGGAACGTTGCCTGGCGACTACATGGTTTCTCTGGGTCGACTACGGCTGCTCGGTCATCGCTTCCGCGCATGCGTGCCGATTCCCCCGCCGCCGACCGTACATCGGAGTTTTCGGACCCTTCAGGCTGTGGCCGGCGGATCAAGCGCTTTGGTCAAGTCACTGCTCCAAGCCCTGATTCACGAAGTCCGGGTGGACAGCCGACAGGCCATCCACCCGGTCTTCCGTATTCCCGTCGGTGGGGACCACCAGCAGGACGATGCGGTTCGCGCACCGTCCCGGTCGGTGGAGGTGAACGGACTCGAACCGTCGGCCTCTACATTGCGAACGTAGCGCTCTACCAGCTGAGCTACACCCCCGGGTACCAGACGAGATTAGCCGCCTCTGGCAAGGTCGATTCCCCGTAGGGGCGCCGGCCACGCAGTCGGGCTAGGGCCCCCCGGGGGCCACTGTGGTCGTGGTGCTGGTCGAGGTGGTGGTGGACGTCGTGGTGCTGGTCGAGGTGGTGGTGGACGTCGTGGTGGTCGGCGGCGGGGCTGTCGTGGTGCTCGTGGACGGTGGCGGGGCTGTCGTGGTGGTCGTCGTGGTGGTGGTCGCGGAAGCTCCCGGCCCCCCCGGCACGGATGCGGCAGGGGTCGGGAACGACCAGACCGCAGCGGCGCAATCCGGCGGCTGGGTTGCCACCGCGATGTCGATGCCGGGCATGGTGCTGAACGACCAGACGTCGAGGGGAGGGCCGTTCTGGAGGCAGGCCAGGGCGGGGTCCGTGGTACCGATGGGGTCGAGCCTGCCCAGGTACTGCGCAGTGCCCCCGGGCGTCGGCGTGGCGATCGGCGTCAAGGAGACCGAGGTGCCCTGCCAGGTCGAGACCGTCCTGAAGCCGGTGCCGGGCGGCCCCGTGGACGGACCGGTGGTGGGCCCGCTCTGGTAGTCCTTGGCCGCGGGGGCGTTGCCCAGGAGAGCAGCCAACATGGCCGGGTTGTTGCCGTCCATCCCCAACGCCCAGATCCCGAGGCCGGCGATGTGGAAGCTGGCAGCCAGCTGTGCCTTCAGGGCCAATGCGGTCGGGTCGTCGAAGAACGTCTCGTGCCACTGGGTCCCCACCTGATACGAGGTCCACGCCGTCTGTGTGGTCGGGTCCCAGTAGGTGGGATCGCCCGATGCGGCGATCACCCCGTCGCTGAGCGGCGACTCACCGCCGGTCGCCTGCGCCGCCTTCGTCCCACCGGTCGTCGGCCAGTCGTACCCGTAGTAGGGGACGCCGAGGATGATCTTCGACGGGGGCACCGCCGCCGCGAACTGCTGGAGTGCCTCGGTGTCGTTGAATGATCCGCCCAACAGCGGCGCAGTCGCACTCGGGACCGCCCGGTTGTTCATGTCGTAGCCCATCACGAAGAACCCGTCGACAGCCGGCGCCAGGGCGGCCACGTTGTAGAAGCCGCCGCTGTCCCCCGCCGCACTGGCGTAGGTGGCCATGGTCACCTGCCAGTGGGGATTGGCGGCCTTCAGGGCCTGCGACACCTGGGTGATCAGCGAGGTGAGGCCGTTTCG
The DNA here is from genome assembly GCA_003138855.1 of Acidimicrobiaceae bacterium. Taxonomy (GTDB): domain Bacteria; phylum Actinomycetota; class Acidimicrobiia; order Acidimicrobiales; family RAAP-2; genus Bog-756. Next base: position 34,663 of record PLHF01000121.1, on the reverse strand, counting down.
GTCGGCGCTCCCCTGGCCCTCGAAATCGAAGTTGACCCCATCGAGGTTTTTGGCCGACACCAGGGAGATCAACGCCGCGGACAGGCGGGCCGGCGCGTTCGGATCCGAGGTGATGGCGTCAAGGGAGCTCTGGCTGAAGCAGGTCACGGTCAGCACCACCCGGTCCCCGGCGGCATGGGACCGGGTCACCAGGTTGACCAGGTCCTGGCTCTGGTATCCGTTCCATCCTGGTCCGCTCTGGTCGATCGTGCCGTCTGCATTGGCGTCGACACTGAAGTACGCCAGGGTGGTGAGGTCCTTGACATCGAATCCGGACGACTGCGGCAGGGTCCAGTACGGGGCGTAGCCGAAGATCTCGTGGGACTGGAGGGGTGGCGAACCGGCCAGGGACGGCGGAGCCGGGGCGGAGGGAGACGTGGCCACCGGGAGGTTGGCCGAGGGGTGTGCTGACGCCTGCACGACGTTGCCCTGTTCGGGCGGATGGGACACGGGCGGATGATCCAGTGCTCCGCCCGCGGGCGCCACGAACGAGGCGCTGGAGCTGCCGACCACCAGCAGGACGGCGAGCAGACCCACCACCACCGGGCCGATCCGACGGCGGTCCTGGCCATGGCGTGGACCGCCGTCGACGGGGTACCAGGCCCTCACCCACTCCCTCACCGCGGCGTACCGGCTCCGTGCGGCAGAAGCGAGGACCACTGGGTCCCCGCTGGCGGCGCCGTGGTCTGCCTGCCGCCCGGCGGCGAAGGCCGACAGGAACGGCCCGACCTCCAGCGCCGGGACCACGAACGCCTGCACGGAGCCTGCGCCGACCCATCCCCCGTCGACGCCTTCGAACTCGAGCACCTGACCGTCGGTTCCGTCGGGCAGTGCTGTCCAACGGTCCGCCGAGACGCCGCGCAACTCCGACCACGGCACGAGCGAGGGAATCTCGCGCCCGGCGCAGACGGACGGTGCGATAAGCAATCCCTGGTCGTGGACCTCTATGTCATGCAGGGCGGACGGCACCAGGCTGTCGGGTGCCACTTGGACCCCACCGGACACGTCCTCGCCGAGTGCTGACAGGTCCAGTGGGACGACGCCTCGGAGGCAGACCTCGGCACGAGGCGACGGGCTACGGGGGGAACGGCGGAGGTTTCTCATGGTTCGTCGTCAGCGAAGTAGACGGACGAGAACAGCGTTCGCTCCCCGCCCAATCACGAGGCTACCACCCGTGGTGCACGCGGGCCAAGCCGGCCCCGACCGACCGGGCGTGAGCATCATCCCGTGGAGCAATCGGTCTTGCGGGCGCCGGTTCCGGCGCCGCCCGACGCCACGCGGACCCCATCGGTGGGCGTCTCATCGGTCACCACCCTCAAGTTCTGCTCCGCGATTCCGACAATTGCTATACGCCCAGTCGTTCCGTGGCGCAACCGAAGTGGTCAACATGGAGAAGCACCCAAACCGAAGCTGTCTGGCAGCTGACGGGCCGGAAGCAACATGATCTTCGTCGAAGGGTTCCGGCTGCTCTTCGTCCTCGCCGGCTCGGTGTTCGGCCTCGAGGTCGGACGCAGCGTCGACAACAGGTCCTACGCACCCGTGGTCGGGCTGCTCATCGGGGCTGCCGTGAGCTATGTCCTCGGAGGTGTGGGGGGGCGTCTGATCGACAAGGGCCTCCAACGGGCCGTCTTCCAGTTCCGGAACACCCCGCCCGGCGAGATCTTCGCCTCGTCGATCATGACGACCACGGGAACCCTGCTCGGCCTGGTGATCGGCCTCCCCCTTCTGGTGCTCTTCCGGTCCGGTTACGCCCTTCTGATCACAGCGGTCGTCTCGTGGGTGCTGGCCACGTTCGGCTGGCGGCTCGGATCGGTCAAGGGTCGCCAGATCGTTGCCGCAGCCGGGCTGTCGAGGATTCTGGCCCCGACACCGGACTCCCCCCGAGCACACGCCCTCCTCGTCGACGGTTCCGCCGTCATGGACCGGTACCTTCTGGTGCTCGGGCGCTCGGGCCTTCTGCCGAGTGGCCTGGTGATCCCCCAGTTCGTCGTCGACCATGTCCGTTCCGTGGCCCAATCACCGGATCCGGTCGGTTCGCGCCGTGCCCGTCGTGGCCTCGAGTCGCTCGAGGCGCTGCGGGAGATGGCGGTGCCGGTCCACGTCGCCCCCGACGAGCTGCCGGAGGTCGACGATCCGACCACCAAGCTGCTCACGTTGGCGCGTCGAACCGGCCTGAGGATCGGCACCTGCTCGACCGTCGTGGTCGACGAGGCCGCCGTGTGGGAGCTCCCGGTGGTCGACCTCCGCAACGTGGCCCACGAGCTCTCCCCCGACCACCCCCCCGGCGAACGGTTGGCCATCGAATTGGTCAAGGAGGGCCGCCAGGCCCGCCAAGCGGTCGGGTACCTGCCCGACGGTGACATGGTCGTGGTCAACGATGCCATCCACCTCATCGGCCAGGGGATAGTGAGCGTCAACGTCCTCTCCACCCGGCCCACCAGCCAGGGGGTGATGGTCTTCGCCAGACTCGGCGCCGATCGTTCCGCCGACCTGGAGGGTGCCGGACGTTGACCGGACCCCTCGACCGGGGAAGCTGCATGGGCTCAACAAGTCAAATGCAAGGGGTCCCATGCATAGTGGCTGCTCTCCGACAAGTAGGGACGATCGCTCATGAGCAGGGACGATCGCATTCGAGTTGTCCGTCAGAGGTGGACACCATGACCGAGGCTGATCCACCCGCGAGGCCGGCGGCCAGCCCCGGGGCGCCGGGCGCCCCTATGCGTTCTTGACCGCCGAGACCAACTTGGTCAGGGTGTCCTTGGCGTCCCCGAACAGCAGCGTGGTCTTGTCATCGAAGAGCAGCTCGTTGTCGATGCCGGCAAAGCCGGGTCGCATCGAGCGCTTGAGGAAGACGATGTTGGCCGCCTGGTCCGCGTTGATGATCGGCATCCCGTAGATGGGACTGCCCGGAGCGTTCTTGGCCGCCGGGTTCACCGTGTCGTTGGCCCCGACCACCAACGCCACGTCAGTGGTGGCCATCTCCGGGTTGGCCTCGTCCATCTCCTTCAGTTCGTCGTAGGGCACATTGGCCTCGGCCAACAGCACGTTCATGTGACCCGGCATGCGACCGGCCACCGGGTGGATGGCGTAGAAGACCTCGACCCCGCGCTCCATCAGCAGGTCGGCCAGCTCCCGGAGGGTGTGCTGCGCCTGGGCGACGGCCAGGCCGTACCCCGGGATGATCGCCACCTTGCGGGCGTAGGCCAGCAGCACACCGATGTCCTCGGGTGTGCCGGACTTGACCGTGCGGGTCTCGCCCGAGCCGTCGGCTCCGCCGGTGGCCGTCACCACCGAGCCGAACGCGCTGAACAGCACGTTGGCCAGCGAGCGCCCCATGGCCTTGCTCATCATCCGGGTGAGCAGGATGCCCGAGGCGCCGACCAACGTGCCGGCGATGATCAACAGGTTGTTGTCGAGGGTGAACCCCGATGCGGCCACCGCCAGGCCGGTGAACGAGTTGAGGAGCGAGATGAGCACCGGCACGTCGGCCCCACCGATCGGGAGCACGAAGATGACCCCGAGCACGAGGGACAGGACCGCCGTCGCCACCAGCAGCGGCACGCTTCCGGTGACCAGCGTGCCGATGGCCAGCCCGACGATGATCACGGCGACCACGCCGTTGATCACCTGCTGCGCCGGGTAGGTGACCGGCCGGCCGGTCATCAGCTCCTGGAGCTTGGCGAAGGCGATGGCACTGCCGGCGAAGGACACGCAGCCGACCAGGACGCCGAACAGGACCTCGGCGATCCGGTAGACGGCCGGCTTGCCCGGGGCCTCGATGAGGAACACCACGATCGAGACGAGAGCGGCGGCGCCGCCGCCCACGCCGTTGAAGATGGCCACCATCTGCGGAATCGCCGTCATCTTGATCAGGCGGGCCGCCGGCACGGCAATGGTCGCGCCCACGACCATGGCCACCAGCGTCAGCACCAGGTTCAGCGTGTGGGCCCGCACCTCCGGGTAGGCGAAGGTGAAACCGACGGCGACGGCCGCGGCCGCGGCGGCGAGGAGGTTGCCGTTGCGGGCGTGCTTGGGCGAGCTGAGCCCCTTGAGGGCCAGGATGAACCCGATGGCGGCGACCAGGTAGACCAGATCGATCCAGGTGTTCAGGGTCACTTGGCACCACCCGGTGCCGCATCCCCGGAGCCGTCATCGCCGTCGGGCTTCGCCGCACGCGCAGCCGGTTTGGCCTTGAACATCTCGAGCATGCGGTCGGTGACCACGAAGCCGCCCACGATGTTGAGGGTGGCCAGGATGACCGCGAAGAACGCCAGCGTGATCTGCACGGTCCCCCGGGCCTCGCCCATGATCAAGATGGTGCCGACCAGGATGATGCCGTGGATGGCATTGCTTCCGGACATGAGCGGGGTGTGCAGGATGCTCGGCACCCGGCTGATGACCTCGTTGCCGACGAATGCCGCCAGCACGAAGACCGTCAGAAACTCAAGTACTCCGGTGCTCATGACCCCGCCTCCTTCGATTCGGTGCTGACGTCCGTCTCCGGGCCGTCCGTCTCCGGGCCGGCCGTCTCCGGGCCCGATCGGGCGGCGGGTGGCGGTGGCGCTGTCGGGATGCTGAGCCCCAACGCTTCGGCAGTCGGTGCGTGCACCACGGTCCCGGCCCGGACCACGCAGGTGCCGGCCACGATCTCGTCGTCGAAGTCGGGAGCCAGCTCGCCGTCGTTCACCAGCAGTGCGAGGAGGTTGGCGATGTTCCGGGCGTACAGGAAGCTGGCATGGGTCGGCATCAAGGACGGTGGGTTGGTCAGCCCGACGACGGTCACCCCGTTCACCACCACGTCCGCTCCGGGTACCGACAGCTCGCAGTTGCCCCCGGAGTCAGCCGCCATGTCGATGATGACCGACCCTTCCGACATGCCCTCCACCATCGCTGCGGTGACCAGCAGCGGGGCCTTGCGCCCGGGGATCTGCGCGGTGGTGATGACCACATCGGCCGCAGCCACCTCGGCGGCCAACAGCTCCTGCTGTCTGGCCAGGTACTCCGCCGACTGCTCCTTGGCGTACCCGCCCGTACCTTCCTGGGTCTCGAGTCCGAGCTCGACGAACTTGGCTCCGAGACTCTGCACCTCTTCTTTCGCCGCCGCCCGCACGTCGTAGGCGCGCACCACGGCCCCGAGCCGCCGTGCCGTGGCGATGGCCTGCAGGCCCGCAACACCGGCGCCCATCACCAGTACCTTGGCCGGCGGCACGGTGCCCGCCGCGGTCATGAACATCGGGAAGAACTTGGCCAGATGCTCCGCAGCCGAGAGCCCGGCGCGGTAGCCGGACACCGTTGCCTGCGACGACAGCGCGTCCATCGATTGCGCCCGGCTGATGCGCGGGAGGAGATCGAGGCTGTAGACGGTGGCCCCCCTCGCTGCCAGCGCCTTCACCGTGTCCGCCGAGGCCACCGGCTGCAGGAAGCTGATCACCGAGACACCCTGCGGCAGGTCGGCCGCCTCCTCGGGCGTGGGGGGATTGACCCGGGCCACGACCGAGGCACCGCTGAGGGCCGAGGCCGCATCGGGCACGACGGTGGCACCCGCCTGGCGGAAGGCCTCGTCGGTGAAGCGGGCATCGGCCCCCGCCCCGGACTCCACCACGACGTCGACCCCGATCTTGGCCAGCCTGGAGGCCACTTCCGGCACGATCGCCACCCGATGCTCTCCCGGCCGCGACTCTTTGACAACAGCGAGTTTCACGGCCAGAGGTATATCGCCAAATTGCGGTATGCGACCACTCCGGCCCGAAATGCGGCGGTCGTCAGGCCTTCTGCTCGCCGCCCTCGGCGGGCTCCGAGAAGGGCGCTTGGCCCAGCGACGGGTCTTCGGGCACGGCGGCTGCCGCCCGAACCGGGGGCGTCGGAGCGGGGCTCCCGTTCGTCACCCCTGGTGCGCATCCATCTTCCCTTGACGCACCACCGAAGGCAGTGTCGCCACCGATGGCCCCGGTCCACGCGTCAACCACGACCTCGTCGGAACCGACGTCGGTGGCTTCGTCCTCCACCGAACTGGCAAGCGTCGTCTCGAGCCTGATGCCGAGGCCGATCGAGTGGTCCGAAGGCGCAACCAGCGTCCGGACCTCGGTCCGGGAGAACTGCGGGATCTCCGGACCGGCGGCGAAGGCGGCGGCGGCGTCGCTCGACATCGGCGGGGCGAAGAAGAACCCTTGCGCGGCGTCCGCGTCGAAGGCGCGCACGATCTGTACCTGGCCCAACGTCTCCACGCACTCGACGATGGCCGACATGCCCAGTGAGTGCGCCATGTGGATCACCGTCTCGACCACCAGGCGGTTGATGCCCTGTACCGGCTCGAGCCCGGCGATGAAGGAGCCGTCGATCTTCACGGTGCCGATCGAGTGGTTCTTGAACGGCTCGAACGAGGACCAGTTGGTGCCGACATCGTCCACCGAGAGCTGCACGCCCATCTGCGACAGCGCGCTCAGGTCGGCAGCTGCCGAGGAGTCCACGATGGCGTCCTCGGTCACCTCGAGGGTCAGTTGCCCGCTTCGGAATCCCGTCTCCTCGAGCGCGGCGGCGACTGCCTTGGACACCTCACCCCGGCGCAGGCCCTCGACGGTGCAGTTGACCCCCAGCTGGATGCTCGGTGACCACCGGTGGGCCTGCTCGCACGCCTCCATCAGCACCCACCGGGTGAGCGGCACGATGTCACCACTGGCCTCGGCATCCGGAATCAGCTGATCGGGTGAGATGAGCCCTCGGGAGGGATGCAGCCACCGGACCAGTGCCTCCATTCCCAGCAGGCGACCGGAGGAGAGGTCGATCACCGGGAGGTACTCGAGATAGGGCGCGCCCAACAGCGCGAACGTCGACTCGGTGTCGGTCACCACGGCCCGACCACCCCCGGGTCGACAGGGGAACTACCGCCCCGCTCGGGAACGGTTCGCATCTCACGGATCACACCGGAAATATCGGACGCCCCGGGTGCCCACTTGAGGCATTTTGCCTCCCGACCGGCCGGAACGGGCCCCGGACGGCCGCCCTCGGGTGCGGAGGCGCGCCGACCCGCCACGGGCAGGCGGAGCTCACCGCTGCCAGCGGGGAGATCCCCCGGTTGCCCGCTCGACTGCGGTCAGGAAGGCCGGCCGCTCCCCTCCACCGTGGGCCACCAGGTTGGCCCCTGTCACGTACCCGGCCAGCGGCGACGCCAGAAAGAGGCAGAGGCCGGCCATGTCCGCCGGCGTGCCGAACCGCCCGAGGGGCACGGTGGCGGCCACCTCGGCCATCCCATCGGGCCCCCCGTAGTGATCGTCCGCTGCCTCGGTGGCGACCAGACCGGCACTCAGGCAGTTCACCCGGACCTTGGGGGCCCATTCGATGGCCAGCGACTGGGTCAGGTTGATCAGCCCCGCCTTGGCCGCCCCGTAGGCGGCGGTTCCCGGCGAAGGCCGAAGCCCGCTCACCGAGGCGATGTTGACGATCGTCCCACCGTCGTCCTGGGCCTGCATGACCGCATTGGCCGCCTGGGCACAGTAGAGGGGTGCCAGCAGGTTGAGGGCCACGATCGAGGCGGAAAACCGCGGAGAGGCCACCGCTGCCTCGGCCTGCGGCGAGCCGCCGGCGTTGTTGATCAGGGTGTCGACCCGTCCGAAACGGTCCATAGCTGCCGCGATCACCGACGCAGCCTGTTCGGCGTCGCGGAGGTCGGCGGCAACGAAGACCGCCCGCCGCGATCCCCCGTTCGGATCGGTCGCCGCCGGCAGTCCCTCCTCGGGAACGTCGGTCCGGCCGCACACCACGACCTCGGCGCCGGTGGCCAGGAAGCCCTCCGCGATCCCGCGACCGATGCCCCGGGCCCCCCCGGTCACCACCACCACGCGGCCGCGGCCGTCGAACACGCCGGTTCGGCCAATGCCCTCGGATGCGGCCACAGCGTTCCCCCTGTCCTCGACTGGTACTGTCCTGACGCTGTATCAGATCACGCTGAGCGCGTGCCCGCGTACCCATCCGCGATCCCCGGGGACTCCCGGGCGGCAGACGGTCCCGGGCCCACGCCTCCGAACCCCCCGGAGCCGGTCATGCCCATATCGTCCCTCCAGAAGCTGCCAGGCATCGCCGAGGTGGTCATCGACCATCCGCCCGTCAACGCCCTGGACGTCGCCGGCTGGTTCGCACTCGCCGACGCGGTCGTCGCGGCCGGACGGGTCCCGGACAACCGGGTGGTGATCGTCCGGGCCGAAGGGCGCGGGTTCTGCGCCGGCGTGGACATCAAGGAGATCCAGGCCGAAGGCGACCAGGCCCTGATCGGCGCCAACCGGGGCTGCTACGCGGCATTCGCAGCCGTCTACGAGTGCGAGGTTCCCGTCATCGCCGCCGTGCACGGGTTCTGCCTCGGGGGTGGAGTGGGCATCGCCGGCAACGCCGACATCGTCGTGGCGTCCGAGGACGCAACGTTCGGGCTTCCCGAGGTCGACCGCGGTGCGCTCGGCGCGGCCACCCATCTGTCGCGTCTGGTCCCCCAGCAGCGGATGCGCTCGATGGTCTACACAGCACAGCCGGCCACGGCGGCCGAGCTCCACCACTACGGCTCGGTGCTACGCGTCGTCCCGCGCGACCAGCTGGTCGACGCTGCCTACGGGGTGGCGGCGGACATCGCCACCAAGAGCCCCACCATCATCCGGCGGGCGAAGGAGTCGCTCAACGGGATCGACCCGGTCGACGTGAAGGGCAGCTACCGGCTCGAGCAGGGGTTCACCTACGAGCTCCACGTGGCAGGAGTGGCCGACGAGCAGCGGGCCGCATTCGTCGAGAAGCGGGACGCAGACACCACGAGGTAGGCCACGTCACCGGTCGGCACGCGTGGCCGACCGGGCACAGGGCCGACCGGGCAAGAGGCAGAGGGACCAGAGGAGCGGAACGACAATGGACATCGCACACCTGGCGGTGGCGGCTCATGGCTGACAAACGGCTGTCGCTCGAGGACCTGACGGGCGAATTGCACAGCGGGATGACCATCGGCATCGGTGGCTGGGGATCGCGGCGCAAGCCGATGGCCGCTGTCCGTGCCATCCTCCGGTCCGATCTGAGCGACCTGACCGTGGTGTCCTACGGGGGGCCGGACGTCGGTCTGCTGTGCGCAGCCGGCAAGGTGGCCAAGGTGGTCTTCGGCTTCGTCACCCTCGACTCCATCCCCACCGACCCCCACTTCAAAGTGGCCCGCCAGACGGGTGCGGTCGAGGCCATGGAGATCGACGAGGGCATGTTCTACCTCGGCCTGCTCGCTGCGTCCCAGCGGGTGCCGTTCCTGCCCACCAGGGCCGGCCTCGGGTCCGACGTCATGCGGGTCAACCCGTCGTTGCGGACCGTCACCTCCCCCTACGAGGACGCCGAGGAGTTGGTGGCGATGCCGGCGCTGCATCTCGACGCCGCAGTCGTCCACGTCAACCGGGCCGACTCCTCGGGCTCCGGCCAGATACTCGGGCCCGATCCCTTCTTCGACGAGCTGTTCCTGGGGGCTGCCGACCGCCGCTTCGTCACCACCGAACGGATCATCGACACCGAGCAGTTCGCTTCGGAGGGCCCCCTGCAGACCATGTGCATCAGCCGGCTGTTGACCGACGGTGTGGTGGAGACGGCGGGCGGGGCCCACTTCACCGCCTGCGTCCCGGACTACGCGCGCGACGAGGAGTTCCAACGGGCCTATGTGGCGGCGGCCTCCGACCCCGACGGGTGGGCCGGCTTCGAGGAGCGGTACCTGGCTGTGGACGAAGCCGGCTACCAGGCCGCCACCCGGGCGGCGGCGGCAGAGTTCGCCGCGTCGCCCATGGGAGGTGCGAAGTAATGGGGGCACCGGCAGCTCCCGACTCCCCCGGCGTCAGCCGGGCGGAGTTCTGCGCCATTGCCTGTGCGGAGGTGTTCCGGGGGGACGGCGAAGTGATGGCCAGTGCATTCGGCACGGCTCCGGCCCTGGGGGCCCGACTGGCCCGGATGACGTTCGCCCCCGACCTGGTGCTCACCGACGGGGACGCCGCGCTGGTGCACGGCACCCCTGCCCTCGGCGCACCTCCGTCAACCCTGGTCCTCGAGTCGCACATGCCCTACCGGAAGGTGTTCGACGTCGTGTGGTCGGGTCGCCGGAACCTCATCATGATGGCCTCCCAGATCGACCGCACGGGCAATCAGAACATCAGCGCCATCGGTGACTGGGCACGTCCCAAGGTCCAACTGGTGGGCGTGCGGGGCGCCCCCGGCAACACCGTCAACCATTCGACCAGCTACTGGGTGCCGAACCATTCGACCCGGTCGTTCGTCGAACAGGTCGACGTGGTGTCGGGTGTGGGCTACGCCCGGGCGGCAGCGGCGGGCCCGGCGGCCGGCCGCTACCACGAGATCCGCCACGTCGTCTCCAACCTCGGCGTGTTCGACTTCGATACACCCGACCGGGTGATGCGCATCCGTTCCGTCCATCCCGAAGTCACGGTCGACGACGTCGTGGAGGCCACCGCGTTCGAGTTGGTGGTGCCCCCCGACATACCGCACACCCGCACGCCGACCCCGGCCGAGTTGGAGCTGATCCGCAACATGCTCGACCCCCGGGGCCTCCGCAACCGGGAGGTGCGGGGATGAGCGCGTGCCGTCCGGGCGGTCTGCCGGGGTCGGCCCACGCGCCGAGGGCGCACCCCGCCCTGCAGACCCGCTTCTGTGATCTGGTCGGCGTCCGCTATCCGATCGTCCAGACCGGCATGGGGTGGGTGGCCGGTCCGCGCCTGGTTGCCGCCACCGCCGAAGCCGGCGGACTGGGCATCCTGGCCTCGGCCACCATGACCTGTCCCGAGCTGGCCACCGCCATCGCGGAGGTGCGCTCGCGCACCGACCGCCCGTTCGGCGTCAACCTGCGGACCGACGTCGCCGACATCGGGGACCGGGTGGCACTGATGATCGACAACGGGGTGAAGGTGGCCAGCTTCGCCCAGGCCCCGAACCCCGATCTCATCGCCCGGTGCCGTGACGCCGGCCTGGTGGTGATGCCGACCATCGGGGCCCGGCGCCATGCAGAGAAGGTGGCCGGGTGGGGCGTCGATGCGGTCATCGCCCAAGGGGGCGAGGGCGGCGGGCACACCGGCTCGGTGCCCACCTCGCTGCTCACGCCGGGCGTCGTCGACGCAGTGGGCGACACGGTTGCCGTGGTGGCCGCCGGGGGGTTCTTCGACGGACGGGGGCTGGTGGCTGCGTTGGCCTACGGGGCCGTGGGGATCGCCATGGGCACTCGTTTCCTCCTCACCCAGGAGAGTCGCGTCCCCGACGAGGTGAAGCAGGTCTACCTCCAGACGCCCGTCACCGGCACGGTGGTCTCCACTGCGGTCGATGGCGCTCCCCAACGGGTCATCCGCACCGAGCTGATCGACCACCTCGAGAGGTCGAGCTGGCTGCGCAACATGCCCCGGGCGCTGGCCAATGCCCACGCCTTCCGCCGCCAGTCGGACACGACGCTGGTCGCCCTGGTCAAGGAGGGGCGGGCCATGAAGCGGGGCAACGACCTCTCGTGGCCACAGGTGATGATGGCCGCCAATGCGCCGATGATGACCAAGGCCGCGCTCGTCGACGGCCGCACCGACGCGGGCGTTCTGCCGACCGGTCAGGTCGTGGGGGAGATCGGCGAGCTCCCCACCGTCGCTCAGTTGATCGAACGGATCATCGGCGAGGCGACGGGAGTGCTCGATCGGTTCGGGACGGCGGCAGAGGCCTGAGGGCGCCGGCCACCCGGAGCCTCGCCCGACCGGTTGCCGACGTCCTTCCAACGTCAATGATGTGTCCTGCCGGCTGTCAATGAAAATCGCCGATTGAAAAAATCTACTCCGCCATTGTGCCCGGCATGGGAGTGAGCGATACTGGTGACCCGCTCGACAAGCGGTCAGGACCAGACAAGCCAATAAGCATCACAAAGCAACTGCCAAGAATTACAGCCAAAGAGCCTGCCAACCTAAGCCCGGAATTGCTGATTACCTGCCCAAGAGGTGGGGGAATTCCCGGGCAACGTGACCTCGAGGAGGTCTGATGTCTGACGCAGTCCGGTCATCGTCATCTGACTCACCAACCCCTAAGTCCGGCCGCGATACGCCCATGAGCATCACCGGCGTTGGGGCGGTTACCGGTTACGGATGGGGCACCAAGCACATGTGGGACGGCTTCCTGCTCGGGGAGAGCGCCGTGAGGCGCACCGAGGTCCCTGAGGGCTTCGTCGACGGCGGCTTTGCCTACATCTCCACCATCTCCGCGGAAGGCGACCGCCGTGACGGCCCGAGCCGCTTCATGCAGGCGCTCCGCTTCGCCGCCCGTGAGGCGATCACCGACGCCCTCGAACGGGGATGGAAGCCGGGCCCCGTGGTCGGGGTGATCCACAGCCTGGTCCTCGGGGACGTGGAGATGTGGAGCGAGTTCCACCGGTCGACAGCCAAACGTGTGCGCGCCCGCCAGTGGGTCAACATGATGCCCTCCACGGTCATCTGCATGCTCATGAAGGAGAACGACTTCCACGGCCCCGCCATGTCGGTGTCGGCCATGTGTGCCTCCGGCAACGCCGGGGTGATCACCGCCAAGTCGTGGCTCGACTCCGGCATCGCCTCCGACGTGATCCTGGTCGCCACCGACCTGTCCGGGCTGGCCGAGAACCTCCGTGGCTTCGCCGACGTGGGCGTGGCTGTGATCGACTCCCCACCGTTCGAGGCCTGCCGGCCCTTCCAGGAGGGCAGCCGGGGCTTTGTCGGGGGCGAGGCGGCCGTGGCCATGGTCCTCTCGAACAACGACCGCGGTGCCTATGCCTCGGTCCTCGGCGGTGCGATGACCATGGACGGGTACAACGCGGTGGCGATGGCGCCCGACCTGCACGAGGTGTTCCGCTGCTTCCGCGAGGCGCTGGCCGCATCGGGCGCCGACCCGTCGGAGGTGGCCTACCTGAACGCCCACGGTCCGGGCACCGCCCAGTGCGATGCGGCCGAAGCCCGGGTGCTCGACGAGCTGTTCCCCCAGGCACGCGGCATCTTCTCGATCAAGCCACTGGTCGGGCACTGCCAGGCTGCGGCATCCGCCGTGGAGATCCTGGCCACGGTCTACGCCTTCCAGACCGGGTTCATCCCGTCGCCGCCCCAGGTGGCCCCGGGCCATCCGCGGCTGCTCGACGGGCTCACGCCACGCCTGCCCGGTCTGATGGTGAAGTCGTCCATCGGCATGGGCGGCTACAACTCGGTGATCGTCCTCGGAGAGCCTGAAAACTGAGCCAGGGCCCGTTGCAGTCCGGCGCTAAAGCCCGGCAGCTTATTGGCCGATGTCTAGGGCCTATGGCCACGGCAAGCAGCTACGGCGGTCGAAGGCACGCGGTCTCGTTCGATCGGGTCGAGCGTGGCGATTCGGTCTTCGGCGACCACGCCTTCGAGCTGTCCCAGGAGGTCGACCTCACCAGTGAGGGGCTCCAGACCGTCACCTGGGTGTACGACAGCCAATACGATGCGGTCTACTGGTCGTACCCGATCGAGGAGTTCTTCGGCTTCGCACCCGGCACACGCGGCTTCAGCGTGCACCGCGGATCACTCATGGGCATGACGGACGGTATCCGCTCCGCGGAGGCCGGCGGGCCCCGTGAGCCGTCCCTCGCCCGGTTGGGGTTCGGGAACGTCACCGAGGTCGGCGAGTCCATCCTGGCACCCATCCTGGCTGCCATCCGCGCCGGGACGCCCTGTGCCGAGTTCGACCTCCACATGGTGGTGACCTGCCCCGACGGGACCGACCACCTGGTGGTGGTCCGGGCCTCGCCGCTGGCCGTCCCGAGCGGCCGGCCCGGGGACACCACCGGCCGGATGCAGCACCTCTACACCGGCGTGGTGATCGACGTCACCGCCCAGCAGAAGTTCGAGGGCGAGCTCGGCGACCTGGTGGAGCGCTACCGGCTGCTGACCGAGGTCTCCCCCGATGTGGTGTGCGTCCACCAGAACGGGCGGCTGGTGTACGGAAACCGCGCCGCGGTGAAGCTGATGTTCTCGGGAGCGGAGGACAAGGACTACGCCCAGGCGTTCGCCGAGCACTACGGCATGCCCGTCACCGACATCGTGCACCCCAACGACGTCCCCGACATGGCGGGTCGGCTCGCCCAGCTCACGGAGGACGGCCAGTTCTTCGAGCACGGCGAGGCACGGATCATGTCGTTCGACGGCAGCATCACCGTCATGGAGGTCACCAGCGTCCGCACCAGCTGGAACGGCGAGCCCGCTTACCAGGTCATCGCCCGTGACATCTCCGAGCGGCGCGCCGCCGAAGCGGCCAACCGCTACCGGGCCAGCCTGGTGGCCCACGTCTCCGACGCCATCATCGGTATCGACGCCGACGGGAGGATCGAGAGCTGGAACGAGGCCGCCCAGGCCATCTACGGCTGGAGCGAGGACGAGGTAACCGGCCTGTCCATCGGGGCCGTTGTCACCGCCAACCGGACCGACAGCGCCGCCGTCCTCGAGCGGGGCCAGCGGACCCACCACCGCAAGGACGGCTCCGAGGTCGACGTCCTCGTCTCGATCGACCCCCTGATCGACGACGACACCCAGCCCTCCGGCTGGGTCGTCGTGTGCACCGAGCTCACCGACGCCCGCCAGGCCGAGGCCGGCCGCCGGGCGGCCGAAGAGCGGTACGAGGCGGTCGTGGCCTCGCTGAGCGAAGGGATCGTGCTCTTCGACGAGTCGGGGAACATCTGCGCGCTGAACGAGGCCGCCACCCGGATCCTCGGCGATCGCCTCGAATCCGGTAGCGGCCACCAGATCTTCACGGGGTCGTCGATCGCCATCGATGCGGACGGGCAGCCGCTGTCCGCCGACATGTTCCCCCACGAGCAGACGCTGGCCACCAACGAGTCGCTGGACGACGTGATCATCGGGGTCTCCGACGGCAACGGGCGGCGGCAGTGGCTGTCGCTCAGCTCGCGGCTCCTGTCCGGCTCCGGCCAGGACGACTCCCCCATGGTGGTCTGCTCCTTCACCGACGTCACCGACCGCAAAGCGGCCGAGGCCCAGCTCAGTTGGCTCGCCTACCACGACTCGCTGACCGGGCTGGGAAATCGGTCGCTGTTCAGCGACGAGCTCGAAC
Organism: Acidimicrobiaceae bacterium; assembly: GCA_003138855.1. Lineage (GTDB taxonomy): Bacteria > Actinomycetota > Acidimicrobiia > Acidimicrobiales > RAAP-2 > Bog-756. The sequence goes on along the minus strand of PLHF01000121.1, from coordinate 19,543 downwards.
GGGAACTGCTCATCTCGATGCAGCGGGAGACCAATCTGGCGGTGCTCTTCATCGACCTCGACCGCTTCAAGCTGGTCAACGACTCGTTCGGCCACGCCAGCGGAGACGAGGTGCTGCTCGCCCTGGCCCAACGGTTCAAGTCGGCAGTGCGGGGCGGCGATGTCGTCAGCCGGTTCTCGGGAGACGAGTTCGTCGTGCTGTGCCGCAACATCCACGACGTCCATGTGGCCGTCAGCCTGGCCACCGAGTACTCGAGGCTGCTGGCCGAGCCCGTCCAACTCTCCACCGGGCGGAGTGTGGTGGTCACCTGCAGCGTAGGCGTCTCCTTCGTGATGCGGGGACGGCAGACCGCCCAGGACATCCTGCAGCAGGCCGACGTGGCCATGTTCCAGGCCAAGAACAAGGGGCGCTCGAGGGTCGAGGTGTTCGACGAGTCGCTCCGGGCCAAGTCGGTGGCCCGACTCGAGATCTACGACGATCTTCGCCATTCGATCGACCACGACGAGTTGGCCGTCCACTACCAGCCGATCGCCTCGGTGGCCGACGACCGCATCGTGGCGATGGAGGCACTGGTCCGTTGGCACCACCCGTCCCGTGGCCTGCTGGGCCCGATGGAGTTCATCCCCTTCGCCGAGGAGACCGACCTCATCTTCTCGCTCGGCCGTTGGGTCCTGCGCGAGGCCTGCCAGACCATGGCCAAGTGGCGGCGGGAGCTGCCCGGTGCGGAGAATGCCTACGTCACCGTCAACCTCTCCGCCCACCAGCTGAACGACGCCGACCTGCTGGACACCATCGCCGCGGCGCTGGCCGACTCGGGTCTCCCGCCCGAGGCCCTCGTGCTCGAAGTCACCGAGAGCATGCTGATGAGCGAGACGTCGGCAACCATCGCCACGCTCGGCGGTATCCACGAGATGGGCGTCGGATTGGCCATCGACGACTTCGGCACCGGCACGTCGTCCCTCGCCCGGCTCAAGAACCTGCCCGTCAAGATCCTCAAGATCGACAAGTCCTTCGTGGACGGCCTGGGCATCCTCGAGACCGACGAGGCGATCGTCGCCGCCATCGTGCAGCTCTCCAAGGCCCTCGACCTCGTCGTGCTGGCCGAGGGTGTCGAGACGCCGATCCAACTGCAGCGGGTCGCCGAGCTCGGCTGCGACCTCTACCAGGGGTACCTGATGTCACGCCCGACCCGTGCGGACCGCGTCGACTTCAAGAAGCGGGCGGCTACGAGCCCGCAGTCGGACACCGAGTAGGGATCCCCTCGGCGCGCCGAGCCCGGGCGCCCTACCCCAGCCGTTCGATGATGGTGGCGTTGGCCTGGCCCCCGCCCTCGCACATGGTCTGGAGCCCGTAGCGGGCCCCGGTCCGCTCCATCTCGTTGAGCAGTGAGGCCATCAGCCGCGCTCCCGACCCGCCGGTGGGGTGCCCGATGGCGATGGCGCCGCCGTTGACGTTGACCCTGTCCATGTCGGGATGGTGCTCCTTCTCCCACGCCAGCACCACCGAGGCGAACGCCTCGTTGATCTCGACCGCACCGATGTCGTCGAGGGAGAGCTTCGACTTCTCGAGCACGCGCGTGGTGGCGGGGATCGGGGCGGTGAGCATGATCACCGGGTCGTTGGCCGCCACCGCGAAGGTGTGGAAGCGGGCCCGGGGTCGCAGGCCGAGTTGCCCGGCCCGCTCCTCGGACATGATCAGCACGGCTGCCGCACCGTCGGAGATCTGCGAGGAGGTGGCCGCCGTCACCAGGCCGTCCTCCACGAAGCACGGCGCCAACGACGCCAACTTCTCGTAAGTGGAGTCGGCCCTGACTCCTTCGTCGAAGGACAGCACGCCCTCGCCGGCAGGGTCGCCCTGGTCACTGCCGGCCACCGCCACCCTGTCCTCGAGGCGCGCACGCCGGGTGGCCAGCGGAACGATCTCGTTGTCGAACCGGCCCTCGGCGATGGCGGTAGCTGCCCGCTCGTGGGAGCGGAGGGCGAACAGGTCCATCTCCTCGCGGCCGATCCCCCAGCGATGGGCGATCTCCTCAGCGCACAGTCCCTGGTGGATGAAGTCGAACCGGGCCTGCACCGTGGGGCCGTATGCCTCGCCGGGACCGGGCTCCGTGGTGGACCCGATGGGAACCCGGCTCATGGCTTCGACGCCGCCGCCGATGACAATGTCCATCGCCCCCGACATGACCGCCTGGGCGGCGAAGTGGACCGCCTGCTGGGCCGAGCCGCACTGCCGGTCGACCGTCGTCCCGGGCACGGTGTCGGGAAAGCCGGCGGCAAGGGCGGCGTTGCGCCCGATGTTCATCGCCTGCTCCCCCACCGTCATGGTGCACCCGTAGATCACGTCCTCCACCAGGGCCGGGTCGAGGTCGTTCCGTTCGATCAGCGACCGGAGCGGTTGAGCGGCCAGGTCGACGGCGTGCCAGCCCGACAACCGGCCGTTCTTCTTCCCCACCGGGGTGCGGACCACGTCGACGATCACGGCGTTGGGCATCCCGCCATTGTGACCGATGGGCCGTGGTTGCCGAAAATCTGGTGGTGTGTCAGATTTCCCCGGACACCCTCGAGCCGATGGACCCGACCATGGACACCCCGATGGACCTGCGCTACACCGACGCCCAGGAGGCGTTCCGCGAGGAGGCGCGCACGTGGCTGTCCGCCCACGCACCTGCGCCGCATGCTCTTCCGTCCCTCGACACCGCCGAGGGTTTCGAGGCCCACCGGGCGTGGGAGCGGACCATGTTCGCCGATCGGTGGTCGGTGGTGTCGTGGCCCGAGGAGTATGGCGGTCGGGGCGTGGGCATCCTCGAGTGGTTGATCTTCGAGGAGGAGTACTGGCGCGCCCAGGCCCCCCTGCGGGTCAGCCAGAACGGGATCTTCCTGTTGGCGCCCACCCTGTCCGAGTTCGGGACCGACCAGCAGAAGGCCAGGTTCCTCCCGCCGATGGCCTCGGGCGAGGAGATCTGGTGCCAGGGCTGGTCCGAACCGGATGCCGGTAGCGACCTGGCCGGCATCCGCAGCCGGGCCCGGCGGGCGCACTCCGACGACGGCTGGGTGTTGACCGGGCAGAAGACGTGGGCCTCGCGTGGGGCGTTCGCCGAGTGGTGCTTCGGCCTCTTCCGCACCGACCCCGAGGCCGAGCGCCATCGGGGACTCACCTACTTCCTCGTCGAGATGGACTCCCCAGGGGTCACCGTGCGGCCCATCCCCCAGATCGACGGGGAGACCGGATTCGCGGAGCTCTTCTTCGAAGAGGTGTTCGTCCCCGACTCCCAGGTCCTCGGAGGCGTGGGGCGGGGATGGAACGTGGCCATGGCCACCGCCGGTTCCGAACGCGGCCTCAGCCTCCGCAGCCCGGCGCGCTACAGCGAGGCCGCCACCCGACTGGTGGCGCTCTATGCGGAACGACTCGCGCTCGACCCGGAGCGGGCGGTGCTCACCGCCGATGCCGTGGCCCAGGCCTGGATCGATGCCGAGGCCTACCGGCTCAACACGCTGTGGACCGCCACCCGGGTGCTGGACGGGGGATCGGTGGGATCCGAGGCCAGCGCCAACAAGATCCACTGGTCGGAGACGGACCTCGCCATCCACCGGGCGGCCCTGGCCCTGCTGGGCCCCGCAGCCGAGCTGCACGACGGGGGGGCGGACGCGCCGTGGCTCGACGGGTACCTCTTCGCGCTGGCCGGTCCCATCTACGCCGGCACCAACGAGATCCAGCGCAACGTGGTGGCCGAGCGCATGCTCGGGCTGCCCCGCGGCTGAGGACCGGCGGGACGGCGGTGCACTTCGCATTCACCGGTCAGCAGATCGAGTTCCGGGACACGGTGCGCCGCGTACTGGCCAGGGAGTGCACCACCGACGACCTGCGCGCCGCCTTCGCCGCCCCCACGGCACGCACGGCCCGCTGGGCCACGTTGGCCGAGCTCGGCGTGGTCGGCCTGTCGGTGCCCGAAGCCCACGGCGGGCTGGGGCTCGGCCTCCTCGACCTGGTGCTGCTCCTCGAAGAGGCCGGCCGGGTGGCACTCCCCGAGCCGCTGATGGCCACGTCCGCGCTGGCGGCACCGCTGCTGGGCGACCTCGAGGGCGCCGGGCCCGCTGGCGCCACCCGCGTGCGGTCATGGCTGGAGGAGATCGCCGCCGGTTCGATCACCGCCGCCGTGGGCCCGCCGCCAGGGTGCCCGGCACCCATCGCCGGGGCCGTCGGGGCCGACCTGTTGGTGCTCACCACTCCGGGGCCGGAGGACGGCCCGGAGGTCCACGTCCTGGAAGCGGGCGCCGCCGAGGTCACGCCGATCACCTCCCTCGACCCGACCCGGCGGCTGGGTGCGGTCACCTGGGAGCCCACCGCCGACACCCGGCTGGCCTCGGGGTCGCGGGCCGCATCGACCATCCTCGCCACTTCGGACCGGGCCGCGGTGGCGACCGCGGCCGAGCTGCTCGGGGTGACCGACCGGATGGTCGTCATGGCTGCCGACTACGCCAAGGAGCGCAAGCAGTTCGGCAGGCCGATCGGCGCCTTTCAGGCGGTCAAGCACCTGTTGGCCGGCGCCAAGGTGAAGCTGGAGTTCGCGCGTCCCCTGGTCTACGGCGCGGCATGGGCGCTCGACCAGGGTGCGCCGGATGCGTCGAGGTCCGCGTCGGCGGCCAAGGCGTGCGCCTCCGACGCGGCCGTGGAGGCGGCCCGGGTGTCGCTGCAGGTCCACGGCGCCATCGGCTACACCTGGGAGTCCGACCTGCACCTCTTCCTCAAGCGGGCCTGGGCGCTGTCCGAGGCGTGGGGCTCGGCAGCCGAGCACCGCCGGCGGGTGCTCGGCTCCCTGCTGGCCCCCGCGTGAGCGAGCCGCCTCGGAGGCTGCGATCAGGCCTCGGCCAGGCGGGCCTCGAACCGCCGGGCGAACAGGTAGCTGTCCCCGGGCCAGCGGGCGGACACATAGTTGCGGTCCTCGACGACGAAGGCGTGCCGGTCATCGGTGCGGGTCCCCCGCCGCACTGTCCGGGGCCCGATCTCGAGTCGGCCCGGGTCATCGAGCGCGGCGCGGACCTCGTCCTCGACGTAGGCCGGATAGGTGCGGTAGTACCGCCCGAGCCGCCATGCCGTCGCCACGTACCCGCCCCGCTCCATGTACTTGGGCAGGCAGGTCGTCCGCCGGTCCGCCAGGACACTTCGTCCCGTCTCGGGATCCTCGCTGCGGGCGAGCACGAGCACGCCGTGGCAGATCGCACCCACCGGACGGCCCAGGGACCAGAAGGCTGCCACCTGGCGCTGCAGCTCCGCTGACCCGAGGTACTGGCGCATCCCCGGCGCGTGCCCACCGGGCAGCAGCAGCCCGTCGAAGGCGCCGACATCCGCGGACCGCCAGCTGATCGGTTCGACGAACTCGGGTGATCCGGCCAGCGCGCGGTAGAACTCGATCGGCTCCGGTTCGGCCCCAAGGCGGCCGAAGATCACCCCGTCCAAGAGGCGCGGGTCACATGCGGGCGCCCGGCCACCCTCCTCGGTGGCGAACGTGACGGTGTGCCCCGACTCCGTGAGCAGTTTCCACGGCACCGCTACCTCGGTGGTGTCGAAGTCACGATCCGGCAACGGCATCAACACCCGCATGCCCGATCACCCCACCCGGTCCAGTCGGATCAGGGCTGGGCGAAGGCGTAGATCGGCATCCCGTTGTAGATCGCCGATCGCGAGGGCAGGTAGGGCCCGTTGATGATCACCGCCAGTGAGCCGGTCGGTGCGGGCCCGGCATCCCCCTCGACGGTGACGATGGCGCCATCCGGCCAGGTCTGCACGACCAGCCCGACATGGAGGGACGTGGAGGCGGAGGACGGCCCGGTCCCGTACAGGACGGCATCGCCCGGCAGCGGCCTGGCGGTGGGTGGAAGCACCTGCCCGTGGGCCGCGGCCCAGTCGTAGATGTTGCCGGTGAAGGGGTACGAGGGGATGGGGATGCCGGCCTGTTGCCACACCCAGGTGGCGAACAGTGCGCACCACGCCTCGCAGGGCCCGTAGGGGTTGCAGAAGTACCCGCGGTCCGGGTCGCTGTTCACCTGGCTGTTGGCGATGGACACGATGGCCGCCGCCGTGCCAGAGGGCGAGGGGTCCGGCGGGTTGGAGAACGAGTAGGACCATCCGTCGGGTTCGAGCAGCCAGTACCCGAGTGCATCGGGGGTGAACGCGATGCCGGCCACCGGTGGGACGTCTGCCGGATTGCCGCCATAGCCCGCCCCCAGCGAGCCGTAGTACGGGGCACTGCCGAACCGGAAGATGCCTCCGTCCGTGGCCACCAGCAGGTAGCCGCCGCCCGACGGGGTCGCCACCATTGCCACCACCGGGTCGTTGAGCGGCTGCCCGCCCATCGAGCCGTAGAAGGGCGCATCGCCGAAGGCGAACATCCCGCCGTCGGACGCGACCAGCCAGTACCCGTTGCCGTCGCCCGTCGCCGCCATCCCGGTCACCGGCGCGTTGAGGGGGCTCCCGCCCATCGAGCCGTGGAACGCGGCGTCACCGAAGGAGAAGATGCCGCCGTCGGCGGCGACCAGCCAGTAGCCCTTGCCGTCGGGAGTCGGCGCCATCCCGACGACGGGTTGGTTGAGCGGGGTCCCGCCCATCGAGCCGTAGAACGCTGCGTCCCCGAAGGCGAAGATCCCTCCGTCGATGGCAGTCAGCCAGTAGCCCTTGCCGTCGGGAGTCGACGCCATCCCGACAATCGGCGCCTGCAGGCGCACCGAGGTCAGCGATCCGTACGACGCGGCATTGCCCACCGGATAGACGCTGCCGTCTGCACCTGCCAGCCAGTAGCCCTCGTCCGTTGGTGTCGACGCCGGGTTGACCGCCATGGCCACCATCACCGAAGGGAGCGCGGCAGGGCCCGCGGGGTCGGCCGCGTCACCGAACCCGATCACCCCCCCGCCCTGGTAGACGTGGGGGCCGACGCTGTGGCCGATGGTGGCGGCACGGGCCGCACCCGGCGCCACCAGCACTCCGAGCGAGATCATCGCCAACAGCGCCAGCAGTACCGGGGCGCGCACGCCGGGCCGGCCCACCGTTCGTCGAGTCATCTGAAACCTCCGCTCCAACACAGCTGGAAAACCACTCTCCGTCATGTAGTGGACGTGCTGATCGCCCCGAGAACCGGCACGCCGGACCATGGTACGCACTCAAGTGGCGCTTGGGGAAGGCCATGGCGAGAACTTCTCGTGACAATCTCGAACTCCCTGTTCGACTGTGACTTCTGTCGTGCGTCGACCGGAAGACGTGCTCGCGGACCTCTCCGCTCGGCCAGGCCGCGGCCGACCCCGCCGGACGGTCCGGTCATCCGAGAATCCAGGTGGCGAATCTCATGATGAGTGGTATTGTGGTCACACCACTACGGAGAGTGGTATTCAACCCCTGACTGGAGTGCCGGATGAAGCGACACTCGCCGTGACCCCACGTCCGAGCCAACCCGAGCCGTTCGTCCGGGGAGCCCCCTATCCGGCCGCAGGCGAGGTTCCCTACCCGCGAGCCGATCCCACCGACACGGCCAGGACCGCGTCCGATCTGTGGCACGCGGCCACCGTGCCGGCAGGCGTGCGCATCGAGCTGGTAGGCGATGCCCGGGCCATCGACATCGCCTACCGCACCACGTCGGGCGACCTCGGCTACCGGGGCGACGGGGCGGGCATCGTCTTCTCCGTGTGGCGCAACGGCCGGAAGGTGTGTGAAGAGGAGGCGGTGCTCGGCGACGGGCTGATCCGCCTGTCCCTCGGCACCGACCCACCCGAAAAGCCGGCGGTCATCTACCTCCCGGAGGGGATGCATCCACTGATCCTGTCGCTCACCGCGGTGAGGGGGGAGATCGCCCCGGCACCGGCACTGCCCCGCTGGATCGCCTACGGCGACTCCGGCACCCAGGGATGGGTCGCCTCCGGGCCCTCCCACACCTGGGCTGCCATCACGGCCCGAAAGGCCGGCCTCGACCTCGTCAACCTCGGCTACGCCGTCGCCGGTTGCGGAGAGATCCCCTCGGCCGAGCACATCGCCGGGCTGATGGCCGAGGTCGTCACCGTCGCCTATGGCGCAAGCTGCTGGAACCGCACCCCGCACAGTGCCGCCATGGTCGCCGCCAACCTCCACGGGTTCCTCGACGTGATCCGCCTGGGCCATCCGACCACGCCGTTGGTGGTCATGAGCCCGGTCCGCCGCCCCGATGCCGAGCAGGTGCCCAACAAACTCGGCACCTCACTCACCGACATCCGGCACACCATCGAGTCGGTGACCCGCAGCCGGATCATGTCCGGCGACACGGCGCTGTCCCTGGTGGCGGGCGAGGGAATCGTCGGCGATGAGCACCTCCCCGATGGGATCCACCCCGGCGACGAAGGCCACAAGCGGATCGCCGCGGCGGCGACAAGGGCCATCGCCGCGGCGATGCGGCCGGTCGGGGAGGACCAGCTCCCCGGTTTCAGGGACATCAGGGCCTCCGGGCCCGGCACGCCGATCGACGACGAGGGCGTCGGCGTGGGTAGCGCCCTGGGGGCGGGCTGGGCGGGTACCTCCTCCGCGTCGTGATCCCCGCGCTCATCGGCCGATCGGCGCGCTGGCCTACTGTTCGGGTCATCCGGCCCGTCGCCCGCCACACGCGGCCGCCAGCACCGCTCCGTGCGCATCGGAGTCACATCGGAAAGGCCAGGAACCCGCCATGGAAGCCACCACGCTCATCGAATCGTTCCGTGTCGACGGCAAGGTCGCCGTGGTCACCGGGGCGGGCAGTGGCATCGGGAGGGCGAGCGCCCTGGCGCTGGCCGGGGCCGGGGCTGCCGTCGTGTGTGCGGACATCAACGAGGAGGGCGCGGCGGCGACCGCCCTGCAGATCGCGGCAGCCGGCGGCACCGGCGAAGGGGTGGTCCTCGACGTCTCGGACAGGGACGGCGTCGATGCCCTCGCCGAGCGGGTCGCCGCCGAGCGGGGCGGCATCCACATCTGGTGCAACATCGCCGGCATCATGGTCGAGGGACCGTTCCTCGAAGCCGGCGAGGAGGACCTCGACCGGATCCTGTCAGTGAACCTCAAGGGTGTGTTCTTCGGCTGCCAGGCCGCAGGCCGGGTCATGGTCACCCAGGCCGAGGGGGGCAGCATCATCAACACCTCGTCGGCAGCCGCCGACGCGCCCAGCCCCAACATCGCGAGCTACGCCATCTGCAAGGCCGGCGTCGTGCAGATGACCAAATCGCTGGCCGTGGAGATCGGGAAGTTGGGGGTGCGGGTCAACGCGGTGGCCCCGGGGTTCGTGCTCACCGGCATGACCGGGCGCTACTTCATACGGCCCGACGGAACGGTCGACGAGGAGATGCAGGAGGCGGTGATCGGGCCCATGCGCAGGTTCACCCCCTTGCGGAAGATCGGGGAGCCCGAGGACATCGCCGCTGCCGTCCTCTACCTGGCCTCCGACGCCTCCCGCTTCATGACAGGCCAGGTGATCCGACCCAACGGTGGCGTCGCCATGGTGTGAGCGGCGGAACCCGCGTCACCTGACACACCGTCAGAACGAGGGATACACTCGCCCCATGGCCGACCTGCCGATGATCATCTCCGTCGACGACCACGTCGTCGAGCCCGCCAACGTCTGGGTGGACCGCCTCCCGAAGAAGTACCACGAGACCGGCCCCCGGGTGGTCCGGGCACCGATGGGCGAGATCACGTTCATCGGCGGCAAGCTCACGGTCAAGCCGGGCTCGGAGGGAGTGCCCACCGACTGGTGGTACTACGAAGACCTGAAGCGTCCGCTGCTCAGGGTCGACTCCGCGGTGGGCGTGCCCCGCGACGAGGTCACCATGCGCGGCATCACCTACGAGGACATGCGTCCGGGCTCGTACCTGGTTCCCCTCCGCCTCGAGGACATGGACATCAACCACCTCGAGGCATCGCTCTGCTTCCCCACCTTCCCTCGGTTCTGCGGCCAGACCTTCACCGAGGCCAAGGACAAGGAGCTCGGCCTGCTGTGCGTCAAGGCCTACAACGACTGGATGGTCGAGGAGTGGTGCGGGCCCGAGGCCAAGGGCAGGCTGATCCCGCTCATCATCGTTCCACTGTGGGACGCCGAGCTGGCCGCCGAGGAGGTCCGGCGCAACGCGACACGGGGCGTGCGCGCCGTGTGCTTCAGCGAGATCCCGCCGTTCCTCGGGCTGCCCTCGGTGCACGATCCGGGTCACTACTGGGATCCCTTCTTCCGGGCCTGCGCCGAGACGGGCACGGTGGTCAACATGCACATCGGCTCGTCCTCGAAGATGCCGTCCACGTCGGCGGACGCGCCACCGGCCGTCGGGTCGACGCTGACCCACACCAACGCCACCTTCTCCATGGTCGACTTCATGTTCTCGGGAGTGCTGGTCCGCTTCCCCGAGCTGAAGCTGGCCTACGCCGAGGGGCAGATCGGGTGGATCCCCTACATCCTCGAGCGGGCCGACAAGGTCTGGGAGGAGAACCGGGGATGGGGCGGCGTGGCGGACATCGTCCCCGAGCCGCCGTCCACCTACTTCCACCGGCAGATCTACGGGTGCTTCTTCGACGACGCCCACGGCCTCCGGTCGGTCCACGAGATCGGCGTGGACAACATCACCTACGAGTCGGACTACCCCCACTCGGACTCCACCTGGCCCCACACCCGCCAGATCGCCGAAAAGCAGATGAAGGACCTCACCGACGACGAGCGGTACAAGATCCTCCGGGGAAACGCCATCAAGCTCTACGGCCTCGACTTCACGTGACCCCGCAGGAACGTCACGTCATCCCCCGGACGTAGAGCGCCCTCCCGTGGACCTGCGGTACACCGACGCGGAACAGGCGTTCCGAGGGGAGCTGCGCAGCTGGCTCGAGACCACCCTCCCCGGACTGCCCCCCAAGCCGTCGCCCCACGACTGGCCGGGGCGGCGAGCCTACGACACCCACTGGCAGCGCCTGCTGTCCGACGCCGGCTACGCCGGCATCGACTGGCCGGTCGAAGGCGGCGGTCGCGGCTCGTCCCCTGTCGAGGAGCTCATCTTCAAAGAGGAGCTCGAGCGGGCCCGGGCGCCCTACGTGGGCGTCAACTTCGTGGGCCTGCTCCACGCCGGCCCGACCATCATCGCCGAGGGGACCTCCGAGCAGCGGCGGCGATTCCTGGCCCCCATCCTCCAGGGTGACGAGGTGTGGTGCCAGGGGTTCTCCGAACCGGACGCCGGCAGCGACCTGGCGTCCATGCGCACCCGGGGGGTCCGAGCCGGCGACGACTACGTCGTCACCGGCTCGAAGATCTGGACCTCCCACGCCGAGGTGGCCGACTACTGCGAGCTGTTGGTCCGGACCGGGGCCGACGACAGCCGCCATCGCGGGATCTCGTGGTTGATCCTGCCCATGGACACCCCGGGGGTCGAGATCCGCCCGCTCACCACCATCGCCGGTTCGACGGAGTTCGCCGAGCTCTTCCTCGACGAGGTTCGGGTGCCGGTGGCCAACCGGGTCGGGGAGGAGAACGACGGGTGGAGGGTGACCATGGTCACCTTGAGCTTCGAGCGCGGGACGGCTTTCGTCGGCGACCTGCTCGAGGCCATCGAGCTGCTGTCGAGCGCGGTGACCCTGGCGCAGCGGACCGGGGCGTGGTCGGACCCCGGAGTCCGACGCCAGGCCGGCCACCTCCGTGCCGAGCTCGACGCCCTGTGGGCGCTCACCAAGCGCAACGTCTCCCAGGCCGCCCGGACCGGCATCCCCGGCGTGGGCGGCACCTTCTTCAAGCTGGCCTACTCCGAGACGAGGCAGAAGCTCGGTGAGTTCTCGTTGGCGCTGCTCGGACGGGCCGGGCTCGCCGCCGACGACATCGAGGGCCTCGACGGCGAGGGCCCGCTGCCGGCCGAGACCATGGTGGAGGACTGGCTCCGAGGGATCTCCCTGACCATCGCCGCAGGCACCTCGCAGATCCAGCGGAACATCGTCGGCGAGCGGATCCTCGGCCTCCCCAAGGAACCGGTGGCCACTACCGGCGCTGCGCGCGAGCCGGCCCGGCAGCGAACGTAGGGACGGGGACGGGACATGGACTTCGAACTGACCGAGTTCCAGGCCGAGCTGGCCGAGGGGATGCGGCGCCTGTGCGCCGGGCAGTTCCCGCTCGAGCAGGTGCGACTGCCCGAATCGACCGAGCGGGTCGTCGACCGGGCGGGGTGGCGGCAGCTCGGCGACGCCGGCGTCTTCAACCTGTGCCTGGCCGAAGAGGCCGGCGGCGTGGGAATGGGGCTGGCCGAGGCCGCCCTGGTCTTCGAGGAGCTGGGTCGGGCCCTCCTGCCGGGCCCGTTGGTGGCCTCCCACCTCGCCGCCGGGTTGATCGACGGGGCCGACGACGGCTCGGTGGTGGTGGGCCTGGTCGAACGTCCCGACCCGGCCCGACCTGAGGCGGCCGGCGTGGTCCCGGTGATCATCGAGCACCTGGGGGACCTGGACGTCCTGTTGCTCCTGTCGGACGCCGGGGTCGCCTCGGTGGACCCCGCCTCACTGGACGCCACCCGGTTGAAGCGGCCGATGGACCCGCTCACGCCGGTGTGGGTCGTGCCAGGACTGCCGGAGGGCACCCCGGTGGCCGGGCCGGAGATCGCCGCCTGGTGGAGGCGGGACGGCGCCGTGCTCACCGCTGCGCTCCAGATCGGGATGGCGGCGTGGACCACGGAGCTGGCCGTCGAGTACGCCAAACAGCGGCGGCAGTTCGGCCGCCCGATCGGGGGGTTCCAGGCGATCAAGCACCTGTGCGCCGACATGGCCGTACGCACCGAAGTGGCCCGCTGCGCCGTCCACGCCGCCGCCGTCACGGTCGACCAGCCCGAGGTGGGTGACGCCCTGGTGGCCGTGGCAGGGGCCAAGCTGCTGTCCGACGAGGCCGCCGTCGCCAACGGGCGATCGTGCATCCAGGTCCACGGTGGCATGGGCTTCACCTGGGAGGTTCCGGCCCACCTGGCCTACAAGCGGGCCAGGGTCCTGGCCACCCAGTTCGGGACCGAGGGCGCCCTGGCCGAGTCGTTGGCCGAGTCTCTGGCCGAGTCGGGCCGGGGCGTACGCTGATCCGATGAGCAACCGCCCGATCCCCCCGCCGGCGGACGTGGTCACCGTATTGCCCGCCGGCCGGACGGTGTTCGGCATGCAGCTCCCGATCCAGTCGCAGTCCACCATCTACGCCCAGCCCTGGGAGCAGGCGGCCGGGGCCGGCGAGCTGGCCGCGGTCGCCCTGGCATGCGAGGCCGCCGGCTTCTTCTACGTCGGCGTCTGCGACCACACCTTCATCCCGGACCGCCTGGCCGGTGCCATGAGCACCACCTGGTACGACACCATCGCCACCCTCGGCTGGCTGGCCGGGGTCACCACCGGCATCCGGCTCCTGTCCCACATCTACGTGGTCGCGCTGCGGCATCCTCTGCGGGCGGCCAAGGAGTTCGCCACGGTCGACGTGCTGTCGGGTGGCCGTGTCATCTGCGGCGTGGGGGCCGGCCACGTCGCCGAGGAGTTCGACCAGATGGGGCCCGACTTCGACCACCGGGGACCGGCCACCGACGAGGCCATCGTCGGCCTGGCCAAGGGACTGGCCGAGGAGTTCCCCGTGCTGGACGGCCCGAGGTGGAAGGCCGGCGGACTCGGGCTCAAGCCCCGGCCGGCCCAGGCTCCCCGACCCCCCATCTGGGCCGGCGGCTCCTCCCGGGCCGCGCTCCGCCGGGCCGCCCGCTACGCCGACGGCTGGCTCCCGCAGTCGCTCGGGCCCAATGTGGAGATCCTGGCCGAGTTGAAGGGCCTGCGCGACGACTACCGCGACGGGGCGCCGCTCGACATCGGCGGCCTCTCCGAGTGCCTCCATGTGGGCGCGCCTCCCTCGGGCCTCCAGCTGCCCCGGGGCACGGTGGCCGGGCCACCTGAAGCGCTGGCCGAGTACCTGCGCACCTTTGCCGACGCCGGGGTGGGGCAGGTGCAGGTCCGGTTCCCGTCCCGCAGCGTGGGCGAGCTGTGCGATCAGATCGCCGCCTTCGGAAGCGACGTGGCGCCACTGGTGGGCTCCTGAGCGTGGGCCGCCCCCGATACCTGGTGGCGATCGCCCTTGCCGTGGTGGTCGTGGTGGGGATGGTGGTGGGCGACGCGGTGACCCTGCTCAAGGCCGAGCCCAGCTACCGCAACGAGACCCGTGCCATCAACAGGCTCCGCCCCCCGTCTGCCACGACGACCACGACGACCACGACGACGAGCTCACCGGTGTCGACGACGCCCTGAGGCGCCCGCTGTCCCGGACGACCCCGGGGCGGGGCCGGCCCGACTCGATCAGGGCGTGGTGGTGGTCTGGCCCGTTCCGCCTGGGGTGGTCGTGGTGGTCGTGGTGAAGCCGGAGGGCGCCTTGGTCGTGGTGGTCGACGATGCCGAGCCGGGCGCCGTGGTGGTGGTGGCGGTGGTGGTGGTGGTGGTCGACGATGCCGAGCGGGGCGCCGTGGTCGAGGTGCTCGACGACCCGGAGGGCGACGTGGTGGTAGTGGTCGTGGTGGTCGGCGGAAGAGTGGTCGTGGTGGTCGTGGTGGTCGGCGGGATGACGCCCGGGATGACCACGGCCCCTCCCGGGGGAACCACCACCACGGACGAGGGTGGGTACAGGTAGCACCAGGCCCCGAAGCCCAGGAACGCCGCGGCCAACAGCAGGGTGGACCGGCGGATCGGCACGAGCCGATGGACCGGCACCGCCATGAATCCCACCAGTGCGCTGCGGGGCGTCGGCTCGACTTTTTCGACGGGGGCGTCCCGGTGGACCACCGACTGCTCCCCCGATGCCGGATCGTCGTCACCCGGGGTCTCCTCACCGAGGGTGAGGTCGCTCACGGCTGCCCCTGGGTGGCCGACTCGCCCATCGACGGCGAGGTGATGCCCGCCGTGCGAAGTGCGGTGGCCGCCCGCATTCGGATCTCCCGGGCCACCTCGAACTGGCGTCCCGGGAGGGTGCGTGCGATCAAGCGGAGCTGCACGTACCCCACGTCGATGGTCTCCACCCCGGCCACCACCGGTGCCCCGAGCAGGAGGTCGCTCCACCGCGGGTCCGCCGCCATGGCCCCGACCACGTCCTTCAGCAACGTCGTGACCTGCTCCAGGTCCTCGGTCACCGAAACGGGGATGTCGATGACCGCCCGCGACCAGTCCTTCGAAAGGTTGGTGACCTGACGCAACGCGCTGTTGGGCACCACGACCAGCTCGCCCTGGGCCGTCCGCAGCTTGGTGACCCGGAGCGTGAGCTCTTCGACCGTGCCGGTGATTCCGACCGTCTGCCCGGGCACGGACAACCGGATGACGTCGCCGAAGGCGAACTGGTGCTCGGCGAAGAGGAAGAACCCGGCCAGCAGGTCGCCCACCATCTGCTGGGCCCCGAAGCCGAGCCCGATGCCGACCACGGTGGCCGGGGCCACCAGGGTGGTGAGCGGGATGCCCAGCCGGTCGAGCGCGAGGATGCCGGCGATGAAGTACGCGAGGGCCACCGCCACCCATTCGACCGCCTCGCTGATGGCCCGGGACCGCTTGAGTCCCTCGGAGGCCACCTCTCCCGACTCGATCTGTCGGCGGATCTGGGCGTCGACCCAACGCCTCCGCCGCGCCCCCACCCAGTGGGCGAAGCGGACGATCAACCCGGCACCGAGGAGCAGCACGATGACCGGCAGGAGGTGGTTCTGGAACCAGTGTTGGTGGATGTCGAGAAATTACCATCGACTGCCCTGTGACCCTCCCGTCCCGCCCGACCGGGCCGTCGGGGCCGCGCTTCGCATCCGTACCGACCGTCCGACCTCCCCGACGCCCACTCATCGCCGCTCCCGCGGAACCGGTGGGAGTGCCATAATCTGACGGTCAGTCAGTTCTGGCCCGCACCCGACGAAGGTGGCGCGGCTCCCGGTGAGGGGGGACGCTTCCATCACCACAGGAAGGGAACACCACCATGCTCGAGTACGTGATCCGAAATGGCCTGGTCGTCGACGGAACCGGGGCTCCCGGCCGTCGGGCCGACGTCGGCATCCGTGACGGGAGAATCGTCGCGGTCGGCGAGGTGGACGAGCGAGGTGCCACCGAGCTCGATGCCGAGGGCCTGGTGGTCGCCCCGGGGATCATCGACCCGCACACCCACTACGATGCCCAGCTCTTCTGGGACCCCACTGCCTCCCCGTCGAACCTCCACGGTGTGACCACCGTGATCGGGGGGAACTGCGGGTTCACCCTGGCCCCGATCAAGGCATCCGACCACGACTACATCCGGCGGATGATGGCCAAGGTCGAGGGCATGCCCCTGGACGCGCTCGAGAACGGGATCGCCTGGGACTGGACGAGTTTCGGCGAGTACCTCCAACGACTGGAGGGCAACCTCGGGGTGAACGCCGGGTTTCTGGTGGGGCACTGCGCGCTGCGCCGGTGGGTCATGGGATCCGAGCGGGCCTCCGACGTCGCGTCCGACGACGAACTGGCGGCGATGACCCGGCTGCTGGCCGAATCGATCGAGGCCGGGGGGCTCGGGTTCTCCTCTTCACAGTCACGCACCCACTCCGACGGGGACGGCAACCCGATCTCCTCCCGGCATGCCGACCGCCGCGAGATGCTGGCCTTCTGCGAGGTGGTCCGCGACCACCCGGGCACGACCCTCGAGTACATCACCGACGGGTGCCTCGACACCTTTTCCGACCAGGAGATCGACCTGATGGTGGCCATGACCACCACGGCCCGCCGACCGCTCAACTGGAATCTGTTGACCGTCGACTCGCGGACGCCGGCCAAGACGGCGCGCCAGCTGGAGGCCTCCTCCGCGGCGGCCAGCGCCGGCGGCCGCATCGTGGCGCTGACCATGCCCACGCTGGTGCCGATGAACATGAGCTTCCGGACCCACTGCGCCCTCTTCCTCATCCCCGGATGGGGCGACGTCATGGGGCTGCCGGTCGACGAGCGGATCGAGCAGCTGCGCGACCCGGGTATCCGCTCCCACCTCGACGAGTTGGCCCACTCCGACCAGGCCGGGGTGTTCCGCCGACTCTCGCACTGGGCCAACTACATCATCGGCGACACGTTCGCCCCCGAAAACGAAGGTTTGAGCTGGCGCGACGTCGGATCGATCGCCGAGGAGCAGGGCAAGGCCCCCTTCGACGCCCTGCTCGACCTGGTCATCGCCGACGACCTGCGCACGGTGCTGTGGCCAAAGGCCTCCGATGGCGACGACGCCTCGTGGCAGGCGCGGGTCGCGGTCTGGAACGACCCCGGCGCCATGGTGGGCGGCTCCGACGCCGGTGCCCACCTCGATCGGATGTGCGGCTCGAACTACCCGACCTCGTTCCTCGGCGACTGCCTCCGCAAGCGGAAGCTGGTGCCGTTGGAGCGGGCCGTCCAGCTGATGACAGAGGCCCCCGCCGAGCTGTTCGGCCTGCACGATCGCGGCCGCGTGGCCGTGGGCCTGTCCGCCGACCTGTTCGTCTTCGACCCCGAGACCATCGGATCGGAACCGGCCACCCTGGTCCACGACCTACCAGGCGGCAGCCCCCGGCTCATCGCCGACTCCCTGGGCGTGGTCCGCGTCCTGGTCAACGGGGTCGAGACCGTGGCCGACGGCAAGCCGACCGGCAATCTTCCCGGGACGCTGCTCCGGTCGGGACGCGACACCGTGACGGTGGATCCCACACCGGCGCAGGCCTGAGTCCCCGCCCACCGGCGCCACGGTCAGGACCTACACTGCTGACGCAACGTCACATGCGAGCGGCCGTGCCCGATGGGTGCGGCCTCCTGCCGCACGGGCGCGAACCACTCAGCCATCGGCGCTCCATCGGGACACATCGATCACCGTGAAAGGGGATCCACCGTGGGCAGTCAGGTCACCAGGGACGAAACGCAGCTGCTGATCGGCGGCAAGTGGGTCGACGCCGGCAACGGCACCTACGACATCATCAACCCGGCCACCGAGCAGGTTGTGGGCCAGGCCCCCGATGCCTCGGTCGCCGATGCCGCAGCGGCTGCGGCCGCCGCCCGCGAGGCCTTCCCGGCGTGGGCGGCCACTCCCGCCGAGGAGCGCCTGGCCCTGCTCAAGGCCGCGGCGGCAGCCATACGCTCCAAAAACGACGAGTTGGTCCCCCTGGTCATCGCCGAGACCGGGGCCACCGCATCGGTCGGCTCGCGCATGCAGGTGCCCGTCAGCGCCGACCGGTTCGACCGCTACTCGCGGGACATCCGCCACGTCCAGGAGTCGATGCTGCCCCCCATCGCCACCGCGGCCACCCCACTGGCCCCCGGTGGCCTGATCAGCGCCCTCGCCTACCGGCAGCCGGTGGGGGTGGTGGCGGCGATCGCCAGCTACAACTTCCCGCTGACCAACATGGCCGGCAAGGTGGCACCGGCCCTGGCCATGGGAAACACGGTGGTCATCAAGCCCGCCCCCCAGGACCCGCTGGCCGTCGTGGAACTGGCCCGCGTCCTCGACGACGTCGGCTTCCCCCCCGGCGTGGTGAATCTGATCAGCGCCCAAGGGCCCGAACCGGCCTCGGCCCTTACCTCCTCCCCCGACGTCGACATGGTGTCGTTCACCGGTTCCACCACGGTCGGTCAGCGGATCGCAGCGGCCGGCGCGCCCACCATGAAGCGGCTGCTGATGGAGCTGGGCGGCAAAGGCGCAGCGGTGGTCTTCGAGGACGCCGACATCAAGGCCGCCATCACCGCCATCGGCTCGACCTGGGCGTTCCACTCCGGACAGATCTGCACCGCCCCCACGCGCGCCGTGGTGCACCGGAGCATCTTCGATGCCCTGGTCGACGGGCTCTCCACCTTCGCCGGCCGGCTCAAGGTGGGGGACCCGACCGAGCGGGAGACCATGGTCGGACCACTGATCTCCGCCGCCCACCAGCAGCGGGTGCTCGGCTACATCGACTCCGGCCGCCGACAGGGCGAGGTGGTGTTCGGCGGCAACCGACCCGATCACCTGCCCACCGGGTACTACGTGGAGCCCACCCTCATCACCGGCACCAACGACATGACCGCAGCCCGCGAGGAGATCTTCGGCCCGGTGGTGGTGGCCATCCCCTTCGACGACGAGGAGGAGGGCATCGCCATCGCCAACGACTCGGAGTTCGGCCTGTACGACTACGTCTTCTCGGGGGACACCGCCCGGGCGTTCCGGGTGGCCAAGCTGCTCCGGGCCGGCCACGTCGGAATCAACACCGCCCAGCGCAACATGGATGCGCCCTTCGGCGGCTTCAAGATGAGCGGGATCGGGCGGGACGGCGGCGACTACGGCCTCGAGGCCTACTCGGAACTGCAGTCGATCATCTGGGCCGGCTAGGACCGGAGCGGAGGGGGCCGGGGCCAACCGGGACCCCTACGGTCAGCCCGCTCCGAAGAAGGGTGCGCCGTAGGAGAAGATGCCGCCGTCGGACGCCACCAGCCAGTAGCCCCCGGTCGAGTCGTCGGCGGCCATGCCCACGATCGGGGCGTCGAGCGGCAGCGCCCCGGCGCTGCCGTGGAACCCGGCGTCTCCGAAGGCGAAGATGCCGCCGTCGGACGCCACCAGCCAGTAGCCGCC
>PLHF01000023.1 GCA_003138855.1 Acidimicrobiaceae bacterium | reverse complement strand
TTAAGGGTTGGGAGATCTGTCGGGCTCGACTCCGAATCTGGCTTATACGTGCATCAAGCGGGCACTGTTGCATTGAGCGGGACCTGGCCTGGATGCCGTGGGGCTCGTTCCTAGACAGTCGATGGACGAGGCTGTCGAGGTGAAGCATCTCCGTCTGATCCGACCCATCCAGCCCGTGGGTGCCGAAAATGTCATCGGAGTGCTTCACGCAGCCAATTCGTACTCATGGATGAGACCACCGAGCTTGTCGATTCTTCGCAGCCGATTTGCACCAGGAGACGTCGGCGTCGAGACCGGGGACCTCGACATAGGTGCCATTTGACCAAGCGCCCGGTGGGGCCGGTGCTCGTTGTAATGGACGACGTAGCCGGCCAGGACGTGTTCCAGATGGCGGCGTCCGAGGATCAGCATCCGGTCGAGAGCCTCGCGACGCACAGTCCCTGCGTAGCGCTCGGCAAACGCGTTGGCCCGTGGAGCGCGGATCGGGGTGCGGATGATCCGGATTCCTTCAGCCTTGAAGGCTGCGTCGAAGCTCGAGGTGAACTTCGCATCTCGGTCCCGGATCAGGAACTTGACTAGATGAGTTCGGTCGGCCAGCGACATGGTCAGATCTCTCGCCCTTTGGACTACCCAGGACCCGATTGGGTGGGCTGTGACCCCGGTCACGTGCACCCGGCGCGTGTCGAGCTCAAAGAAGAGAAGCACGTAGAGCCGCTTCAGCAGCACTGTGTCGACGGTGAAGAAGTCGCAGGCCAGCATGGAGGACGCTTGGCTTCGAAGGAACTCCTTCCAGCTGGGTCCCGTCCGCATCGGTAAGGGGTCGATCTTGTGCCTGCGCAGGATGGCCCAGATGGTCGAGGGGGCCAAGGCAACACCCAGCCTGGCGAGCCGCCATGGGTCCTCCGATAGCCCCAGCTGGGTTTCTCTCGCGCCAGTCGCACAATGATCCCAACGGTGCCGGCGGGAATGGTCCGGCGTCCCGGTTGGTGGGGTTGGGTCCACTTGTGACGAATCAGGTCTCGGTGCCAACGGAGCTGGGTCTCGGGCTGCACGAAGGACCGGCCTCGGTGTTGACGATCGAGTGGCCGGCTCAGGCCGGCGAAGATCGCTCGATCAGGAGGCTGAAGGGCCAGTCGGGTGATCTGACGACGCAGGACGGCTACCTCATGGCGGAGCATGACATCCTCGATGGCCAGATCACCGTTGTCGCTCCGACTGAGGCGCACTAATTGGGGGATTCAGACGAAGCCGAGGTAGAGAAACGACAGGGCATGGGCCAGTTTCGTCACCATCGGCCGATTCGCGAAAGTGCTGCTCAGGCAACCCGGATGACATTTTCGGCACCCACAGGCCGAGCATCGACGGGAAGTGCCAGTCCAGAGGCCCAATTGAATGTTTGGCGCCCTTCAGCCCTCTGGGACGGATACGTCGACACGACCGGCTGGGCGGACTGATCCACGAGTACCAGCTTGTGGCTTGAGGCCAGGTTCGAGTTTTCGGACACTACGAGATTCATACTGATCCCGCTACTGGACTGTTCAGATGCGCTTGTACGAGACCGTCCGCGCCAGTTCCAAAACGTCACCCACAGCAATGGGAGTTCCCTCGCTGACGACTGCACCGTTAATTCGAGTGCCATTGGTGGAGCTCAAGTCGCTCACCACAAATTTGTTTGCTAACCGCTCGATTCCGCACTGGCGGCGCGAGACCTCTATGTGATCGATAACCACGTCGGCGTTCTCGTCCCGGCCGATGAGAAGCTTGCGCATCTGCGGCAGCATGTAGATAGCAGGGGAGTCGGGCTGGAGGGGTTCGAGGACGAGAGTATCGATCGGCTGAGTCTCCACGACCGGCCCGGCGCTCTCGACCACCTTCTCTTTACGTTCAGTCTCCTCCCACCGTCTGCTGTTCGCCTTTAGCTCAGCCCGAGCGAGGGGGCCACTGGTGGTGACGATGCGCTGCGGGGCTTCTGCAGCTGGGGTGGTAGCCCGTCCGATGGGAACCACGCTGGGATGGCCGGTCGGGACGCCGCCCCGTTTCGTCCAGTCCAGCGCCACGTGCACCTCTATTCCCCATCCTCGCTTTTGCGCCAGCTCCTCCGCAGCAGCAGCGGTGTCGGAGAGGAAGAATCCGGGACTCCCTTTGACAGTCTCCCAATCGCGGGAGGACAGGGCGACCTCGAAGCGGAGGGGGATACTCACCAACTTGGCCATCGAGGTGGTGCGGGTGCGGGCGATCTCCCCGACGATCAGGCGCTCAAGGGTACCGAAGCCCGGGGAGGGGACATGGTCCGCAACCCCGGAAGGCAGCACTGCCATGAACCTGTACAAGGCCGAGGCCGGAGAGACGAAGCCATATCGGGCGAATTGGAAGATCGCGAACCCGGTAGAGACCACTATCACCAGAGCCACGAGAACCGTCAGCATCGGTTACACCCTCCCTCCTGAGCTGGGGCCATGACGGTCGATTTCGGATGACGCCGTTGCCATCGTGCCAATTTGTCCGAACGCGGACCGCCAACTTTGTCGAGCGGTAGATATCCGACGGCTCTGAAATGCATCGTCCCGGCTCGACTGAAGGACGCCACTATTTCGATCGCGACGGTCGATCCTGGCCCGGAACCTGTCAAGCGATTTG
>PLHF01000113.1 GCA_003138855.1 Acidimicrobiaceae bacterium | reverse complement strand
AGAGTTACGCGAGCGTGGTCAGAGAACGATGGAACGGATTGCCGGCTACCACCCCAGACGGCTATTCCCGTACCAACGCTCTACCTATGCCAGGACAAGCCTGGTGTTCATAAGGGGGGACGGGTGCCCCCTGCCGGATATGCGTGCCCCTGACCGGCACTTATCTGGCTCTCTCCGTGACCTAGACGGTGATGACGAGCTTGCCTCGGGCATTGCCCTCTTGGAAGTACCGCATGGCCGCCGGAACCTCACTGAGCGGGAACGTCCGGTCCATGGCTGGTGTGACCTTCCCTGAAGCAACGAGCTCCCGGAGCGCTGACAAGTCCGCGGCGTTCTCTTTGGCACCGAAGATCCCCAACTTCTGGGTCACCAGCGGGGAGAGCGCAATCGCCCGCAGCTGCCGGTCGAAGCCACCGAGCCACCGCCCGTTGGTCTCGCCTCCGACTATGACGAGCCTTCCACTAGGGGTGAGGGCCCGACGTAGGTGGGACAACGGGCTGTTGCCGCCGACGTCGAGGATGGCGTCGTAGCGCTGCTCGCCGCCGGCGAAGTCGCCCTGGGAGTAGTCGATGACATGATCGACACCGAGGGCTCGGACGAGATCGATCTTGGCAGTGCTGCAAACGCCGGTGACCTCGGCCCCGTAGGCCTTAGCGATCTGGACGGCGAACGTCCCCACACCGCCCGACGCTCCGACGATCAGCACCTTCTCCCCGGGTTGGACCTTGGCGCGGTCGCGCACACCCTGCAACGCGGTGACCCCGGAAACGGGGATCGCCGCCGCCTGCACGAAGGAGAGGTTTGCCGGCTTACGGGCGAACAGTCCCTCTTGAGCGACGGCATACTCGGCGAACGAGCCGTCACAGGTGCCGTAGATCTCGTCGCCCGGCTTGAACTCGGTCACCTTCTGACCGATGGCCTCGACGATGCCGCTCAGACTCCGGCCTGGGTTGGGCGCCTTGGGCCGGCGGATGCCGAACCCCATGATGCGCATGAGCTTGGGCAGACCGGTCATCAGATGCCAGGTACCCCGATCCAC
Organism: Acidimicrobiaceae bacterium; assembly: GCA_003138855.1. GTDB lineage: Bacteria > Actinomycetota > Acidimicrobiia > Acidimicrobiales > RAAP-2 > Bog-756. The sequence continues at coordinate 5,047 of PLHF01000113.1, read as the reverse complement.
GCTGGCAGCACGTACTTCTACCAGGACCTCGTCGTCGCCGATGGCAGGCCGGTCGATCTCTGCCAGTCGGAGGACCTCTTCGGGCACGGAACCGTATTCGTCCTGGACGATCGCCTTCATCGTTTCGGCGTCGGTGGAACGTGGCGTCGGCTCGATCGAGTCATCGAGCATTGGGGTCTTCGTCGCTTCGTTCTTCGAGGTCATCGGGCTGCTCCAATTGAGTTGTCGTGGGATTCAGAGTCGTTCACTGTGATGCGGCGCCCCCGGATAACGAGCCAGAGCGCGAACACAAACTCAACCATGCCCGTGATCGCGGAGACATCAGACGAGGAGCCTCGGACGAGCACCCGGACGGCGGTGTCGAAGACATAGCCGAAACCCGCGATGGCGAGCAGGACACCCAGCAGCTTCGGGACATACCCCGATCTGTAGGCCAGGTAGGCCAGCACAAACAGATTCAACCCGAAGAGTACGAGCCCAGCATCCCAGATATTGGTGAACGAGTTGATGTGCCGGAGCGCCTGGGTGTGCAGGGCGAGCACTCGGATGAGCTGGCTGATGGCCACGACGAAGACCCCGGCGTACGCGACTCGGAGCCACGCCGCCAACTTCGACAAAGTGTCACTCACGGGCTTGAACACGCGGTACAGCGCCCATGCGACGACGACATCGAGGACGGCCACCAGGTACAGGCTCAGGATGCCGAACCGGAACATGCCCTCGTGGTCCGCGATGTTCTTGGCTGTCCGTGCGACATTTCCCGGAACCACGAGCCCCTTTACGGCGACGAGGTATCCAAAGGCCGAGAGCACCGACATGGCCAGGAGTCCGACTCCCGCAGTGGTGCTGGCCTTGCGAATCGAGTGGTTCGTCTCCGCGAGCCTGTTGATCTCGCCCTCTCGGAGGGCTTCGTCGGGCGGGGACCCGAGATCGTGTCCCGCCACCGACGCCATGCCGGCGCCGAGGGAGGCGGTTCTCGGGTCCGTGGGCCGGGTGAGCGTTGCTTTCGTCATGGTTTCTCCGATGGTCAATGGCTTACGGTGTAAGTTGATAGTATGCTTACGGCGTAAGGAAGTCAAGGGCATGGACGTGGAGGGAAGCAGATGGCTCCGAAGACCAAGCCGGTCACAAAGGCCCGGATCCCCCTGAGCAGGGAGCGGGTGCTGCGTGCTGCCGTCACCTTCGCCGACGAGAGCGGGATCGCGGCGCTCAGTATGCGCAAGCTCGGCGAAGCCCTCGGGGTCGAGGCCATGTCGCTGTACAACCACGTGACCAACAAGGACCAGCTCCTCGACGGCATGGTCGACATGGTCTTCGGCGAGATCGACCTGCCCGCGGGTGGAGCCGACTGGAAGACGGCGATGCGCGAGCGGGCGCAGTCCGCCCGGCTGGCGCTGCGGCGCCATCCCTGGGCGATCGCCCTGATGTCGACGCGCACCTCACCTGGCCCCGCCACGCTCCGCCACCATGACGCCGTCATCGGGAGCCTCCGTGAGGGTGGCTTTTCGATCCCGATGGCCGCCCACGCGTTCTCCGCCCTCGACAGCTACATCTACGGTTTCGCGCTGCAAGAGGCCACTCTGCCCTTGGGCGACACCGAGGAGCAGACGGTCGAGGTGGCGCAGATGATGATGGCGCAGGTCCCCGCCGACGAGTACCCCCACCTCACCGAGTTCACCGTCGAGCACGTCCTCCGGCCCGGCTATGACTACGGAAATGAGTTCGGATTCGGGCTGGACCTGATCCTCGACGGGCTCGGAAGGGCCCGCGACTCGACTTGAACGCTGCAACTGTCCCCGCCCGTTGGCACCCTGACCCGCCGCCGGAGAAACCGGTCCGCCGTGGGCCATCCCCATCCCTTACCGATGCGGTCCTTGACAACCTTACGTCGTAAGTATACTGTACTTACAACGTAAGCCCACGAACGGAGGGACCATGAAGACATCAATGCTGGACCGATCGATCGAACACACAACCGCCACGTCCGTGGCGGTCGTGGCCGCTCCGGCGCCGACCACGACATCCGTCAGCAAGACCGCAGTCCTTGTCGGACTGCTCTTCCTCACTGCCACCTTCACCTTTGCCATCGGTAACGTGCTCATCCGCTCGTACTTTTCGAACGCGACCGCGCACAACGGACTCATCGCCGGCGTGTTCCTCCTGGGCTGCTGCGGCCTCGCGGTCGCGGCAAACGGTGTGGCGATGCGGCGGATCCTCATGGCGGATACACCGATTCGCTCGCGGGCGTACTTCGTCCTGAGGGTGACGGAGTGCCTCACACTCGTGGCGGTGGGCGTGTACTTCTTGACAAGTCACGCGCAGTGGAACGCGTACGTGCTTGCTGTCTATGCGGTTTCCGGTACCGCGGGGCTGGTCCTATCGTCGGCCTTGCTGACATCGAGGATCGTGCCGAGGAACCTCTCCATGCTCGGTCTCATCGGCTATCCGGTCTTCTTGGTGGGAACCATCTTGGCCATGTTCAACCTGATCGACGTCACTCACGGCGCAGGGATGCTTGCGCTGGTCCCCGGCGGCCTCTTCGAGTTGATCCTGCCGATCTGGCTCTTCACCAAGGGGTTCACTTCCCACCAGATCGAAGATTGATCGAAGCTCCCCAGTCCCAGGTGCCATCTCCAATGCCAGTTACACCTAATCCATGACCCGTAAAGGAGTCCTCATGTCCACGTCCGCCTCATATCCCCTCCAGCTGGAGTTCCAAGCCGATCGGCACATCACCCGGTGGCGCCCACTCGTGCAGTGGCTACTGGCCATCCCGCACCTAATGATTGTTTGGGCAATGCGGTCCCTCCGCCAAATCCTGACCCTGATCAGTCTCTTCGCCGTGCTGTTCACCAAGCGCATCCCACGACCGATCTTCGACGCCATCGTCATGACCTACCGCTACGAATGGCGGGCCATGAGCTACGCCTTCTTCATGCACAAGGACTATCCTCCGTTCGACTTCGACCTCTCCTCTGAGGACGACGGGTTGGAGCCCCACACGTCACTGCGTCTGACCTATCCTGAACACCTCGAGCGGTGGAAGCCGCTGTACAAGTGGTTCCTCGCCATTCCTCAGTACGTCGTCGTGGTGGCGTTGGCCATCGTGGCCGGCCTGGGTGTCTTCGCCGGCCTCGTCGCGGTGCTCGTCACCGGGGAGTACCCCGAAGGGATCCGGGACTTCCTCGTCAACGTCTATCGCTATGCCCTGCGGGTCGAGGCCTACGTCGGCTTCCTCACGGATCGCTACCCGCCGTTCAGTCTCGCCGCTTGAGCGGAAATCGCTCCCCTCTGAAGGAAGGAGCATGCTCATGTCCACCGGGACCGATGTCTGGACGGACGTGCACCAGGAGCGCCAAGCTCTCTTGGAGCTTCTCGAGACACTCACGCCCGAGCAATGGGACACCCCTTCGCTCTGCGCTGAATGGCGTATCCGGGACGTCGTCGGACACATGGTGAGCGAGACTCGCATGACCGTTCCTCAGGCTGCCTGGGGGTTCATTACATCGGGATTCCGAATCAACCGCTACATCGCTAAGGATGCCCGGCAGCGAGGAGCGGGCCCCGTTGCGACGCTTCTCGAGGACTTCAGAAGTGTGGTCTTCGCGCGCACGCATCTGCCCGGCCTGTCGTCGTTGTCCATGCTCGAGGACATCGTGATCCACCAATTGGACATCCGCCGACCACTTGAGGAAGACCGCAACATTCCCAATGGGCGAATGATCCCAGTGGCCACGGATCTCTGGACCAACCGCTTCTTTCCCGGTCCGAAACTGTTTGAAGGCATTCGAGCCATCGCGACCGACGCGGAGTGGTCGGCCGGCGACGGTGTGGATGTCACCGGGCCCATCGAGGCGTTGGTCCTCACCTTGGCCGGCCGCTTCGCCGCGCTCGACAAGCTGCAAGGTGATGGAACGACGACCCTGCGCACGCGCGCAGATGCCCTCAGAGGGCACTGACGGGTTGAGACCTACCGGCGGTCAGCGCTAAGTGCTGCGCCTTCTCGACAAGAGGTCCAGTTCCTGTGCCCGGCGAACGGCTGCCCTCCGGTCATTGACATCGAGCTTGGTGTAGATGTTCTTGGTGTGGGTCCGCATGGTGTTCAGCGAGACCATGAGCTCGCGAGCGATGTCCGGGCCGCTGAGGTCGGAACCAAGAAGTCGAAGGACGTCCAGTTCCCGCTCGCTGAGCGGCTCGATCAGGTTCTGCTTCTTCGAAGCAGAACCAGTGAAGCCACCGCCGGCCGCCAAGAGCTCATCGACGTAGGCGGGAGCGATGCCACGTCTGGCGGCCTCCTTCAGCAGGGAGGCCATTGGCAGTCCCCCGTCGATCAGGAGGTGCACATAGCCTTCCGGCTCCGCCTCTCTCAGCGCGCGTCCTAGAGGTCCGAGCGCGGCGGCGGTGTCCCCCTGGACCTGGAGTGCGAGCGCCTCCAGCACCAGGATCTCGATCATGCTGCCGGACCTGGATCCCTCGGCAGCGGCTTGGCCTAGCCGCTCGAGCAGGGCGAGCGCATCGCGAACCGGGGCTCCAATGCGGTCTGCCTTCGCCCGGGCCAACAGCAGCCTTGCCAGCGTGATGTGCTCGAACTCACGCAGGTAGCTGAGTTCGTCATCAACGGACACTCCGGCCTGGCGGGCCCATCCGAGAGCGTCGCGTAGCTGCGAATTGGCGATCCACAGGCGGGCTCTCAGCGCCGCGACCGGTCGAACATCGGGAAAGAAGTCGCTGACATAGAAGCGCTCGGCCTCATCGATGAGCTCCAGCGCGCCCTCCCGGTCGCCTTCGGCGGCCCGCACTCGTGCGCTGGCGACGCGCCAGCGGTATGGGAACTGCGGCATCCCGGCGTACTCGCCGAGGTCCTGAGCCCTCTGGAGATGCTCGTTGGCTTCGTCCAGGTCAAAACGGTCGAGGAAGAGCTCGCTCATCCCCACATGCATGTCGGCGGTGCCTCGCACAAGGGACCTGCTCTGCTCGGCTCTGTTGCATTGATTGATCATGTGGCGCGAACTCACTCGCTCCAGTGAGGTTCGCCGGTCAGATCACC
>PLHF01000047.1 GCA_003138855.1 Acidimicrobiaceae bacterium | reverse complement strand
TTCACACGGCTGAGGTCGGAGGTTCGAGTCCTCTAGCGCCCACTCTAGCGCCCACAAGAAAGACCAGGTCACAGTGTAGATCTGGACAACCGGTCGGGCGACCGGCGAATGTGACCACTTCGGGCGTGGTGGGGGAGACGTTCCCGTCCCCGGTAGGTCAAGCGGAGCCGTCGACGCCGTGGAGGTAGCGTTCGAGCTTCGGCACGGACACCCTCGATCGCGAGCCGATCTGGATCGCAGGGCTGAACCGGCCCGGAATTCCTCTGCCATAGGCGCATCTCGCTCGCGACCACCAGCCCACCTCGGGATGTCCACCGCCCGGGTTGTGACCAACAGTGCAATGACTAGCGAGATCGCCTCTTCGGCCATCATCATCAGCTTCGTCAACGGCCTGTTGGCCGAGACGTCGGTTGAGCTGAGAGCGGTGGCGAAGTGGTCGTACTCAATGAATTTCAGTGTCCAACGCGGTGCCACGTGCTCCTCATTCTTCATCTCCGGGAAGATCAGCGCTCCCGGATCGCCACCACCATTGGCCCGGGCTGTGGGGCCACGACGGTCCGGGTTCAAGTACGACAGCACGAAGGTGATCACATTGGTGAGCCAAATGGCCCCGTCGCTCGCCAAAAGCATATTGGGGTTGATGGCGAACACTGAGACGTTGACGATGGAGACCACCAGGCGGACCGCGGCAGGCGGTGGCCAGGGTGGCGATCCCGATCAGAAAGCTGTTCAATTCCCGTAGCCAGGGACGGTCCCGGTCGATCCAACCAGGGTCGCCAATGATCAGCACGCCGAACAGTGTCTCTCGAGGGCAGGGAACAGGCAGCGCGCATCCCCCTCGCCGACCGCCTGCGTTTGGACCGCGTCCACTGCGTCCTTCACGGCCGTGACTTGGGAGGTCTACAGGCCCGACTCGACTGTGATCCGGCCACTGGCCGCTTCGGCCTTGAGGGCCTCGAAATCCTGCTCATTCTGATCGGCAGAGATCTTCACGAAGGTCGCTGGGTACAGGCGGATGCTCGTGGAGCCCGTTGACGATGACGATGGGCGCCTGGGGCGGGGGGCTTCTTGTGGTCGGGTCGAGCCCGGTCGGCGCGATCCCGACCGCGGGCCGGAGGAGCGGCGCGGATGATCCTGTGCGGTCATGGCCGTTGCCTCCAGTCCAGCGGTGAATCCCTGTGTTGGATGAACATCGGTACTCCATGGTGCGAAGCGGGACAACGTGCCCCAGTTCCTTTCATGATCCGGTTCGACGTCACCTCCAACGTCACCCGCGGCCGTCAACCTCGCATATTTCATCTGATGCGTATTCGATTCGAAGTTCCACAACGCCCCTGACCAGGCGAGGGTGGAGGGTGACGTTGCGCGAATCGACGGAATCCGTTGATGGCGATCTACGTGCTGACCTGGGAGTCCAATGGTCGATTCGCATCTGATGCGACGATCAGTCATCTCCTGCGAAAAGCACCACACGTTGGAATTGCTGCTTCCGGTGCTCAACGCGTGCTCGTTCGGACATCGTCGTCAGCGACCTTCTCGCTGGCCCGCTGCTCAGCAGGGTGACACACATGTCGGTTGCGTGCAGGCCCAGCAGCTGGGCCGTAAACCGTCCAACCAGACCGTTCTGTTTGTGTGCACGGTTAGGTGATGGGCTTCAGCACCACTGTGGTCACTTTTGGTGAGCTCGATCCCGCTCGCGCACGTGCCCAGGACGGTAGAGATGCGCGCAACAAGGAGGAGCGAGATCGAGAGTTCGTGCCTGGGAGTGGCGGGCGGCCAGACCAATACGCAGGCATCGAATATGCGTCTCCACCAGTACCCGGTCGGTGGGTCACTCTGACCCGGATGTCACACCGATGTCGGGAACGTCACCTTCAGGTCAGATCGATCGAAGTGATCGTCGGAAATGCGGAGACCCGGACCGGCGCTCGGTGCCAGGGTGACACACCGGGGCGATGCCACGGTGATGGTCGGCGCGGCCGCCGTCTCGGCCAGCTCGACCTCATCGCCGGTCTACGCTCCTCACTCTGCGCAAGTCCAACCCTTGAACACCAGCGGTCGTCCTGGCGTGTTGCCTCTCCGGGAGTACGGACGGGCCGCGCACCCTCACCGCGGCGGGACAGGGGGGTTCCTACTCTGACCCTGATATTGCAGCCGGGTAGGCGAAGGCCGCATTGAGCACTGCAAAGCCCAACCGGCTGCAATATCAGGGTCAGATATTCCGGCGAATCCGGCCCCGCTCCTATGAAACCGCAGGGTGGCCAGCTACCATGAGTCTCACCCGGGGGCGGCGTGCGACCGGGGAAGGCAGGAGGTCGGGACATGGGACTGTCGCTTCGGAGGAGGTCGGTCGGCGTGCTCGTCGCCGCACTGGTGACCGTGGCCGGGACGGGGTTGGCGGCAGGCACCGCCGGGGCTGCCCCACCACCGAGCGGCCCACCGACCGGTGGCGGCCATGCGGTCGCCCACGCGCCGTCGCAACCGTTGCCGTCCACCGTACCGCCCCGCCTGGTCGTCCCCTCGTCGTGGTCGAAGGTCCCGAGCCCGAACACCTCGCCCTCGACGGAGAATGAGCTCTACGGCGACTCGTGTCCCACGGCCACCTTCTGCGTGGCGGTGGGGTATGCCGGCCAAGACACCCTGGTCGAGACCTGGAACGGGAGCGCCTGGTCGATCACCCCGAGCCCGAACGCCCCGGCACCGTCCACCGGTGACGAGCTGGACAACGTGTCGTGCACCAATGCCACCTTCTGCATGGCCGTCGGCTACAACTTCCTGACGACGGTGGGCACACCGCTGGTGGAGGCCTGGGACGGCTCGACGTGGACCATCGTGCCCACACCGCCCACCGGGGCGACCCACACCTATCTCGATGCGGTGTCGTGCCTGAGCCCGACGGCCTGCACCGCCGCCGGCTACGAGGACACCCCGGCGGCATACACGCCCCTGGCCGAGACCTGGAACGGCTCGGCGTGGACGGTGGCCGCCACCGTCAACCCGGCGGGCAGCACCGACAGCGAGTTCGACGCCGTCTCGTGCCCGACTGCCACCTTCTGTGTGGCGGCCGGGTACCGATCCACGAGCGGCGCTGATCAGACCCTGGTCGAGACCTGGCAGGGGAGCACCTGGTCGATCACCCCCAGCCCCAACACCGCCGCCAACGAGGACAACTACCTCCCGTCGGTCTCGTGCGCCTCGCCGACCGTCTGCAGCGCGGTGGGCTACGCCAGCACCCCGTCGACCTTGACCGGCGAGGACAACCTGGTGCTCGACTGGAACGGGTCCACCTGGTCGATCGCGCCGGCACCGTCGGCAGGCACCAACGGTGGTGGTCTCGACGCGGTGGACTGCTTCGGGCCCACCTCGTGCGTGGCGGTTGGCTACATCTACGGCAGCGCCTCCTACAACAACTACCTGAACGAGGTGCTCGCCTGGAACGGGTCGACCTGGGCGTCCGAGGCGGTGCCGTCGGCGTCGACGGCCGACTACCTGTCCGGGGTGTCGTGCGTCCCCGGCTCCACCTGCACGGCGGTCGGCTCCACCGAGGTCGCGTCGCAGTACCAGACGTCGATCCTCACCGCTCCCATTCCCCGACCCGGCTACCTGGAGGTGGCCAGTGACGGCGGCATCTTCGCCTTCGGCGGCGCGCCATTCAAGGGGTCGATGGGCGGCCAGCACCTGAACGCCCCCATCGTGGGCATCGCCGAGACGCCGGACGGCGGCGGCTACTGGGAGGTGGCCAGTGACGGCGGCCTCTTCGCCTTCGGCGACGCCGCCTTCTTCGGGTCGATGGGCGGCCAGCACCTGAACGCCCCCATCGTGGGCATCGGGGTGACGCCCTCCGGCAACGGCTACTTCGAGGTGGCCAGTGACGGGGGCCTCTTCGCCTTCGGCGACGCCCGCTTCGCCGGGTCGATGGGCGGCCAACCCCTCAACAAGCCGGTGGTCGGCATCGGGGTCACCCCGACCGGCGGCTACGACGAGGTCGCCTCCGATGGCGGCATGTTCTCCTTCGGGGGCGCCCCGTTCCTCGGCTCCCAGGGCGGCCATCCGCTCAACAAGCCGATGGTGGGCATGACGGTGACGGCTGCCGGCGGCTACTACCAGGTGGCCAGTGACGGCGGCCTGTTCGCCTACGGCGCGCCGTTCCTCGGGTCGATGGGCGGCCTGCCGCTCAACCTGCCGGTGGTCGGCATGGCCGCCACCCCGACCGGCTACTACGAGGTGGCCTCCGACGGCGGCCTGTTCTCCTTCCACGCCCCGTTCTCGGGCTCGATGGGCGGCCAGCACCTGAACGCCCCCATCGTGGGGATGGCGGCCTGACGGGTCGGGCGTCCGGGGGACTTGGGGGCGTCCCGGCGGGCCGGGCGTCAAGTCGACGCCAGGGCGACCTCGCGCTCGGGCGGTTCCGGCGGGTCAGCCGGGGAGCAACGTCGTCGGCCGCGTGAGAAACTGGAAGCACGTACTCAACACTCTCGTGCTCCACTACGGCGACCGCATCACCGTCTGAAGAAGCTGATCGTGCTCGATACACAAGAAATCGGACAGGCCCCCGGATGGGTGGGCAGCACGGCACCTCGGCCTGCAATGGCCGTGGCAAAGAATGCGTAGGACCCTGTCGTTCGTAGGGCCATCCGGATCGCGTCGTCTCAGCCTTCCGTTACGAGTCACGAGTTCAGGGGGTCACTGTCCACTTGCAGGACCATGAGCTTGGCCTAGGGTCTTGACCATGAAGACTCGAACGACCTTGGCCGCTGGTGCCCTGATGGCCGGGCTGGTGTTGACGGCCTGCGGATCAAGCAGCAGCAGCTCTGCAACCACTTCGACCTCGTCTCCCTCAGCGACCACGACACAACCCGCGAGCGCGACCACCGCAGCCGTACCGACCACTGCAGCCGCGACGACGGGTACTGCGACCTGCCCGACGTTGGCCCAAGCCAATGCTGCGCTCGGGGGCTCCTACGGGGGCCCGATCACCACTCCGACGGCGGGAGGTGGGGTCGTCTGCGAGTACACCAGCAGCGCAGGTAATGCCGGCGTCACCATCTTTGCGCACCAATCCGCAACCGTGTTCGCCGGGCAGGTCGCCCACGCTCCGGGGGCACCCGCGATGCCGAGCATCTCCGGCCTTGGCGACGGGGCCTTTGGCACGACAACCGCCGGTCGTTCCGTCCTCAATGCCTATTCAAATGGGAGCCGGACGATCGTGGCGGCGCAAGGTCCCGGTGCCTTGGCCCCGGTCGAAGCTCTCGCCCGGGTGGCTCTCGCCGACAACTGACCGGCAATGGTCCGTTGCTTCCTTGGCGGCACCTCTCGCGCGTGTGAACAGTTCCACGCTGCGGCGGAGGAAGACTTCACAGGACAATCTGCACGTCGACCAGACCCATGGCGAGAAGATCCAATCGTTCGCGGGCGCGACGGCTCGCGGTTCACTAGTGAATTCCGTGCCTGACGTGCCCGTGGGGACCGGGTCGATGCCTGGCCTCTGCCCCAGATCCCGGCCGGGTATGCGCTCATCACGGCTGAGGCTTTTCGCCCAATGAGCTGAGCGCCGCCGTCCTCAGCCGGGTGAGCTGAGGATAGGAGCAGGCCTAGCCCACCAGGCTGACACTTGATCGGTGCTCAGCCGGCGCAGCTGAGATCAGCCAGTGCCTCAACCTGTCTCGCTGAGGACGCAATCCGGGGCTGATGGCGGCGGGGGCCGCGTGCCCGGATGAGAGACGATTGTCCGAGCAGGTTGGCTCCCTGTCTCCTTGTCCTGGGATCTGGGGGACAATGGGGCCATGGGCTTTGAGCTGCACCACGTATCCATCCACGGCCATGAGGTTGGGTACCGAATGGAGGGCGCAGGGCCAGTGCTCCTGCTCATCCACGGGATAGCCGGTAGTTCCCGGGCATGGCGAGAGGTGATGCCGGCCTTGGCCGACCGCTACACGGTCATCGCCCCCGATCTGATCGGTCACGGCCACTCCGCCAAGCCCCTCGGCGACTATTCCCTCGGTGCCTATGCCAGTGGAATGCGCGACCTGCTCGGAGCCCTCGGCGTGGAACGGGCCAGTATCGTCGGCCAGTCGTTCGGCGGTGGCGTGGCGCTGCAGCTGGCCTACCAGCACCCCGAGTGTTGCGAGCGGATCGTCCTCGTCGACAGCGGCGGTCTCGGGCGGGAAGTGAGCTGGATGCTGCGCCTCATGACCCTCCCAGGCAGCGAGTACGTGATGCCGGTGCTGTTCCCGTCCGTGGTGCGCGAGAAGGGCAATGGGATCAGCCGGATGCTTCACCAGCGCGGCGTCCGCATGGGCCGGATTGCCGAGATGTGGAGCGCCTACGCCTCGCTCACCGAGTCTGCCAACCGCCGAGCCTTCGTGCGGACGATTCGGGCAGTGATCGACCCGGGAGGACAGGCGGTGAGCGCCATGGACAGACTTTACCTAGCGGCGCAGATGCCGACGCTCATCGTGTGGGGCGATCAGGACGCCATCATTCCGGTGGGTCACGCCTACGCAGCTCATGAAGCGATCCCCGGCAGCCGACTCGAGATCATCGAGGGTGCCGGGCACTTCCCCCACGTGGAAACGCCCAAGAAGTTCCTCGACGTGCTTATCGACTTCCTCGAAACCACGGAGCCGGCACACTTTGGCGCTGCAGATCTGCAACATCTGCTTCGACAAAGGGCGATGGACTGAACACGATCGGATCCGGGGCCGGAACGATGGGCCCCGGGTTGCCCCAGATCGCTGGGAGCGGGGCGGTTGTCGACCGTAACCCAGCGGCACTTCAGGACGACATAGACCCAGCTTTTCCGGCTCTAGGTAGAATCGGCACGGTGGGGATGACCCCCATTTATCAAAGCCTCGGGACTAAGGAAGAGAAACAGGCATGAAGAAGAGCGAGTCGCAGAAGAGCAAGTCTCCTTCTCAGCTGATAGACGCGAGAATCAAGGAGCTAGGCGACTGGCGGGGCAAGATGCTCAGCCGGCTCCGTACCTTAGTCAAGGAAGCCGATCCCAAAGTCGTCGAGGAGTGGAAGTGGAGAGGGGTTCCGGTGTGGTCGCACGACGGATTGATCTGCACAGGCGAGACTTACAAGAACGTCGTGAAGATGACCTTCGCCAAAGGGGCGGCTCTGACGGATCCTTCGGGCCTCTTCAACTCCAGTCTTGACGGGAACACAAGGCGCGCCATCGACTTCCACGAGGGCGAGAAGATAGACGAGGAGGCGTTGAAGACTCTCGTTCGCGCCGCCGTGACCCTGAACAAATCCACAGGCTAAAGCTAATCCCCGTTGCCAGGACGTTGTGGCTCTGGGCGTTGCTTATTGGCACTGCCCCTATCGAATCTCCTATGGATGTCAAGAGGCAGTTTGGCGTCGATCGTGATGCTGCGAGGCACGACATGAATGGGCCACGCAAGATGCTGAGGGCAAGCACTTATTAGGCCATCGCGCAATCACTTCGACGAAGGTGGATGCGACTCGGAGCGGCGGGCCGGCAAGTCGATAGGAGACCAACGTGAACGCGGCAGCCGGTGTATGTAGGCCAGAGCTGCCGATCTCGTGGAACCGGACACTCTAGCGCCCACCTTGAGTGACTCGAACCATTCGACTGTTCTCGATCAGGTGCCCACCTTGACGCCGACATAGCCAAGTGGGGCATGACCCCGAAGTGTTGTTGGGGGACGCTTTCACACGTGTGGTCGCGTTATCGGGATCACGGCGACCATGTCCCACTTTCCGCCCAACAGTTGACCCAACAATTCCGTCCTTCTGCGTCGCAAGCCGAAGGGCCGCGTCCCAGCCATCTTCGTACTCAATGCCAATGACCAGGGAAAATAGGCCTCGCTGCGACACGGTTGGAACGGTAGCGACGTCCCGGAACGCCCTTGCAGTTAGCACTGGTGGCCTCCCAACACGAGTGGGTTGATTTCACCGATCACACCGTGTTCGTCGGTGGAAACTGCATGGTCGGACTTGCCATTTCATCCCTCATTCCATCCCTCAAAATCTCTGAAACCGGCCCGGAACGGGTGGGACCGACTGAGAACGTGAATCAAGATACCTCCAGTTCAATGGCACCATTCGGGACAATTCGGGACACCCTCAGAAGGTTGCGATCCACCTCGAAAACCGTTCGAACCCGTGTCCTCACCCTGAGAGTTGCGTGTAGCCGGCCTCCCTTGAGAGGCCGTCTCCAGCCAGGCCAAAGGCGTGGCCGACGGCGATCCATTCGCTA
>PLHF01000088.1 GCA_003138855.1 Acidimicrobiaceae bacterium | reverse complement strand
CAGGTGACGGCATAATCCACACAACTGCACTTCGCCGAGTGCGGCCGCCCTCCGGGCGGGAATCGGCCGTCTCCGGTTCACCAAGGTCCTGGTAGCCGGTCCGAATCGTCGAAGGTGACGTTCAGGGTGACGTCGTTCCGGACGATACGACCATGGAACGGTCACCGAACACTCCTTGGCGGACGCCGCGANNGCGCCGAGTACTACCTCGACAGGGTGGCCAACAACGTCGACGACTACTACCTGGGCCGGGGCGAGGCGCCCGGCAAGTGGATCGGGACGACGGCGGAGCAGCTCGGACTCGTCGGACAGGTCGACGCCGAATCACTACGGAACCTGCTGGCTGGCAGGTCCGCCACGGGAGACGACCTCGGTGCGCGGCTGTGCGCCGAACGCCGCCCCGGCTACGACCTCACCTTCTCCGCCCCGAAGGGCGTCTCACTCCTGTGGGCGTTTGGATCGGATCACACCCGGGAAAGGATCTCGAACGCCCACGACCGGGCCGTCGGCGCCGTGCTCGACCACCTGTCGGCGGAGGCTTGCTTCGTCCAGAGAGGTGCCGGGGGACAGCAGTTGCTGGAAGCCAATGGCTTCATCGGTGCTGCCTTCCGCCACCGGACCAGCCGGGCTGGGGATCCCCAGCTCCACACCCACGTCGTCGTGCCCAACCTGGTCCAGGGCGCAGACGGTCGGTGGCCGGCCCCTGACAGCCGCCATCTCTACACCTGGCAGAAGACCGCCGGCACCCTCTACCAGTCCGCGCTCCGGGCCGAGCTGGCCCCCCTCGGCCTTCGCTGGCAGGTGCGGCGCAACGGTCTCGGCGAGCTCTCCGACATCCCGAAGAACATCCTGCGGGCGTTCTCCAAGCGCAGGGCCGACATCGAGGCGGCCATGGACGAACGGGGCGTCACCTCGGCTTCGTCGGCCGAGAAGGCAGCCCTCGCCACCCGGGCGCGCAAGCCCGATGGGACAGCGCCGTTCGACCTCTTGCGTGAGGGCTGGAAGGCACAGCTGGCTGAGATCCCTTATCCCGATGATGAGGGTGGCCACCACCCCGCCCCTACCGCGGCGGGGTGCAGAGCCCCCCGTAGGCGTCCGGGCGGCGGGTGGTCAGGAACGGGAACAGCGTGAGCCAGTCCTCCCGCTGCCCCAGGTCGAGGTCGGCCACGAGCACGGCAGGCTCGTCCCGCGGCGCCTGGACCAGCTTGCGGCCGTAGGGGTCGGAGATGAACGACGAGCCGTAGAAGGTGAGCGGGTCCTCGGTGCCGATCCGGTTGACGGCCACCATGAACGTGCCGTTGGCGATCCCGTTCCCGAGGATCACCGTCTCCCACAGCGGCTCGGTGTCGAACCCGGGGTGGTCGGGCTCCGACCCGATGGCCGTCGGGTAGACGAGGACGTCCGTGCCGGCGAGGGCGTACGCCCGGGCCAGCTCGGGGAACCACTGGTCCCAGCAGGTGGGGAAGCCGAACCGCGCATCGCCGATCGGCAGCGGGCGGGCCGCCTCCTCGGCCGGCCCCGGCTCGAAGTAGCGGTCCTCGTAGTAGCCCGCGGTGATCGGGAGGTGGAGCTTGCGGGTCCTCGACGCCAGCGTCCCGTCGGGCGCCATGACGACGGCGGTGTTGTACCCGAGCGTCCGGCCGGGCCGGGCCTCCCACAGGGACGCATGCACGTAGGCGCCTGTCTCGACGGCGAGCGCGGCAGCGAACGCCGTGGTCGGGCCGCCTTCGAGCTGCTCGGGCTCGACGCCCGGCCGGGGGCCGTCGGGGGTGACGGCGAAGTAGGGGGAGAGAGTCAGCTCCTGCAGGCAGACCAGACGGGCGCCCTCGCCGGCCGCCATCCAGACGCCCTCGGCCAGGGCGGCACGGTGCTCGTCGGGGTCGGGGTGCCAGCGGTGCTGCACCGCCCCGACCCGCACCGGGCGCGGCCGGCCCACCCCCACCCGGGCGTAGGAGACGCCCGGCGACGCCGTGAGCAGCCTCAACTCGTCCCCACCCGCGTCGGCACCTGCTGGGTGATGCAGTGCGGGCCGCCGCCGCCGTAGGCGATGACCAGTCCGGGGACGCCGACCACTTCGCGTCCGGGGAAGGCGGCCGCCAGGTGCTCGAGCGCCTCCTCGTCCTCGTCGGCGGAGGACCCGCCGGCCAGGGGGACGATCACCCCTCCGTTGCACAGGGCCAGGTTGAGGTAGGCGTTGGGCACGCGGGTGTCGGCCACCTCGCCGTAGGCCAGCGGCGGGAACGTCACGACGTCGAGGCCGGCGGCGATGGCGCGCTCGCGGTTCTCGGCCATCGTCTCGTGGTCGGGGTCACCGGGCGGCCGCGACTGCAGGAGTAGCTGGCCGGCATCGTTGAAGGTGGCGATGCCGTCGACGTGGCCATCGGTGTCGCGGTCGTCTACCAGTCCCCGCCCGAGCCAGACCACGCCGGTCACCCCGAGATAGGAGCGGAGGGCGTCCTCGATGGCGGACCGGTCCAGCTCCGGGTTGCGGTTCGGGGCGAGCAGGCACTGCTCGGTGGTGACGAGGTGCCCCCGCTCGTCGACGAGGATCGAGCCGCCCTCGAGCACGATCGGCGCCTCGAAGGCCACGTCGCCGTACAGCTCGGCGAGGACGCCGCCGGCGGCCTCGTCGCGGTCCCAGCCGGCGAACTTCTCGCCCCAGGCGTTGAACCGGAAGTGGACCCCGGCCCGACGGCCGGCCGTGTCGAGTGCGAAGATCGGCCCGCTGTCGCGCATCCACGAGTCGTCGATCGGCAGCTCGACCAGATCGACGCCGCCGGCCAGCAGGGCCCGGGCCCCGTCGGCGGCCGCCTCGTCAGGCACCACCATGGTCACCGGCTCGAAGGCGGCGACGGCGTTGGCGACCTCGGCATACGCATGCCATGCCGCAGCCAGCTCGCTCCCCCAGAGCTCGCGCCGGCACGGCCACGCCATCAACATCCGCTCGTGCGGGGCCGTCTCGGGCGGCATCCGGAATCCGTGGTCGGCTGGGGTGCCCGTCGGGGCGGTAGTCATGATGGTGGACGCTACTCGCCGTCGCACCCCCGGCCGGCGCCGTTCACGGGTGCGCGGTGGTGGCGAGGGAGGGGTCCTCCTGCCCGGCCAGGACGTCGTGCAGCGTCGCCACCAGGTCGTCGACCGCCTGCGCCTGGACGGTGAGGGTGCGGCGGTTCCCGTCGCGCTCCTCTGCCAGCAGGCCGGCGTCCCCGAGCACCCACACGTGGTTTCTCACACCGTCAATCGAAGGAGGCCCCTCGGGGAAGGGCTCATCGCGTCGCAGCGGTCTGACGTCATCTGCTTGTTCGGCTCGTCGCCCGTGAGCGGGGTACGACTACGGCCGGCGACCGCCTGAATCCGCCGATTCCGCCCTTCTACCCGCCGCCCCCCTGTAATTGAGGGGAGATGAACCCCAGCCGATTCGGGCACCTGAGCCCCCCCCGACCGGCACGACTGGGGCAGGTCCGGCCTGCGAGGCCCCCGCAATTCATGTCGAGGTTGACCGCCACGATGGTGGCACCAATGATTACCGTGCCGTCGGTCGCGATAGCACTGACGCACGAATCGAACCACCCTCGTTCGCGAGTGGCGATTCAGGATTCTGGATCGATCATCCAGGAGAAATGGGACCTGAGTGCGCGATCTTGTGCTCATTCACGGCCTTGGCAGCGATCACCGCTACTGGGACGAACTGATACCGGAACTGACCGGGGACTTCGACGTGCTGGCTCTCGATCTTCCAGGCCATGGCTCTGGAGCCAAACGTCTGACGGCCCAGGAGGCTCACCCTCGGGCATTGGCCGCCGCTGTGGCCGACCAGCTCGTTGACCGCGGCATCGACCAACCCCATGTGGTTGGTCTCTCGCTTGGTGGCTGCGTTGCGCTCGAACTCGCAGCGACGGGCCGCTGTGCGAGCGTTGTAGCTCTGTCTCCCGCTGGACTCTGGGCAGAGGGAACCCGCGTCCACAAGGAACGCCAGGGCCTCCTCCTTGGGCCGGTGATTCGGATGCTTGGTCCGACGCTCCCGTCGCTGACCCGCATCTCCTAGGTCAAGAAGGTCGGGTTGGCGAAGAACGTGGCCGCACCTCAACGGGTCAGCGATGAACAGTTCCTGGCGGCCGCTCATGCGATTGGGAAGTCACGTGGGTACTCGGCGTGCGAAGAAGCCATGGTGACCGATCGATTTCGCGAAGGAACAAGGATTCGTATCCCGACCACCGTCGCCTACGGTGACGACGACAAGGTGTTTCCGGCGCCGACGTATCAAGATCCCAGTGAACTACCGGCTCAGGCTCGATTTGAGGTCGTCGCAGATTGTGGGCACGCCATGACGTGGGATCAACCCGAGACATGTCTCGGATTCATCCGCGACACCACATCATGAGATGGGGAACCGGACTGCCCCTATCGCCAGCTCTGGGCGCGCTATCGACGGCCAGGTGCTTGCCGAGCGCGAACTGCCCTACTCCGGCGCGTCGGGGCAACCCCCACCTGCCATCGCAGACGGAGGACGGACGCCTGTGCGGTCGCTAGCCGGCCGGGCGTAGCGTGGGCCCATGCGCTTCGCCTTCAAGACCTCGCCGCAGGACACGACCTGGACCGACATGCTCGCCGTGTGGAAGGCGGCCGACGACATCGAGCTGTTCGAGTCGGGCTGGACCTTCGACCACTTCTATCCGATCTTTTCCGACAGCACCGGCCCCTGCATGGAGGGCTGGACCACCATGACGGCGCTGGCCCAGGCGACGACCCGCCTGCGCATGGGAACCCTGGTGACCGGCATCCACTATCGCCACCCGGCGATCCTGGCCAACATGGCGACCACTCTCGACATCGTTTCCGGGGGGCGGCTGGAGCTCGGGATCGGGGCCGGGTGGAACGAGGAGGAGTCGGGGGCCTACGGGATCGCGCTGGGCACGCCTGCCCAGCGCAGCGACCGCTTCGAGGAGGCGTGTGAGGTGATCGTCGGGCTCCTCACGCAGGAGACGACGACATTCAAGGGCCAGTACTACCAGCTCACCGATGCCCGCAACGAGCCCAAGCCGGTCCAACGCCCCCACCCGCCGATCTGCATCGGCGGCAGCGGTGAGAAGAGGACGCTCCGCACCGCAGCCCGGTTCGCCCAGCACTGGAACTTCGTGGGTGGTACGCCGGAGGAGTTCGCCCGCAAGCGCGACATCCTCTATCAGCACTGCGAGGACCTCGGCCGCGAACCGAAAGAGATCCTCCTCTCCAGCCACGTCATCTTCGCCGGCGACCCAAAGGCCACCGCCGAACAGGCCGCCGCACTGGCCGAGGTCGGCGCCGAGCTGGGCATTGTCTATCTCCGACCGCCCCTGGATCCCGGAGTACTCGAGCCGCTCGCCAGCGCCTTACGTGACCTCTAGAGAAACGACGACTACTCCTCGTCCAGACCGAACGACTTGCGCCGGAAGCGTTTCGGGGCGACGACGGGCAACCATGTCGTTCGAGCGACCATCTTGACAGCGCCGACAAGGCGAAGCACGAGTGTCTCAGTCCGGATTTGTGACCAGCCAGCCAAGTCCTCACCTGGTCATTCCCGGACGACCGAGACCCAACAATTTGCGATGATCGTGGATCGCACTAGCCGCGCGTACGCTTAGGTCGAGGCGCAAGCCACCCTTGCGCAGAACTGGAGATGGCGTCCTGGTGGCAGATCTTTCCGTGTTCAGTGAACTCGTGCCTCTCGACCACGGGCTGTGTGTCCTCAGCTCCATCCGTAGAGATGGCAGCGTGGCAGCCTCGGTCGTCAACGCTGGGGTCTTGCGGCACCCGGTCATCGACGTGCCCGTGGTGGGCCTCGTCGCCCGCGGCCTTCGCAAGCTGGACAACCTGCGCAACGATCCCCGGGCCACCATTGTCGCTCGGGTCGGCTGGCGATGGGCGGCTGTCGAAGGGGAAGCCGAGGTCATTGGACCGGACGATCCGCATCCGGATGTGGATGGCGAAAGGCTGCGCCTACTGCTTCGGGAGGTCTTCGTAGCCGCTGGGGGAACTCACGAGGATTGGCCCGAATACGACCGAGTGATGCTTGGAGAGGGCAGCGCTGCCGTGCTTATCGTCCCTCGGCGTACGTACGGGAACCCTGCCTGACGCCAGTTCGGATCTGGGCGGCCAATCTCGCCAACTAAACCCGTCGGCAGTACCGATATGTGGTGGTGTCAGCGTGAGCCGGGACTAGCCAACAACATCGGGTCGGCGGGACAGCCCTCCNNACGCCCAGTTGGTCATCGGCAAGCGGGTCGGAGCACCAAGGCTACGTTCTCACCCAGCAGAGCTGAGATCCGTCCAGCGATTCCCGGCGATCAGCGCTGGTTCGAGGTTCGAGTCCCGAATCGCCTACCACTGCGCCGGATCCGCAAGCACCCCCAGGGCACTGTGGCGGTCACCTCGTCCGCTCCCGAACTACCATGCAACTGCCCGCTCGGCCAGTCGGTTCACCCGGTCGCAGTGGCGAAGGAGGGCCGTGGCTCAGGCAGCATGCATCGCAGGTAGCTCGGGACCGTCGTCCCGTGCGACGTCTGCCGGTTCTGCGTCCCCGGGGGCGGAGTCGCCGCCACCACCGTCGATCGTCGACCGCGCCCTCGGGCCCTACCGATCCGTCACCAGATTCCTGGAGCGACGGGCACTCGTGCGGGCGGCGCGGGCGGTACCCCGGACGCTGCGGTTCATTGCCACCACCGCCGTGCACGGAACCGTGGCCGGTGCGGTGGGGGCCCCTCGCCACTCCCCCGGGCTGGCGGTCGGCGTGGCCGCGGACGAGGCCTTCCTGGCGATGGCGATGGCACCGAGCAGATTCCCCAGACGGGCGGACTACTCGCGCGTGAGCGGCGAGCTGGCCGAGGCGGAACAGCTGTTCTCGACTCGCGGGTGGATCGACCGCCCCGCCTCCTACCACCGCTCGCCACCGCCGCTGGAGGACGCCGAGCTGCAGTCCAGCCGGGGTTGGGCGATGGGCCTCGGGTATGAACGAATCACCTTCGAGAGCGGATTCGCGCCCCGCACCGGCGAGCCGGGCGCCGAACGGTGGATGGGCTACGAGCCGAACCGCCGGGCCGTGGCCACCATCGTGCGCCATCCCGAGCGCGACGGACCCCGCCCGTGGCTCGTGAGCGTCCACGGATTCGCCATGGGCTACCCGTTCATGGACTTCCTCGGACTGCGCACCGCCACGGTCCACCATGCGCTCGGGTTCAACGTCGCCTCGCCGGTGCTGCCGCTGCACGGGTCCCGCAAGGTGACCCGGGTAAGCGGCGAACCGTTCCTGTCGTTCGACCTCATGAACAGCGTGCACGGGTTCTCGCAGGCGATCTGGGATCTCCGACGCCTGCTGACGTGGATACGCGCCCAGGGCGCCGAGTCGGTCAGCCTGTACGGCGTGTCCCTCGGCGCCTACGTGGTCTCGCTCCTGGCGGGAATCGAGGACGGGATCGACTCGGTCGTGGCCGGCATCCCGATGGTGGACCTTCCTGCGCTGTTCCACGAGCTCAGCCCGGCGCACGTCCGGGCCCGATCGATCGAGCACAACGTCATCGGCGGCCCAGCAGAAACGGTGTTCGTCCCGGTGTCGCCCCTGCGATTCGCGCCGAAGGTGCCACACGAGGGCCGCTTCATCTTCGCGGGACGGGGCGATCGCCTCGCGAATCCCGCGCATGCACATCGACTGTGGGAGCACTGGGACCGCCCGCCGATCAGCTGGTACTGGGGATCCCACGTGGGCTACCTGTGGTCGCGCCAGGTCGCCACGTTCCTCGAGGACTCGCTGGCGACAACCCGCCCGCACCGCCTGTCCCTCCAAGAAGCGGGCTGAGCGGCAGCCATCTCCCCCCCGGGGGGGCGCGGTGGTCCCTGCGCACGGCCTGCCGGCACGCCGGCCCCCATCAGCGAGACCTACGGGCCGAACGACCCTTCCCTCGGGCGCCGAGCGGCGCGAAAATGGCAAGGGGAACGGGAGTCAGCATGGCAGTCACGTTTAAGCACGATCCGGAGGGGGCAGACCGCGGGGATACCGGGGGGGTCCTCACGACGTTTATCGGCGGGCTGACCGAGCGGGTGGACCATGTGCGCGACGAGCCCGTATTCCAGCGGGATAAGGAGTTCATCCGCCGGCAGCTCTCGATGTTGACGCGGTACGTCAACTACTTTTCCCCCGAGGTCCGGGGACAGGAGAACCTTCCCGCCAGCGGTCCGGTGCTCGTGGTCGGGAACCACTCCAACCTGTTCTACATGCCCGACGCCTGGGTGGTCGGGCTCGAGGTCATCCGACGCCGTGGGCTCGAGCAGCCGGCGTACGCCCTCGGCTACGACCTCCTCTTCGGAATCCCCTTCGTGGGTCCGTTCCTGCGCCGCATCGGGGCGATCCCCGCAGGAGGACAGGCGGCCGAGCAGGGCTTGGCGAACGGAGGGCTCGTGCTCGTCTACCCCGGCGGCGACCGAGAGGCGTGTCGCCCGTGGACCCAGCGGGACACGGTCGACCTCGGTGACCACCAGGGGTTCATCCGTCTGGCGCTCCGGACGGGCGTGCCCGTGGTGCCGGTGGTGGCCCACGGATCACATGACGCGGTCATCGTCGTCTCGCGCGGCGAACGCCTGGCGAAGGCCCTCGGACTGCACCGCCTGCGGATCCACGTGTTCCCCATCCTGCTGGCGCCCTACGGCCTCACCACCGCTGTCGTACCACCACTTCCGATGCCGTCGGCCATCACCGTCGAGTTCCTTCCAGCGCTCGACTGGAGTGCCTACGGCCCCGATGCGGCGGACGACGAGGAGGTCGTGGCCGAGTGCTACGACGAGATCTCCCGTGTCCTGCAGTCGGCCCTCGACCGCCTGCATGCGCAGGACCCCCACCCGGTCATCCGGGGCTTGACCAGCCTCGTGCGGCCGGGGAGGACGCGGCTGAAGGTCCCGGAGGTCTGACGGGGATACTCGGTGGGTTCCACCGGCTCGCCGGGGCCGCGCTCAGGGCTCCGTCACTTCCGTCACACACCTGCCGGCGGTGCGACCGGAGAACACGCAGTCCGCAAGGGAGAGCCCGCTCACGTAGCTGCGCGACGTGACGCCGGCGGTGCACCGACCGGCGGTGAAGAGGCCGTCGATGCAGGTTCCGTCCGACCGCAGCACCCGTTGGCCGGCATCGACGTCGAGGCCTCCCAATGTGATGCACGGCGCCGGGAATAGCAGGCTGTCGAGATGGCACGGCACCGCCGCGTACGGTCCGGGACCGAGTGGTCGGAACAGCTCGGCGGACTTGCCCATGGGATCCGGCTGCCCGCTGAGAGCGCAACGGTTGTACTCGTCGACCGTCGACTCGAGCACTGACGCAGGGACGCCGATCCTGTCCGCCAGGAGGCGGAGCGACGGCGCCATCCTCCGGTTGACGAACAGGTTGACGGATCCGAAGAGCCGGGTCAAGACGATGTGGTTGGCCCTGCCGTCCAGCAGTTGGCCTAGTGGTCGGCTGTGGAGCGGAGGGGCGGCGTGCACGACGGCACCACGCCTCGGAGCCTCCCGCTCAGGGTGGGCTGCACCCTTCCGGACTTCCGGGACTCGCGCGGGCAACTCCGCTTGACAGTGCGCACTTGGGTCCGTCGCCAGATTCCTCGAGT
>PLHF01000036.1 GCA_003138855.1 Acidimicrobiaceae bacterium | reverse complement strand
CTCCGTGGTCGCCAATCGTTCCGGTGAAGATCGCATTAAAGCCCTTTCCGCTGCCGACATTGCCCCACAACTGAGTTGTGCCGCTCACAGGAGTCTGTCCATAGGCTGTAGTGCCGCCGAAGACCAGACCTCCCAGCAGCACAAGGCCCACTGCAACCGCCTTCACGAATCGAGTCATGATTCCCCCATTTGAGTGTTGACATTGAAATGGGAGTCAGCGGAGATGGCTGTAGCGCGTGAACACCGACTTGGACACGTCCACAGTCGCTTCCCGTCACAGCGGACGATGACCCCCCAGGGCAACGTTCTCCTCCACGACCCGTTCTAAGGAAGTCTGGGGGAGAAGTCAAGGGGATCGTTGGCCGCGGTGATCGGATCTGGCGGCGATGAACTGGGATCGCCGTCAGACGAAGTCAGCATCTAGGCACATCCGGAGGGTCTATAGCTCTCGATCCGATGCTTCTCTGACGGATCTGGGTATCCCAGTCGTGCCGGGCGCATGCAACTTTCAGGAGCAAGGAGTCCGCATGGCACGGTCGCGACGCACTCAGAATGGTTGCCGGCGCCTGGTCGGATGGGTGCCGCCAGCCCGGCGTCGCCAGCCCGGCGTCGCCACGCAGAGTCGGCGCTCAGCGGTCACGGACCGTACGGAACCTCCGCACAGATCGTGCGCACCGAATCACGACGTTTGATCATCACCGGGCAGCGCATGACGACACGTCTCGGCGCGGTCACCAGCCGGTCTTGAGGTGTCATTGTACGAACACCCTTCCGGGAACAAAAGGCCAGGTCACGGCCATAATCGATGGCGGAGCCATCGGCCTCATGGCGTCCAACGCGGTCCCACGGACAGGAGATGGTGACCGGTAGGGCTTCCGCTTCAAGGGACTCCGTCTCTTGAGAGAATCGGCTGTGCGGAGTCAGCCATCGAACGGGGTTCGAGTCCTCTTGGGTCCACGTAGCCGCCGGAACGCAGGCCGAAGGACGCGCCGAGCTGCTCGGCGTCATCGAGCAGCTCCAAGGCCTCGAGGTGGCGGCCGGCGAGTGGGAGCGTCACGTCTTTCCGGCGCGGGTCGCCGGGTACGACCTCCGTTGGCTGGACGAGCTGTGCCTGGCCGGGGAGGTGACCTGGGCGCGCCTCACCCCACCACCGGAGCCCGAGCCGGCCGTCGACGGTCGGTCGGGACCTGGCGGCAGCTCCCCCGGGAGGAGAGGGTCGTCCACGCCGTCGCCGGCCACGCCGTTGGCCATCACCGCCCGCCGGGATCTGCCGTGGATGCTCGCCGCTGTGCGCACCGAGCCGACCGGGAACGAGCCGACCAGGGGGACTCTCGGCGGACATCCTGGGCGTGCTGTCATCACGCGGGGCGTGCTTCCGTTCGGGAACTGGCAGCCCCGTCGGGACGGCTGCCCTCCGAGGTCCACGGAAGGCCTGTGGGACCTGGTGGCCCGAGGCATCGTCACTGCAGACGCGTTCTCGGCGGTGCGGTCGTTGCTCTCGTCCCGGGGCCGTCGGCCATCGGGACTTCGACGGGTCCCGGGACGGAGGTCCCCCCTCGGACCCCGACGGGCTCTCGCCGGCTCCGGCATCGGTGAGGAACGTTGGTCACTGGTGCCCGATCCAGACGACGGAAGCAGCGGCACCTCGACTGCTCCGGCCGCCGAAGAGTTGGCCGAGGCGGTGCCTGGACAGATGCTGGTGCGATGGGGCGTCGTGGCCTGGGATCTGTGGTCCCACGAGTCCTACCGGGTCCCCTGGCGTGACGTGGTTCGTGCCCTGCGGAGGTTCGAGGCGAGGAGGCAGGCCCCCCCTGGGGGGGACGCTTCGTCGCGGGCGTCTCAGGCGAGCAGTACGCCCTGCCGGAGGCCGCCTCGCTGCTTGCCGACGTGCGAAGGGACCTCGACCGTGGTGCCGATGTGGTGGTGGCGGGCGCCGACCCCCTCAATCACGCCGGCGAGCTGATGGGCGGTCCCCGAACTCCGGCCATCCGGCACCGGAGCGTCCATTACCTCGACGGTGTTCCGGTGGACCCGACCCCGGTCGCATCGGCAGGCTGACCGTCTGCAGCCGGCCGGCTCGCACTCGACGATTGTTGGGCATGGGCGGCCCCGGACCCAGCAGATCCGCCACCCGAGGCCTTCCCCTTGGGCGCCTCGTCACTCCCCGGATCGTGGACGCCGCCAATCAGGGTGGAGTTCATGGTCGAGCGCTACCTTCTGGGCTCGCACGGTCTGCCCGTTCTCGACCACCTCGGGTACTTCGGGTGCCTCGGCGAGCCAGACGATGGCGGCAGCTGGCACGGAGGCCGGGGCGCCGTGATAGCGACCCGTCAGGCCGAGCGCAGCTGCATTCACCTGCTGACGTTCCGTCTCCACATAGCCAGGATCGACGTTGTACGAGCGGATGCCCGCTTCCCCGAGTTCCACGGCGAGGAGCGGAGCGAACCGGTGGAACGCCGCCTTGGAAGCGGCGTAGGCCACCCCCCACCCTCCCTGGCCGACGGGGCCCGTGGGATCGGCGGTGGCCGTGTGGGAGGTCACGTTCACGATCGTGCCCCCGCCCGCCTCCAGCATCGCCGGCAACACGGACTGGATCAGGACCAGCTGGGCAACGACATTGGCGTCCAGCTTGGTCTCCATCTGCTCGACCGTCAGCTCGAGGAAGGGCACCATGCTGCCGGGTCCGGTGTCGACGGCGTTATTGACCAGCAGATCAAGGCCACCCCACTCGCCCAGCACGTCCGAGACGGCGTTCTGTAAGGCGGGGTGATCGTGGAGGTCGGCAACCAACTCGATGACGCTGGCTCCCGACTCGCGCACGAGGGTGGCGGTCTCCTCCAAGCTGCCCGGCAGGACCCGTCCGCCCCCGGTGTCCGAGTCATCCCGACCTTCGCCGGCCCGCCGGGTGCGCCCGAGGACGGCCACGTCCCAACCGGACTGCGCCAAGGCGATGGCGGTCGCCATTCCGATACCTCGGGTGGCACCGGTGACCAAGGCACGCCTGCGTGCTCGAGCGGTGCCCATCTCCCGCTGTCTAGCAGAAGAGCGTGTGGCCACTCTGCTCGGTCGCCACAGCAACGGCTACGCGAAGAGCTTCGAAGTGGCGAGAACCCCGTTCACATAGACGACGGTCGAGCGCAGCATCCCCTTGTGCCGCACGGAGGTCAGCCCTTGGTAGTAGCTGGCCAGGCCTAGGCGCTCGCTGCCCGCGCTCCGGACGATGAGCTGGTGGAGGTAGTACGCCGCCATCTCGATGTTGTCCGACGTGTTCGCCGGGTCGAGAGACCGGTCACCGAGTTCATCGCGAACGGTGCTCACGGTCGCCGGCTCGAGTTGTCCCACCCCTATGGCTCCGGTGGAGGAGACGGTTCCGGTCTGCCATCCCGACTCCCACCAGCACATGCCTTCGAGCAGGGACGCTGGTATCCCGAAATACGCGGCCCAATGTGAGAACAGGGGGATCAGGGTCTGGCGGTCCGGACGGGCGGTCAGAGCGGCAGGGAAGATCGAGATCGGCTTCGACGCCGTGCCGGGGATCGCGGAGGCCGGGCTGGGCTTGCCCGCCGGAACGACCAGCGTGGCTCCGATGAGGACATGCGCGGTGTTGATGATCCCGTTGGCTGCGGCCAGCGCAGAGACGGTGGTCCCGAAGCGAGTGGCGATGTCCCACAGGCTCTCCCCCGGTCTCACCGCAACGGACGTGGACCCGACGCTGGCGGAGCCCATCGAGGTTCCGCTCCCCGACGTCGGGATCTGCAGGACGGTGCCGGCCTCGATCTTGTTGGAGTCGGTGATGTCGTTGGCCGCCGCCACCTGCGAGGTGGTCGTGCCATAGGTGTGGGCGATCTGGCTGAGCGTTTCACCGGCCGAGACTCGCAGCGTTGCCGCTCCGGCCGCATCCGGCCATGCAACACCGAGCGTGCCGACCAGGGTTGCGAGGAAGAGGACCGCTCCCGCGGTCGACCTCCCACGCGCCGCTGTTGCCACCACGAGGTCGGATCCCCAGGTTCGATGCACCTTCGACACCATCCACCACGAGGCGAGGCCGAGCGCGGTAGTACAGGCGCCTGCAGCGGCTGATGTGGAGGACACACTCATGTTGTCGACGAAGCGGAGCCGTCACTTGAGTGTTCGTCTGGGATCTCGTTCGGTCTCGGGCGTCAAACGCGTCTCACACGCGTCCGCTCAAGAGCAACGCGTGATGACCTTCTCTGGCGTCGGGCGATCAGTCCCCGAGGTACTGATGCGTCACGAGCTCGATGCACGTGACGCCCGAGGGTGGCCCGGTGATGCCGCTCTTGGCGAGTGCTTCACTGAGCCGGTTCTCCATGAACCTGGCTTGGTGCTCGGGCGTGTCCCACACCTCGATCACGACGAGGTGGCCGTTCTCGTTGAGCCCGGCCGAGTGGGCCACCATCCCATCGGGCCAGTCGCCCTCGCCACTGGCGGGATCGATGCCCAGTACCTCGTTGACGGCGAAGTACTGCTCCGTTGTGACGCCTTCGAACTCCAGAATGAGCTCAGCAGGCATGATTCGTTTCTCCTCGTTCGATTCCGATTGGAACGCCTGCCAGCGTCTCGAAGTACTTGTCTGTCCCACTCAGTCGGCGTTATCCACACGCCCACATGTGCCTGGTAGAGGAGGGTGTGAATCGGCCCGAGCTTCATAGAGCTCTCCAGGACTCCCGGGCCGATTCAGTGTGGGCCGAAGCGCGTAACGCTTCATAGGGGCCCGCAGAAAGGCCCCATAATCCCAACACGCGTCCCAACAATTGAGGCTCACCGTGTCGTGTGCCGTCGCACTCAAGTGAAAGACGTTGGCTCTCCGTAGTCGTTGACCTGGGAAAACGAGAAGAGTTGCGACGGGCTGCTACCCCCTGCCTCTAGCCGGTTCCGCCTTACAACCAGCAGGTCATCGGTTCGAGTCCGATAGCGCCCACTGGGAGAGTCCGGGAGAGAGAGCCGCAGCTCGGCGACCCCAAATACCGCCGCGCAAGGCCCCACGGCGAGCGCCGAGCACCAGGGGCCGAGCCGGGAGTCTGCTGGCGGATGGTCGGTCGAGGCCCCGGCTACCGGGACGACATGCCCACCGATTGCCCGGAGCCCGTGCGGTGGGGGGACGGGCCATGGCCAGCAAGAGACGAATGCGCCCTTGGTCCTGCGAGGGGCACGTCGAGGAGCTCGAGGATCTCCTGGCAATCGGCTCAGCAGGGTAGTCCCGACCTGGCTACGCTTCGATGAGCCGTCAGAAGGACGTTGGAAGGTGGCGCTCATGAGTCTGGAACTCAAATATGACGAGTTGAAATACGACTCTTCGATCACCAGGGCGGCGCTTCGGCCCAATGGCAGCGACTGGTATGTCTGGCTTGAACACGCCGACGCCACGCCGGTGCACCTCTTGGTCTTCACCCACGATGACGTTGGCAATGCCGTTGGGGACGACCGGCTCTCGGATGAGGAGGCCGTGATCGAGTACATCGAGCAACGTCTTACCGCGGCGGGCTACTCGGCAGCTCGCGAAGACGGTCCCCTGCCTCGACCGTTCATCGGGGCTTGGACGCTCGGGCCGCCGAAGGGGTAATCCACGCAACTCACCCTGTGGCCCCGGAACATCGGATTGTGGGGCAAGGTGCGGTGCAATCAGCCATCGGGGGGAACCCCATGCCGGTTGAGCCGGTTGGCAAGCCCTAGTGATGGGGTCGCTACGGGCCCCCGTCACCCCACGGCCGGTCTCGAGGTCGATGAGGGCGTTGTGTCGCAGTTGAGATCCTTGTTCAACCTGATGACCGTGAGGGTATCCTCGACGTCTTCGGGATCCGGGACGGGATGAAGATATCCACCGAGCGAGACATGGCCGTACTGGACTCCACCGCCGTCAGACGGCCGCCATGTGCCCGCTTCGCCTCCGGTCCATCGTTACGGCGACCCCGGCGAGTTCCAGTAGGACATGACGTGCAGTAGGGCCAGAACCAGATCTGTCATCATCCATGCTCCGAACAAGACCAAGACGACGCGGCCGAACACCTCGGCAGTGGGCCGGAGCACATGTGCAACGTCATGCAGCCGTTCGTCACTATTACGCACCATGTCCCCCCACCAATCTTCACCATGATTGTGAGCCAAGTCACATACGGCGATCTCGCCGTTCACTGTCCATACGAATCCTACGCCAGCACTGCCTCGCTGCCTACCCCTGGCGCATCCTTTCGCTACCGTCCTCTCGTGGGCTGCTACGCCAATGCCCTCTCACGCATCGATGGCCAGTGCTTCCGGCTCGTCATGGCTAGCGAGCCTTGACGGACAGGAGCACCGACCCACTATCCGCACCAAGCCGCTTAGCGAGGCAGGATCAAGGATCGGAAGGGGAGTGGCACGAGGTCCAGTCCTGCGTCCGGCATCGAAGGAACCTGGCCAACTGGCGACCGGCGATGCGCCACCCGGGCGCTACCACTCGGGAGCGGTTCGTCCGTGCGTCCGGGGTGGTTAGCCCCGCGGTGTTCACACCACGGAATCGCCGCCGGCAGGATCGCCGAGGTACACCGTCTCGGTCCAATCCGCGGTCACGTCAGAGCAGAAGTACTCTCCGGCCGATGAACGGTGCCGGTGGTTCCCGTTCGCGTCCTGGACGGCGATACCCGGGCGGCGTGGGGGACCGCCTGGGGCAGTACGGACAGCGGGAACAGACCACGACTTGGTTCGGTGGTGGATTCCTCGGGCTGGTCTCCATCACCGGCCTGCTCTCCACATCGACCTCTGGCCATCTGCAGCGAACATCCGTAGCGAAGACGGCGCAAGCGCACCGTGGGAGCTCCAAGACCGGGTAGGAATGGCCAAGATGAGTGAGTGCCGCTCGCCGCCAGCTGAGAAACGCGCCTTCAAAGGCGTCGCCGGCTCGCACCAGTCGTGCACGTCGACAGGGAGAATGTCAAGCGTCAGATCCCTCGAAGCAGTGCCAGCGCGGCCCGGCGCGCCGCCATCGGTGTGCAGCACAAGCCGCGGCCGAGGGGCGGCAGTGCAGGCCCACCATGACGAGGCCATCGGACAGCAGCCCAGTGGGCGCTTTACGCGTTGCCGCAATCGGCTCGAAGATCAA
Organism: Acidimicrobiaceae bacterium; assembly: GCA_003138855.1. GTDB lineage: Bacteria > Actinomycetota > Acidimicrobiia > Acidimicrobiales > RAAP-2 > Bog-756. The sequence continues at coordinate 42,492 of PLHF01000036.1, read as the reverse complement.
CTCCTGGGGGCCGTACTCCCGGGTCCGTGTCTACGTCAGAACGCCTGGTGGAGCAGTTCGAGCACCTCCGCTGGATCGTAGACCGGGTGTGCATTGAACAGTGTGGCGGTGTCGGCGAGCGCGTGCAGGGCGGCGGTCCCCAGCGCGTCCTCAGGGACACCGAGTTCGCGCAAGGTCATCGGGTGATTGACTTCGCGCATCAGGGCCTCGACCGCGTCGGCGGCAGCGAGCGCCGCGTCGTGATCGGTCATGTGGGTGGTGTCGACTCCGAGTGCTTGCGCCGCCATGGCGAGCTTGTCGGCGGCGTGTTCGGCGTTGAAGCGCATCACCTTGGGCAGCACGATCCCGCATACGGTGCCGTGGTGGGCGTGGTGCAGTGTCCCGATGGCGTGCGCCATGGAGTGAGCGAGGCCGACCTGCGCCGTCGAGAAGGCCCAGCCCGCCATACACGCCGCCACCGACACCTGAATGCGCGCCTGCTCGTCCTCGCCGTTGGACACGGCCCGCGGCAGGAATTCCTTCATGAGGCGGAGCGCGTGCAGGGCCTGCCCGTCGCACACGGTCTGCGCGAGCGTGCTCGTCAGTGCCTCGACGGCATGGGTGATCGCGTCCATGCCCGTCGCCGCGGTCAGGCGCGCAGGAAGGCTGATCGTCAAGCGCGGGTCGAGGATTGCGACATTCGGGATGATGTTCGCGTCCACGATATACACCTTCCGGTCCAGCTTCGCGTTGTGGATCACCGCGACGTTGGTCACCTCGCTTCCCGTTCCGGCGGTGGTCGGGATGGCGATGTGCGGTGTCTGCGGCTCAGTCAGGCGCATGAGCGCGATGTGGTCGTTCGCCTCGCCGCCGTTCTTGAGGGTCACGCAGACGGCTTTCGCGGTGTCGATGACGCTCCCGCCGCCGACGCTGACGATGCAGTCGGCGCCGAGCTCACGGGCCTTCGCCGTGGCTGCATCGACCGTGGCCAGATCGCTGTCCGCCGGGATGTCGTCGAAGACGCCCACGCAAAAATCGCAAAGCGCGTTCTGGACGAGTTGGGTAAGCCCCGCCTGGCGGACGCCCGCGTCGGTCAGGATCATCGCCCGGCGACAGCCGAGGCTGACCACCGCTTGCGGGAGCCCGGCGAGCGTGCCGTGCCCGGCCAGGACATTGGTGGGGGCCTTGTACTGCAGCGTGTCGACCCGAGGGTCGTCCGAGAAGAGGTTCATCGTGAAGTTGGCCGTGCGCGAGGCGGCGGCGTTCATGTGAATACGTTTGACCTGGGTGTACTCCGCCAGGCCCACTCCGCCGAGTTCGCGGCCGACGCCCGACTGCTTGTAGCCGCCGAACGGGGCGAAGTCGGCGAAAATGTGGAAATTGTTGATCCACATGGTGCCCGTACGGACCTGGCGGGCTATCCGCTCGGCCCTGGCATTGTTGTTCGAGAAGACGCCGCCCGCCAACCCGTACATGGAGTCGTTGGCCATGGTGACTGCTTCTTCATCCGAGTCGAACCGCTCGACGCAGACCACCGGCCCGAAGATCTCCTCCTGGGCGATGCGCATGTCGTTGCGCACGTTCGCGAAGATGGTCGGCGTGTAGTAGAAGCCGCCCTCGAAACCCGGTGGCTGGACTCGTGCACCGCCGGTGACGAGTTCCGCGCCCTCGTCGATTCCGAGCCGGACATAGCCCTCGACGGTCGCCAGTTGGTCGGCACTGACCAGCGGTCCCTGATGGGTGCCCGGGAGGAGTTGGTAACCCACCCGCAGCTCCTCGGCGCGCTTGCGCATGCGCTCGACGAACTCATCGTAGATCTTCCCGGCGACCAGGACTCGGGTACCCGATTCGCAGACCTGTCCCTGGTGGAAGAACGTGCCGAAGATGGCTCCCTCCACGGCCAGTTCCGGGTCGGCGTCATCCAGGATGATGTTGGCCGACTTGCCACCGAGTTCCAGCGTGACCTTCTTCACCGTGTCGGACGCCAACCGCATGATGTGGGCGCCGACCACGGTGCTGCCGGTGAAAGCTATCTTGTCGACGTCGGGATGGGTGCAAAGCGTGTTGCCCAACTCTGCGCCCGGGCCAGTCAGGACGTTGATGACACCCGGGGGAATGCCGGCGGCCTGGGCGGCCTCGGCCATGATGAGCGCGGTAAGCGGGGTGACCGACGCCGGCTTCAAGACGATTGTGTTTCCCATGATGATGGCGTGCGCGATCTTCCAGGACGCCATGCTGATCGGGAAGTTCCAAGGGATGATACCGACGCAGACCCCGATCGGTTCGCGTCGGATGTACTCGCGGGCGGGCGCGAAGACGTTGCCGGAGAAGGGGATCTCCTCCTCCCAAGGGAACCTTGTGGCGGCGTAGTAGCCGAGATTGCGCAGCGTCCCCGAAGCGAGCATTCCCCAGAACTTGCTGAGTCCGATGATCTGGCCGGAGTCCATCGACTCCATCACGGCCAGTCGAATGCCCTGGGCCGCGATCTGGTCGGCAAAGTCGTAGCACTTGCGCGCTCGCGCCTCCGGCGCCAGACCGCTCCATTCCCCGTGGTCGAAGGCGCGGCGCGCCGCGGCGATGGCCGCCTCGGCGTCGGCCGTGCCCGCCCGGGCCACCCGAGCGATCACCGCGCCAGTCCCCGGGTCGATCGACTCGAACGTCTCGCCACTCTGCGCGTCCACGAAATCGCCATCTATGAACAGCTTGTACGAATCCATGGAGCCCTCCAGTCGCAACCGATCTGTTCACCCTTGTGTGGAGCCTGCGGCACGCCCAGAGCCGGAAGCGCTTTCTTGGCTCGATTCGACCCCTTCAGCCTATGCCGACTGTCCCTGTTGCCGCTCGTCCCGCCCGGCATCCTCAACAAGGAGAGACGAAATGTCGGGGAATGGCCAAACGGGGGAAAGCCACATTTCCCTTGCCTCGGTGTTGGGGCGCTCCCCTCGGGGCACCGGGTCCGTGCCGGGCGATCGTGGTCGCCAGAGCCAGGACGAGCAGGGTTCTCCGCACAGTGCCACCTCAAGGTATGGGTACAAAGCGGTGGGATCCCCGCCCGCCGCCGCTCCTTCGTTGCCGGGCGCCCACTCGGATGGCCCGATCCGGGCGTTGGGCCCGGCGGCCTCAATCGCCGGTGGACGCCGGCGCCGAGTCCGTGAGCTCTTGGCCGAGCGGGGGCCGGATGTCGGCGGCGCCTTCGATTGTGCACCGCCCGACTTGAGCGTGCTCCAATGGCGGACGTGCCGATGCCGAACGACCTCGAAGCGCTCGCCGCGCTGCTCTCGGGCTCCGGGTTCGTCGCGGCGGACGAGGAGGCAGACGAACTTCTCGTGTGCGCGGCCGGCGATGTCGAGCTCCTCGACTCGCTCGTCTGGCGCCGACTCACGGGCGAGCCACTTGCCTGGATCACCGGGAGCGTCTCGTTCTGCGACATGGAGGTCCGCGTCGACCCAGGTGTCTACGTACCGCGCTGGCAGAGCGAACCGCTCGCGCGTCGCGCCGTCGAGCGCCTGCCGTCGACCGGCGCTGCGATCGATCTGTGCACCGGGGCCGGAGCGATCGCCAAGACCTTGACCACGGCGCGGCCCGGAGCGCGCGTCGTGGCTTCCGACGTCGACGAGCGTGCCGTTGCCTGCGCGGGGGCCAATGGCGTGGAGGCCTACTGCGGCGACCTGTTCTCCCCGCTGCCGCGTATGGTCGAAGGCCGCGTCGACGTCGTCGTGGGCGTCGTGCCATACGTGCCGACGCCCGCACTAGCACTGCTGCCGCGTGACACCCTCGCGTTCGAGTCGCGGCTCTCCTACGACGGCGGCCGCGACGGCACCGAGATCCTCCGGCGCGTCGTGGCCGAGAGCCCCAGATTCCTCCGTCGCGGCGGTGCGCTTCTGCTCGAGCTCGGCGGTGAGCAGGCCGACGCGCTCGCCCACGACCTCGCTCGCCGCGGCTACGTGGGCGTCACGACACTCTTCGACGGAGACGGTGACGTCCGGGGCATCGAGGCGACGTTTGAGGAGCACCGTGGTCGTCACCGGGTCGACCACCGGCACGCATAGCCTTCGATCTGTGCCCTCCCCACGTCCCACCGTCGGCGGGTCGGCCCAGATCAGAAGTCGAATCCCGATTCGAGATTGGCCAGTGCCTCGTCCATCAAGGTGGCGAGGTCGGCCGTCGGGTCCTCTCCCACGGCGAACATCACGGCGATCGCCCCGCCGACCACCGCGCCGGCCAGGCTTCGCACCCGGGGATCATCGGCCCCTCGCCCCGTCCGATCGCCCATGACCTCGGCGAGGAGATGCATCGCGTCGGCGAACTGATCGAGCATCGCGGCGCGTAGCTCGGTGACCGCGAGCATCAGGCCGATCCGTTCGCTCAGCCCGAGGCGCTCCTCGGACGTCAGCTCGGAGAACACATCATGGAATGCGGCGCGGATGGCCTCGAGGCTGGTGAGATCGAGTGGCTGGGCCCTGAACGCCTCGACGAGCAGCGGGTCGTAGCCATCGTCCAAGGCGACGGCCGCCTTGGTGGGGAAGTACCGGTAGAAGGTGCTCTCCGAGACGTCAGCAGCATCGATGATCTGGTCGACTGTGGTTGCGTCGTACCCCTGTCGGCGAAAGAGGTCCAGAGCATGAGACTGGATCGCCTCGCGCGTCTTGGCCTTCTTGCGCTCGCGCAGCCCACCGGCGCCCGGGTCAGCGGGCGGGGACAAGCTCCCCCTCCTTTCCGGATGCCCTCTCAACCCGGCGGGGGGAGCGACGGCCGGGCAGGAACGCAATGGCGAGTACCAGGCCGACGATGGCGGCGCCGGCCGAGACCGCGAGCGCCACGTCCACGCCGTGGAGGAAGGAGGCCCGGACCGATACGAGCAAGACTTGCGACCCTGCTCGATGGGCCACGGCCACGCCGTCGAAGACGCTCGCTCGGACGGCAGCGGCGGCGGGAGCGGGGACATGCGTCAGGTCGAGGCGGCTCCGGTAGGCACCGAGGAGCACGCTGCCGAGGACGGCCGAGCCGAACGGCGCCGCCGTCTTGTTGGCTGCCTGCATGACAGCCGATCCCACGCCGCTGCGCTCCTCGGGCACTTCGGTCATCACCGCGGACGATGCGGTGGCCATGGCCAGTCCCATGCCGAGTCCGACGATGCTCATCCACCCGGCTACGAATCCGGTCCCCGAATCAATGTTCGTCGTGGCCCCGAGAAGCAGGCCCGCCGCCAGGATGGCGAATCCGACGGCGACGGTGATCTTGGCCCCGACGACCCGGGCCACCCGGTCGGCGGGCACGGCGCCGATGATGAGCCCTCCGATCAGGGGCAGCAGGCGCAAGCCCGACCCCATGGCGTTGGTGCCCACCACCCCCTGGAAGTACTGGGGCATGGTGAAGATCACGCCGATCATGGCCACGACGGCGACCGCGGCGAGGACCACGCCCCAGGTGTACGAACGCGACGAGAACAGGGTGAAGTCGATGAGCGCCTGACCACCGGGTCGTGCGTTGAGGTGGCGCTCCCAGAAGAAGAAGCCGACCAGGATGCCGACGCCGACCACCATCAGTGTGAGCGCGGCGGTGTCTGTCCAGCCGTTCTGGCCGGCCTCGATCAGCCCGTATGTCAGCGCCACGAGGCCCATGACCGAGCTTGCGATGCCGACGAGGTCCACACCGGGGCGTTGGGGAGATCGTGACTCGGGGATCAGGATCGCAGCCGCCACCAGCCCGACGGCGGCTACCGGCACGTTCAGCAGGAAGACCCAGCCCCACCAGTAGTGGGTGAGCAGCCAGCCGCCCAGGATCGGCCCGATCGGCAGGGCCACGAAGTTGGCGGCGGCCCAGATCCCGACTGCCTTGGGGCGCTCCTCTTCGGTGAAGAGCACGGTGAGTGCCGAGAGCGCCATCACGATCACGGCCGCCCCGGCCAACCCGAGGAGGACCCGGGCGGCGAGGAACTCACCGGTCGACGTGGAGTAGGCGCAAGCGGCCGACCCGACCCCGAAAAGCGCCAGCCCGATAAGGAGGACCTTCTTCCGCCCGTAGCGGTCGCCGAGGAGCCCTGCGGGGAGCATCGCCGCCCCGAGCACCAGCAGATAGCCCGAGGAGAACCATTGGAGGTCGGTTTCCGACGCGTGCAGGGCGTTGGCCAACGTCGGCAGGGCCACGCTGAGGATGGTGCCGTCCAGCCCGACGGCGAGGACGGCGAGCGTGAGTGCCCCGAGGGCCCACCACTTGTGCTTGGAGAGGTCGCGCATGATTGTTTCCTGCTTTAGAAGGATACCTTCTCTTGAAGGCAACTGTCACATTCGGACGGGCCGGCTGGAGTTGAACCTGGGAGCCCGCACCTGGGATGGTGGCGGTGTGAGGGACGTCGATCCTGTCCGGACCGCCAGCCGGATCAGCCCGACCGTACCGGTTGACCGGCACTCTCCACCTGGAACCCGACGCTCGGACGCAAAGGAACGGTCATGACCCGAATGACATCCAGTGAGGCGTTCGTCGAGACCCTGGTGGCCCACGGAATCGACAACAGCTTCGGCATCGTCGGCTCCGCCTACATGGACGCGCTCGACCTGTTTCCTGCGGCAGGCATCCGCTTCCTGTCGGTCGCCCACGAGCAGAATGCCGCCCACATGGCCGACGGATTCAGCCGTGTCACCGGGCGGCACGGCATGTGCATCGCTCAGAACGGCCCGGGGGTCACCAACTTCGTGACCGCCATCGCCGCTGCCTTCTGGGCCCACTCCCCGGTCGTGGCGATCACTCCCGAGGCCGGCACCATGGGCCAGGGCCAGGGCGGCTTCCAGGAGACCGAGCAACTCCCGATCTTCGAGAAGATCACCAAGTACCAGGTGCAGGTCAACCGCATCGAGCGCATCGCCGAACTCACCCACCGCGCCCTGACCCTGGCCATGGTCGAACGGGGCCCGGTGCAGGTGAACATCCCCCGAGACCTGTTCTACGGGGAAGCGGACTACACCATCCGCGAACCACAGTACGCCGCCCTCGGGGCAGGCGCCCCCGACGAGCTGGCCAAGGCGGCACAGCTCCTGGCAGAGGCCCGCAACCCGGTGATCATGGCCGGCGGGGGGGTGTTGATGTCCACGGGAACCAGTGAGCTCGTGGCACTGGCCGAGCACCTCCAGGCACCGGTGATCACCGCGTACCTCCACAACGACGCGTTCCCCGCGAGTCACCCGCTGTACTGCGGGCCTATCGGCTATCAGGGTTGGAAACTGGCGATGAACGTGGTCGCCGACGCCGACGTGGTGTTGTGCCTGGGGACACGGCTGGGGCCCTTCGGAACGCTGCCCCAGCACGGGCTGGAGTACTGGCCCGCACACGCCAAGCTGATCCAGGTCGATTCCGACCACCGCACGCTGGGCCTGACCCGCGATGTAGCGGTGGCCGTCAACGGAGACGCCCGCGCCGCAGCCGTCGATCTCTTGGAGCGCCTGCGTGCCACCAACGTCCAGTCGTCGGCCACGGCAGCAGCGCGACTCTCCGATGTGGGCAGGCTCCGGGCGGCCTGGGAGGCCGAACTCGATTCGTGGTCATCGGCGGGGGGAACACCGGTCGCGCCCCGGCGGGCGCTGCGCGAGCTCGAACAGGCGATGCCCGCCGATGCCATGGTGGCCACCGACATCGGCAACATCTGCTCCGTGGCCAACAGCTACCTCCGCTTCGACCGTCCGAACTCCATGCTCGCCCCCATGATGTGGGGGAACTGCGGATACTCGTTCCCGACGGCGATGGGGGCGAAGGTCGCGGCACCCGAGCGTCCGGCCATCGCCTATGTCGGCGACGGGGCCTGGGGGATGAGCCTCACCGAGATGATGACGTGCGTGCGGGAGAACATCGGCGTGGTCGCCGTCGTCTTCAACAACAGCCAGTGGGGAGCCGAAAAACGGAATCAGATCGACTACTACGACAGCAGGTTCGTGGGCTCGGACCTCCACAACCCGTCCTTCGCTGCGATTGCGAGAGCCATGGGGGGTGAGGGCATCACCGTCTCCAGCCCCGGCGAAATCGGTGATGCGCTGCGCACCGCGGTGACCTCCGGCCGACCGACGGTCCTCGAGGTCATGTGCACCGAGGAATTGGGCGACCCGTTCCGGCGTGATGCGCTGCAGCACCCCGTTCGGCTGCTGGACAAGTACAGGCATCTGAACGCCTGATCCCCCGGGGGACCCGCCTTCGTCGGTCCGGTCGGTGCGGGGGCGAGCAGTGGCGCCCTTCCTGCACTCGTCAGGCTGTCGTTTCGCGTCCTCGCCGGGCCAGGGAGTCGATGGTCACCGCGGCCAGCAGTACGAGGGCGGTGACCATGTACTGGTAGGAGGCGGCCAGCCCGAGGAGCCCCATGCCGTTGTAGATGGTGGCGATGACCAGTCCCCCGAGTAGGGCGTAGACCATCTTGCCCCGTCCACCGAAGAGGCTGGCGCCGCCGATGACCGCTGAGGCCACCGCGTAGAGGACGAGCGTCCCTCCGTCGATGTTGTTGGAGATGGAGCCGAGCCGTGAGGCATAGACGATCCCCGCCGCACCCGCGGTGACGCCGGTGAGGGTGAACGCCCAGAGACGGTTCCACCCCAGGCTGATGCCGGCCCGGCGGGCGGCCTCGGCGTTGTTGCCGATGGCGTACAGGTACCGCCCGAAGCGGGTCCGGCCGAGGATGAAGGTCCACACCGCCAGGAACCCGAGGACGACGAGCACGACGTAGGGGACGCCCTTGAGGGGGACCAGCACGCCCCGGTCGGTGTTGCAGACCAGCACCAGGGCGATGCCGGCAGCGGCCATGACCGACACCTTCAGCATGGTGACGGCCAGGGGCGGCGCCTCCAGCCCGCTCTTCCGGCGGTGCCGGTCCCGCAGGATGGTCACGCCGCCGAACCCTACGACGGCGAGCACCATCAGGATCCAGCCGGCCGTCGTGCTCAGGTTGCCGTTGGCCACGTCGAAGAGCACGTTGTTGGTGATCCGGATGGTCCCGCCCGTCCCGTTGGCATTGACCAGGTACAACAGGAGTCCCTCCATCCCGAGGAGCCCGGCCAGGGTCACCACGAACGACGGGAGCCGCAGTCGGATGACCAGGGTCCCCCACACCGCTCCGATTGCGCCGGTGGCGGCCACTGCGGCAATGACGGCCAGCCACCACGGGAGGTTGTGGGTCGTGGACAGGATTGCAGTGACCGTGCCGCCGATGCCGGCTACGTAGCCGACCGACAGGTCGATCTCCCCGAGGACCAGCACCCAGATCTCCGCCATCCCCAACAGGATGAACACCGAGCCCTGGACCAGCAGGTTGACCAGGTTGCCGGCCGACAGGAAGACGGAGTCCTTGGCCTGGAAGATGATGACCAGCAGGATGAGGCCGCCGATGACCGGCAGCACACCACTCTCGCCACTCCGGATGCGCATGGCCCACGCCCTGACGTACTCGCCGAGGGAGCCGCTCAGCTCGGGAGCCAACGCGCCGAGCGCCACCGGCGTGTCGCTGTTCGTCTCCGCCGCGGCGGCGCCCGGGATGTCCGTCGGCGGCGATGGTTGCTCGGACGTGGTCGACCTGTCTGGTGGTGCCATCGGTTCAGCCCTTCGGGTCGGTGCTGGTGCCATTGCTCGATGCCGGCGGTTGGGCGCCCGAAGCGCTCCCGGTGGTGATGATTTCGACCGCCCGCTGCGTGTCGTACTCGGCGATCGGCCCGCTGCTGACCAGCCGGCCCAGATAGAGGACCGCCATTCGGTCGGCAACGGTGAAGACGTCGTTGAGGTTGTGCGAGATCATGATGACCGCGATCCCTCGCGCGCCCAGGGTCTTGATGAGGTCGAGGACCTGGGCGGTCTGGGAGACGCCGAGGGCGGCGGTGGGCTCGTCCATGATGACCAGCCTGGCGTCACGCATCACCGCCTTGGCCACCGCCACCGACTGGCGCTGGCCGCCCGACAGGGATCCGACCGGTTGGCGGACCGAGCTGATCGTGGTGACGGAGAGGTCGATCAATGTCTGTTTCGCCACCAGTTCCATGCGCGTCTCGTCGAGCAGACGGCGCGAGAGGTCCTCGTGGCCGAGGAACATGTTCTGCACGATGTCGAGGTTGTCGCACAGGGCGAGGTCTTGGTAGACGGTGGCGATCCCGAGGTTGTCGGCTTCCTTCGGCGTGCGGATCGACACCGGATTGCCGTCCCAGTAGATCTGCCCGGCGGTCGGCAACCAAATGCCGGCGACGGCCTTGATCAGCGTGGACTTGCCGGCCCCGTTGTCGCCGACCAGGGCGGTGATCTGTCCGTTCGGGATGTCGAGGTCGACATCGCTGAGAGCATGCACGGCCCCAAAACTCTTGGTGAGGCCGCGCACGCTCAACAGCGGATGGTCATACTCCTCGGGCACCCCCGTTCGGCCTGCCTCCGCGGTGATGCTCATCTCTGCGGAGGGCCGGCCGAACGGGGAGGTGCCACGGGGATCAGTGGATGCCGTAGGTGGTGCAGTCGGCTGCGTACGCCCCGGCGCACAGCTGCGACGCCGGCACGAAGTTGTCCGCGATGACCGTGGACTCCATGTTGACGGGGGTCACCCACTCGGGATGGAGCAGCGACGAGGGCACCGACACGTTGGCCACGGTGTCCTTGACCGTTCCGTTCACCAGGCCCGCAGGCGGAACCTTTCCGGCCCGCATGTAGAGGGCGAGCGCTGCGGCTGCCTGTGCCTCGAGGTAGATCGGCTTATACGCCGTACCGCACTGGTAGCCGGAGATGATGTTCTGCAGCCCCACCAGGGTGGCGTCCTGTCCGGTCACCGGGAACTTCTTGGCCGTGATGTTCAGCGTCTTGAGGTACGAGATGATCGGTGCGGCGTTTTCGTCATTGGGAACCAGCACGGCGTTGATGCTCGGATGCGCCGTATAGGCCTGCTGGAACTCGGTCAGCGCAGTCGGGGGATCCCACGTGCCCGCCGGCGATGCGGCCAACGTGTAGGAGCCCGAGGAGAACAGCGGCTTGAGTATGGCGTTGTACCCCTGGGCGAAGAGTGTCGCGTTGTTGTCCGTGGGGGATCCGACCATCACCGCCAGCGTCGGCTTGGCCACCTTCCAGGCGGCCACGCACGTGACCATGCCCTGGCCGATGAGCGTTCCGACCTTGACGTTGTCGAAGCTCACGTAGTACTGGCGGCTCCCGCCGAGCACGAGCCGGTCGTAGTCGACCACCGGGACGCCGTGTGCCTTGGCGTAGGTCTCGATCGATGTGCCGACACCCGAGTCGAGCGGGTCCACCACCAGCACGCTGGCACCGGAGGTGATGTCGGACTGGGCGTCGGTGAGCTGGGTCGAGTCGCTACCCTGGGCATTCTGGATGATGGTGTCGGACGTGCTCAGCCCGGCGGCGGCGAATGCCTGCGCCAGGTAGGGAGCATCGAACTCCGTGTATCGGGCAGAAGAGACGGTGTCCGGAAGGATGACCGCGATCTTGCCCTTGCCGGCAGCCGTCACACTCTTCAAGTTGGCCATCGTCGTGAAGTTCTTGTTGAAGGTGGTCACCGACACCGTGCCGGAGGCGGAGGAACTTCCCGAGGTCGTGGTCGTGGACGACGAAGTGCTGCTGCCACAGGCGGCTGCGAGCAGCCCGCCCGCCAGCAGCATTGGCACTAGTGCACGTCTTGCGTTGACTCGCATACTGTCTCCCCAATCTGGTCAGCTGTGAACTGCCGCTTTCATTGGTGATGGCCACCTTGGCCATCACCCGCCCGGCGAGAGATTGGATCTCCCCCTGAACGCCCTCAACGCAACTCCCCCTTCCGACGTCGGATGCCGGAGGCAACCCCGACGGATCGAACCGCGTCTTAGTTGCGAGTATATGTACATTGGATGACAGATTGCTTGGAAGTCACCTCTGCGGCGAGGACACGATCCAGGCACTGCCAACCCGGACTGCACGAAGACCGGCTCAACCGGCATTGGTCCGCATGGCTTCCTCGGTCCGCTTGACTGCCTTGGCGCCCTTGGACCTCACGGCTGCCTTGGCTGCCTTGGCTGCCTTGGCGCCCTTGGCTGCATTTGACCTCACGGCTGCCTTGGCGCCCTTGGCGCCCTTGGACCTCACGGCGCCCTTGGCGCCCTTGGACCTCACGGCGCCCTTGGCGCCACCGCCCGCCATTCCCACCACGTCGATGACGTTGGTCATGACCTCTCCGAACGCATCGGGGTCGGAGATCAACCAGCTGTGGGTGCCCGCCACGGTGACCACCTCCGGCTTGCCCAAGGTCGTGCACAGATCCTCGAAGGAGTCGCGGGTGATCAACTGGTCGCTCTGGCCCCACAGGACCACTACCGGCAGGCCGCGATTGCGTAGCTCCTCGAGTTCCGCAGTCAGGTCCGCCTTGCGTGCCAGCCCTGCGGCCTCCCAGAACGCCCTGGGATCGCGCAGAAGGTTCGGGACGGCCTCGGCGATGATGACCGGCAACACCCGGCGAGCCTGGCGAACGGGCAGCAGATCGGCCGGGAAGTGGATGCCCCAGTCCCACAGGGGCCGCTCGGACATCGAACGAAGCGTCGAGCCCCGCCGAGACCAGGCGGAACCACCGATGGAGTTGATCAGGACCAGAGCGCGTACGCGCTCTGGTTGATCGTGAGCCAACTTGATGGCAACCCCGCCGCCGAACGAATGCCCCATGACCAGCGCGGGCTGGTCGATGCCGACGGTCCGCAGGAACTCCCCGGACCAGTCCGCATACCCGGTGAGGCTGGTGGACTCGCGTGGTAGCGACGGAGTCCCACCGAAGCCAGGCATCGCGGGAGCCAGTACGTGGACCCCGGCTGCCGCCAGCCGCGAGAGCGCACGCTTGTACACCTTGTGATCGAGTCCCCAGCCGTGCAGGAAGAGGACCGGCGGCCCTTCGCCCGCTTCCCCGTAGAGTGCGGACCGACCCCCGACCGTGGTGCGCCTCCACGTCAGCCAACTGGCGTCCCGGGGAACCCCGGCGACGGCATTCCCTTCCACGCCCCGGGCGTCACCGACACGTTCCATATCCCCACGATGGGCCACCCGAGCGGTCGCAGGACAGGGCCAAAGTGCCCTATTGGGCCCATTGATCGGGCACTTATGGGTGGGCCCGGCGGGGCCGATGGTGAGGAGGACAGCGCCCCCCGACGCCTTCCGGGTCCGTCCTCTCGACGTCCCGTGCCGGAGGCCCTCGTGCGGCTCTCGTCACCGCAGAGCTCGCAAGTGCGCAGCCGCCCGCCCTGCATACGGGGGCAGATCGAGGTAGCTCCTGATCCCCGGTTCGGCCGTCACCACGGAGGGAACGGCGCTGACGCAGTGTGTCGCCGGGGCCACGATGCCCGGGTGCGGACCAGGCCCTCGGCCATCGGGTCGGGATGCCAGCCGAGGAAGGTGACCAGGCTGGACGGGTCACTGGTGACCTCGACCTCGAACCGCCGGGGAGGTAATCGGCCCGATCTGGGAAGCTGCTTCGGTGAATGGGTCTCCTCGCGATTCGCTGTGGCGGCATCGGGACTTCCTGATGCTGTGGGGTGGCCAGTCGGTCAGCCGCCTGGGGAGCCAGGTCAGCCTTCTGGCCCTTCCGCTGCTGGCCATCGCGACGCTGCACGCCACCACCCTCCAGGTCGGCCTCCTGTCGGCGTCGGAGACGGTGCCGTTCCTGCTGGTGGGGTTGCCCGCCGGTGTGGTCGTCGATCACCTGGCGAAGCGACGGGTGATGATCGCCGGCGACGCGGGCCGGGCACTCGTGCTCGCCAGCATCCCGGTCGCCTGGGCGGCCGGTGCGCTCACCATGGCCCAGCTGTTCGTGGTTGCCCTGGTGAGCGGCGTGCTCACCGTCTTCTTCGACGTGGCATATCAGTCCTACCTGCCGGACCTGATCACGGCACCGCAGCTGGTCGACGGCAACGGCAAGCTGGCCACCACCGAATCGCTGGCACAGGTGGCAGGCCCGGCTGCGGCAGGGGCGCTGGTCCAGGTGGTCGGCGCGGCACTCGCCGTGCTGGTGGATGCCGTCAGCTTCGCAGTATCGGCGTTCGCACTCCTCGGAATCCGGGTCGAGGACCGTCGACCGCCCGCACCGGAGGTCGGGGGCGCCTCACGACCTCGCCTCCTGTTGTCGGAGATCGGCGAGGGACTCCGCTTCGTCTTCCGTGAACGCCACCTCCGTTCGATCACCGCCTGCACGGCAACGGCGAATCTCTTCGGCGGCATGACCGCCGCGATCATCGTCCTGTACCTGTACCGATCGCTGCATCTCGGCCCCGCCGTCATCGGGACCGCATTCGCCATCGGCAGCGTTGGCGCGGTGGGGGCGTCGTTGGTGGCCGGCCGCCTCGGCGTGCTGATCGGTATCGGCCCGGCCATCCTCTGGTCGGCGGCAATCGGCAACTGTGGCGATCTCCTCTTGCCCCTGGCGCCGCAGGTACACCCACTGCCCTTCATCGTCGCCGGGTTGTTCGTTGCCGGCGCGGGAACTGTCGCCTACAACGTCAGCCAGGTCAGCCTGCGCCAGACGCTCTGCCCGCTGCAGCTGTTGGGTCGGATGAACGCCAGCATCCGGTTTCTGGTGTGGGGGACGCTTCCCGTGGGAGGCGTACTGGGCGGCATCCTCGGCACGACTCTGGGGCTGCACGCCGCGTTGTGGGTCGGGTGCGCCGGAGGCGCCACCGCGTTCTTGTGGATCGCGTGCTCGCCCGTCCCTGGCCTGCGCACCACGGCGGAGACCGGAGCGCGCCTGCAGCTCGGCGAGGTCGCTGGCCCCGTCGAGGTGGAGGGACCCGAGCCGACGGCATGAAGCGCGCCGGCGCCGAGCTGTGGCCCGGACCCGGGCGACACGGTCATCGGGGGGCCGGGACCGATTGGTAGCATCAGGCCCGGTGGAGCACCCATGAGCCAGAACCCCGGTCCGCGTGCCGAATACTACGACCCCGAGGGACCTGCTCACGGCGATGGCAGTCACTCCCTGTTCCTGACCTCCGAGGAGCGCGTGGTCCAGATGGTCCGGGACTTCGACGATCCGTCCCAGGAGTGGCGACGCCTCTGTGCGGAGCTGCTGGGCACCTTCTTCCTCGTACTGGTCGCAGCCGGTGGCCCGATGATCGCCAAGGCCATCCCGGGGTCTGTCGGTCGGGCGGCGGCGGTGACAGCCCCGGGGATGATGGTCCTGGCCATCATCCTCTTCATGGGGAAAGTGTCCGGGGCCCATCTCAACCCCGGAGTCAGTGTTGCGTTCGCGCTCCGCGCCGACTTCCCCTGGCGGCGGGTCCCGGGATACGTGGTCGCCCAGATGGCCGGGGCCGTCCTGGCCGCCCTGTTCCTCCAGTCCGTGGTCCATGTCTCCGCCCAGTACGGGTCGAACTACCCGGCGCCCAGCAGTTCGTCCGTCGACGCCTTGTTGATGGAGGCGGTGCTGACCCTGGGGTTGGTGAGCGTCATCTTGGGGACGGCCTCGGGGGCGCAACAGGTCGGGCTGTTCGGGGCGATCGGCGTCGGGAGCTACATCGCGTTGGCCGGGCTCTGGGCCAGCCCGATCTCCGGTGCATCGATGAACCCGGCCCGGACCCTGGGACCCGATCTGGTCTCTTTGGACTTCACCAGCTTCTGGGTCTACCTCGCGGGACCACTTGCCGGTGCGCTGTTGGCGGTCGGGGTCGCGTTCGTGCTGCGTGGGCCCGGTGGGGGCCGAACCGGCTCCTTGGCGGCCCAGGGGACGTTCCGCCCCGAGATCGAGTTGCCGGACAAGGCGTGACGGCGGAGGGCACGACGTTCAGAGCCTGACGCCGGCCCCCCTCAGCCGCCGACGAGCCGTTCGAGTGCACGGGCATGCCAGGTGGCACGTCCGGCCCTGTTCTCGGCGCGGTCGGCGATGCCGGCCAGTCGGAGACCGGCGTTGATCCCGAGGTAGCGCAGGGGCTCGGGCTCCCAGCGCTTCGAACGGTGGCCGACCCAGGGCAGGCCGGTCAGCTCCGTATCCTGCCGGAGGATCAGATCGGACAGCGTCCGCCCGGCCAGGTTGGTGGTGGAGACCCCGTCGCCCACGTATCCCCCTGCCCATGCCACGCCGGTCGCCCGATCGATCCCGACCGAGGAGAACCAGTCGCGGGCGATCCCCAGCGGACCGCCCCAGCCGTGGGTGATCCGGGCGTCGGCCAGTGCCGGGAAGAGCTCGACCAGGGTCCGCCGCAGGGCCTCGTGGACCCTCGGGTCGCGGTCGAACTCGGGCCGGATGGCCGAACCGAGGTGGTAGGGGGCGCCGCGCCCGCCAAACGCCATCCGACCGTCCTCGGTGCGCTGCCCGTAGATGACCAGGTGGCGACGGTCGGCGAAGGTCTCGCGCCTGGCCAGGCCGGCCTCGGCCCAGAACCCGTCGGGCAGTGGCTCGGTGGCGATCATGAGCGAGTAGACGGGGATGAGCGTTCGCTCCTCACCCCGCAGCGTCCTGGTGTACCCCTCGGTTGCCCTGACCACGATGGGGGCGGTCACCGTGCCGCGGACGGTCTCCACCGCCCCGGACCCGATGGCCCTCACCTCGGTCTGCTCGTAGATGGTCACACCCCGCCGCTCCACGGCGTCGGCGAGGCCCCTCACCAGGCGGGCCGGGTCGACGGCAGCGCAGTGCGGGGTATAGGTGCCACCGAGCACATCGGTGGCACCGACCATGGCGGCTGCGTCGGTCGCCGACAGCATCGCCAGGTCCTCCTCGGTGATGCCGAGCGCCCGGGCCGCAGCGATCTCGTCGCGGGTCCGCTCCAGCTGCGCCGCGGTACGGGCCAGCACGACGGTGCCACCGGGGGCGAAGCCGCAGTGGAGGTCCTCGGACCCGACGACCCGGCCGACCTCCCTGACCGTGGCCTCCATGGCGTGGCGCATGGCTGCGCCGGCGCCTCCCCCGACCACCCGGTCCAACCGCCCCTCGGAGACGGCGAACAGCGCCGAACACCAGCCACCGTTGCGTCCCGAGGCACCGAACCCGACCACGTCCCGTTCGAGGACGGCGATGCGGAGGGTGGGGTCGGCCCCGGCCAGGTAGTACGCGGTCCACAACCCGGTGAGCCCTCCGCCGACCACGACCACGTCGGCATCGATGTCGCCGGGGAGCGGGGCCCGTATGCCGATCCGGCCGGGCAGCCCGTCCCACCACAGGGAGAGTCGCCGGTAGCCCTCGCCTGACGGCGGCGTCAGATCTGCTTCCACGCTTCGGTGAGCACGGTGCGCAGCGTCGAGGTCATGAACTCGAAGTGCTCCTCACCGCAGGTCAACGGCGGGGCCAACTGCACCACCGGGTCCCCCCGGTCGTCGGCCCGGCAGATCAGGCCGGCTTCGTAGAGCGCCCCGGAGAGGAAGCCGCGGAGCAGCCGGTCGGCTTCGTCGTCGTCGAAGGTCTCCTT
Source organism: Acidimicrobiaceae bacterium (assembly GCA_003138855.1). Classification (GTDB taxonomy): domain Bacteria; phylum Actinomycetota; class Acidimicrobiia; order Acidimicrobiales; family RAAP-2; genus Bog-756. Next base: position 25,153 of record PLHF01000036.1, on the reverse strand, counting down.
GGTCTCCTTGTCCTTGACCAGTTCGATCCCGTAGAAGTACCCCGCGCCCCTGACGTCCCCGACGATGGGTAGGTCCCTGAGGGTCTCGAGCGACGCCCGAAACAGGGGCTCGTTCCTCTGCACGTTGCCGAGGATGTCCTCCTTCTCGAACACGTCGATGTTGGCCAGGGCCACTGCGGCGCTCACCGGATGACCGGCAAAGGTGATGCCGTGGAGGAAGCTGGCGCCGTTGAGGAAGGGCTCCACCAGGCGGTCGCTGACGGCCAGGGCACCGAGGGGGGAGTAGCCGCTGGTCAACCCCTTGGCCATGGTGACCATGTCCGGCCGGTAGTCGTAGCGCTCGGCGCCGAACCAGTGGCCCAGGCGGCCGAAGGCGCAGATCACCTCGTCGGACACCAGCAGGGCGCCGAACTTGTCGCAGATCTCGCGCACCCGTCGGAAGTACCCCGGGGGAGGGGGGAAGCAGCCCCCGGCGTTCTGTACGGGCTCGAGGAAGACCGCGGCCACGGTCTCGGGCCCCTCGATCAGGATGGCCTGTTCGATGGCGTCGGCGGCCCACTGTCCGAACGCGTCGATGTCGTCCGCGAAGTAGGGGGCCCGGTAGAAGTTGGTGTTGGGGACCTTGAGGGCCCCCGGCACCAACGGTTCGAAGGGGGTCTTGATGGCGGCCAGCCCGGTGATCGAGAGCGCACCCATGGTGGCCCCGTGATAGGCGATGTTGCGGCTGATCACCTTGAGCCGATCGGGCTGACCGGTGACCCGGAAGTACTGCCGGGCAAGCTTCCATGCCGACTCCACCGCTTCGGACCCGCCACTGGTGAAGAAGATACGGTTGCAGTCCGCCGGGGTGATGCCGGCCAGGCGGTCGGCGAGCTCGACCGCCATCGGATGGGCGTAGCTCCACACCGGAAAGTAGGCGAGCTTGGCGGCCTGACGGGCGGCCGCCTCGGCCAGCTCGGTCCGACCGTGGCCGATCTGGCTGGTGAACAGCCCGGACAGGCCGTCGAGGTAGCGCTTGCCGTTCTGGTCGTAGACCCACTCGCCCTCGCCCCGGACGATCATCGGGATCTCGTGGTCGCCGCCACCCTTCATCTGGGTGAAGTGCATCCACAGGTGTCGGCGTGCACTTTCTTGCAGTGCCTCGTTGGAAAAGTCGCTCATCGGGTCCCCCATGTATAGGTCTGCTTGGTCAACTTCAGATACATGAACGTCTCGGTGTCCCGCACCCCGGGGATCTGACGGATGACCCCGTTGAGCAGTTCGAGGATGCTCTCCTCGTCCTCACACACCAGCTCCACGAGGATGTCGAACGACCCGGCGCACATCACCACGTAGTCGATGTCGTCGACGGCGGCCAGCCGATCGGCCACGGCCCGCGCATCACCGTCGGTCCGGATGCCGACCATGGCCTGGCTGCTGAAGCCGACCTGCAGGGGATCGGTGACCGCCACGATCTGCATGACCCCCGCGTCGCGCATCTTCTGGACCCGCTGGCGGACGGCGGCCTCCGACAGGCCCACGGCAACGGCGATGGATCCGTAGGTACGGCGGCCGTCCTGTTGAAGCTCCTCGACGATTGCCTTGTTGACGTCGTCGAGCAGCCCGTTTGGCGGTGGTCTCGAGTTCGGCGAACTCATCCCCGGAGCCCCCGCGGGTGCACCCGCGAGCAGGAGCACGTCGTCGACGCGCCCGTTCTCAAACTGTTCATAGTCTTTCCGTTATAGCAGTTAGCGCGGAAATTTGGGAGAAGACCGATCGAATCCGTGGCTCAACGGAAACAAAATTCAGAAAAACCTTGTCTCATGGGAATTCTTCGGTCACTATGACCTATCAATACAGGACGAGTACGTGTTTGTGCTGCATGTCGGGCGGGCGCTCTGAGCAAGTGATCGGAAACCCTGGGGAGGGGCAGTGAGCAATCAGCAGTCGGGCGAGGCCACCTCGAGTCGGCCACTGTCGAACTTCGTCGGCGGTTCCCACGTCTCGAGCATCGACGGTTACACCGCCATGCTGGTCGACCCGAGTACCGGCGAGGAGTACCTCGAGGCACCGGTGTCCGGGGCCAAGGACGTCGATGCTGCCGTCGCTGCGGCAGCCGACGCATTCCCCGGGTGGCGCGACGCCACACCGTCGGAGCGCAGCCTGGCCCTCTTCCGTATCGCCGACGCCCTCGAGGCTCGGGCCGAGGACCTGGTGACCGTCGAGAGTGCCAACACCGGCAAGCCGGTCGCCCTCACCATGTCCGAGGAAGTCCCCCAGATGGTCGACCAGATCCGCTTCTTCGCAGGGGCGGCACGCCACCTCGAGGGCAAGTCGGCCGGCGAGTACATGAAGGACCACACCTCGTTCATCCGGAGGGAGCCGATCGGCGTTTGCGCAGCGGTCACACCGTGGAACTACCCGATGATGATGGCCGTATGGAAGTGGGCCCCGGCGCTGGCCGCCGGCAACAGCATGGTGCTGAAGCCGGCTGACACCACGCCGGCGTCCTCCGTACTGATGGCCGAGATCATGGCCGAGTTCCTCCCGGCGGGTGTCTTCAACGTGGTGTGCGGCGACCGCGACACCGGCCGGCTGCTGGTGGAGCACCCGGTGCCGGCCATGGTGTCGGTGACCGGGAGCGTCCGTGCCGGCATGGAGGTGGCCACCACGGCGGCCGCCGACCTGAAGCGGGTCCATCTGGAGCTCGGGGGCAAGTCCCCGGTGGTCGTCTTCGACGACGCCGACATCGCCGCAGCTGCCGAGGGCATCGCCGTCGCCGGGTACTTCAACGCCGGTCAGGACTGCACGGCGGCGACCCGGGTGCTGGCCGGGCCCAGGGTCTACGACGAGTTTGTGTCGGCCCTGACGGAGCAGGCCCGGTCCCAGACCGTCGGCGGCCTCGACGTGGAGGACGCCGACTTCGGGCCGCTGAACAGTGCGAACCAACTGGAGCGCCTCACCGGCTTCTTCGACCGGCTGCCCACGCACGCCGAGGTGGTGACCGGTGGTGCCCGGGTCGGTGACCGGGGCTTCTGCTTCGCCCCTTCGGTGATCGCCGGCGTCGACCAGAGCGACGAGGTGGTGCAGGAGGAGTTGTTCGGGCCGGCCATCACCGTGCAGCGCTTTTCCGACGAGGACCAGGCCATCGCCTGGGCCAACGGCGTCCGCTACGGGCTGGCATCGAGCGTGTGGACTCAGCATCACGGTCGCGCCATGCGCATGGCCAAGGCGCTCGACTTCGGCTGCGTGTGGATCAACACCCACATCCCGATCGTGGCCGAGATGCCCCACGGGGGGTTCAAGCATTCCGGCTACGGCAAGGACCTGTCCTCGTACGGATTCGAGGACTACACCCGCATCAAGCACGTGATGAGCTACATCGCAGGTTGAGCAGCACCAGTTGACCAGCACCAGTTGAGCAGGGCCACACGAGGGCATCTTCACCGACCGTTCCAACTGCAAGGGGAGAGCACATGAGCACGGACGTCGTCGACAGCACAGGTTCGCCGCCGGAGGTACCAGGTCCGTTCGGGGCGCCGGTGCCTGGCGCCGAAGCCGGCCCCTCCTTGCGGGCCGACACCCTCAACCTCTTCGACGCGACGGTCGTGGCCGTGTCGTCGGTGGCCCCGGCTTACACGTTGGCCGCCACCATGTTCCTGCTGTTCAGTGTCGTCGGTGTCGCCTACGCCGGGCCGGCCATCATCTGGCTCAGCTTCGTGCCGGTGCTGTTCATCGCCATCTCCTACTTCCACCTCAACCGCCGCGACCCCGACTGCGGGGCCTCGTACGCGTGGCTGTCCAAGCTGGTCCATCCGACGGTGGGCTGGTTCAACGGCTGGGTGCAGGTGGCGACCAGCGTCCTGTTCTGCATCTCGGCACCCCTCGTCGCCGGGGCGTACACCCTCCAGCTGTTCAACGAATGGGGCTGGGTCTCCTCGTCGACGGCTTCCGACATCGGCACCCAGGCGGTCGTCGCCGGGGCGTGGCTGGCCCTGATCACCTTCATCTGCATCTGGGGGATCCGCTGGACCGTCGACTTCCAGTGGGTGCTCCTGACCATCGAGTATGTCGCGGTCATCGGCTTCTCGATCTGGGGCATCGTCAAGGTGGCGGTTTCCCACCCGGCCGGCTCCACCAGCTTCCATTGGTCGTGGCTCAGTCCGATGTCCGTCCACGGGTTCGCCGCCTTCTCCGGCGGCCTCGTGCTCGGCGTCTTCTTCTTCTGGGGGTGGGACACCGCCACCAACCTCAACGAGGAGTCGAAGAACGCCACCAAGACCCCGGGCCATGCCGGCATCATCGCCATGTTCCTGCTGCTGTTGATCTTCGCCATCAACATCATCGCCGCCCAGATGCTCCTGCCCGCCAAGGAATGGAACGCCCACGGGGCGACCATCCTCTTGTACTTCGCCCAGCAGGCGGCCGGCCACTGGGCCGGGTACGTGATGATCATCGCCGTGCTGTCGTCCACGGTGGCCACCACCCAGACCACCCTGTTGCCGGCGGCCCGCATCACGCTGTCGATGTCCCGTGACCGTGTGTTCCCCAAGGTCTTCGGCACCATCCAGGGCAAGCTCAAGACCCCGGCCGTGGGAACGCTCATCCTGGCCTTCATCTGCATGTTCGGCATCGTGATGGTGAGCAACGTGTCTTCGATCAGCAAGGTGTTCGGCGACCTGATCTCGAACATCGGTGTGCTGATCGCCTTCTACTACGGCGTGACCGGGGTCACCTGTGCCTGGGCCTACCGCAAGGTGGCCTTCAAGGAAGTCCGGTTCTTCTTCACCGGGATCCTCCTCCCCTTCGTCGGTGGCGTCGTGCTGCTGGCCGTGGGCGTGAAGGTCATCGCCGTGGCCGGGTGGAGCGGCGGGTATGCCGACATCATCACGCTGGTGCTCGGCGTCCCGCTGGTGATCCTCGCCCGTCTCACCACAAAGGGCGACTTCTTCAAGCAGAAGCCGGTCGTCTACACGGAGATCGGCGAGTGAGGTTGGAATGATCGTCGGAGTCCCGAAAGAGGTGAAGGCAGACGAGTACCGGGTGGCCATCACCCCGGCCGGTGTGCGCGAGCTCACCGCCGCCGGCCACACGGTCCACGTCGAGCAGGGCGCAGGTGTGGGGTCGTCGATCCCCGATGCGGACTTCTTGGCCACCGGGGCGGAGATCCTCGAGGACCCCGACGACATCTGGGCCGGGTCAGACCTGATCCTGGGCGTCAAGGAGCCGATCGCCGAGGAGTACCCGCGCCTCGGGCTGCGCAAGGACCAGGTCCTCTTCACCTACCTCCACCTGGCTGCGTCGTTGCCCTGCACCGAGGCCCTGATCGCCGCGGGCAACACCGCCATCGCCTACGAGACGGTGCGACTGGCGGACAACTCGCTGCCCTTGCTCACCCCGATGAGCGAGGTGGCCGGTCGCATGGCACCGCTGATGGGCGCCCACCACCTGATGCGCCCCGGTGGGGGACGGGGGGTGCTGGTCTGCGGCGTGCCTGGTGTGAGATGCGCCAAGGTGGTGATCCTCGGGGCCGGCGTGGCCGGCATGGCCGCGGCCACCCTGGCCGTGGGCATGCACTCCGAGGTCTTCATCCTCGATCGCAACCTCGAGCGCCTCCGCCAGGTGGACCACCACTTCCGCGGCGCACTGGAGACGGTGGCCTCCAGTACCCATGCCATCGAGGAGACCTGCGTCGATGCCGACATCGTGATCGGTGCCGTCCTGGTGGTGGGGGCCAAGGCGCCCAAGCTAGTGTCCGACGAGCTGGTGGCACGCATGCGCCCGGGCTCGGTGCTGGTGGACATCTCGGTGGACCAGGGGGGGTGCTTCGAATCGACCCGGCCGACCACCCACTCCGACCCCACCTTCGAGGTCAGCGGATCCGTGTTCTACTGCGTGGCCAACATGCCCGGCGCGGTGCCCCATTCGTCCACCCACGCCCTGGTCAACGCCACCCTGCCCTACGTCCTCAACATCGCCAACCACGGATGGCGCGACGCGGTCCGGCTCGACGCGGCATTGGCCGAAGGGGTCAATGTCGTCGATGGCACCGTGGTCTACGAGCCCGTGGCGGCCGCCCACCGGTTGGCCTCCAGGCCGCTCGCCTCCGTCCTCGACTGATCGGGCCGTGCCGCGTGCATCGGTCCGGACTAGGACAGGTCGTGCCGCGAGATCGATCCCGGAGCCGGGTTCCCGTCGGACAGGTGGGAAGGGGGCCGGATACCGGCCCGCAGAGTGGGGTCGGCCACCGGGTCCAACCGGACGGTGCGCAGGGGGATCTCGCCGGCCCAGAGGTCGAGGTCGGTATCGGGCCCGTCGCCGTCGTCGGGCGGTCCGCTGCGTATCTTGACCGAGGCCTCATCGAGCGCCAGTCGCAGCACGGTGGTGGCAGCCAGCTCCCTGGCCGAGGGAGGCCGCGCGTACTCCCACTGGCCGGGCGCGACCTGGTCGCTGATGACCCGAAGTCCCTCGAGCTTCTCCACCGCGTCACCCACGAAATCGGGAACCCCGTAGACCACGGCGCACCGGTAGTTCACGGAGTGCTCGAACAGCGACCGGGCCAGCACCAGCCCATCGATGTGGGTCACCGTCACGCACACCGGCGTGGACACCTTGGCCGCCCGCAGGCTGCGGCTGGCCACCGAGCCGTGGAGGAAGAGCAGGTCGCCGGACCGGCCGTAAGTGGTGGGGACCACCATCGGCCAGTCGTCGACGACGAGCCCGAGATGGCAGACGAATCCGGCGTCGAGGACGGCGTGGAGGTCGGCCGTGCGGTGTGATCCCTGCTCGGGCAGCCGCCGGAGACGGGTCCGGTCGGTCGCTGCCATCTGTACGGCCCCGTCGGGCGGACTGGTCGCCGGCATGGGACGATTGTGGCACGTGCCCGTCGCCAGCCGGCGGGGAGCATCCGGACCGGTCCTCGGGCGCAGCGATCGGCCCGCACGACCAGCGCCGGCCGGGCCGCACCGACCGCCGGCATCCACCCGCACGATGAGGAGACGGACTCCTCGAGGAGAGTCACCGAGTGAAGCAGATCGGAACATCGGTCGAAGGGTCCCAGGCGAGGGCTACACCGGTCTTCGACCCCGCAACCGGCGCGCAGACCGGCGAGGTGGTGCTGTCCTGCCGGCGCGACGTCGACCTGGCCGTGGCCGCAGCGGCCGACGCTTGGGCCGGTTGGCGCGACACGTCGCTCACCGCCCGGACCCGGATCCTCTTCACCTTCCGTGAGCTGGTCGACCGGCACCGCGACGACCTGGCCCGGCTGATCACGGCCGAGCACGGCAAGGTGCTCGAGGATGCCCGCGGCGAGGTGGCCCGGGGCATCGAGGTGGTGGAGTTCGCCTGCGGCATCCCCCACCTGTTGAAGGGCGAGTTCTCCGAGGACGTGTCCACGGGGGTCGATGCGTCGTCGATCCGCCAGCCCCTGGGGGTGGTGGCCGGCATCACCCCGTTCAACTTCCCGGTGATGGTGCCGATGTGGATGTACCCGGTGGCCGTCGCCGCCGGCAACACCTTCATCCTGAAGCCCTCCGAGCGCGATCCGTCGCCCTCGCTGCTGATCGCCGACCTGTGGGGTGAGGCCGGGTTGCCCGACGGGGTGTTCACCGTGCTCAACGGCGACGCCGAGGCCGTCAACGCACTCCTCGACCATCCGGGCGTGGCCGCAGTGTCGTTCGTGGGCTCCACGCCGGTCGCCCGCCACGTGTTCGAGCGGGCCACTGCCTCCGGCAAGCGGGCCCAGGCCCTGGGCGGGGCCAAGAACCACGCCGTGGTCATGGGCGACGCCGATCTGGGCTCCACCGCCGACGCACTGATCGCCGCCGGGTACGGTTCGGCCGGTGAGCGGTGCATGGCCATCTCCGCCGTGGTCGTGGTGGGGGACGGGGACCCGCTGGTGGAGGCCCTGCGCGACCGTGCCCTGGGGCTCACCACCGGACCGGGCGCCGACCCGGCCTCGGACATGGGGCCGCTGATCACCGAGGTCCATCGCGACCGGGTCGCCGGCTACCTCGACTCGGCCGAAGCCGAAGGAGCCGACGTCGTGGTGGACGGCCGGGAGGTCAAGGTCCCCGGCGGCGATGCCGGGTTCTTCCTCGGGCCCTGCCTGGTCGATCGGGTGTCGCCGTCGATGCAGGTCTACCGGGACGAGATCTTCGGCCCGGTGCTGTCGGTGCTCCGGGTCGATACCCTCGACGAGGCCATCGACCTGGTGAATGCCAATCCCTACGGCAACGGTACGGCGATCTTCACCCGGGACGGGAGTGCCGCCCGGCGGTTCCGTCGCGACGTGCAGGTCGGGATGGTCGGGATCAACGTCGCCATCCCGGTACCCATGGCCTACTACTCGTTCGGCGGGTGGAAGCAGTCGCTGTTCGGCGACGCCCACGTCCACGGCATGGAGGGCATCCGTTTCAACACCCGGCTGAAGTCGGTCACCACCCGCTGGCCGGCGGCGTCCGCTTCCGCCGCCGCCGGTCCGATCGAGCTGCACTTCCCCTCCGGCGACAAGCGCTGAGGGACCGTCCGGGGGAGGAGTGCCCTGATGCACATCGACAGTGGTGGCGTGGAGATCGAGTTCGAGGTCACCGGCGATGGGCCCCCCGTCCTCCTGCTCCACGGCTTTCCGGAATCGGGACGGTTGTGGCGCCACCAGGTGCCGGTGCTGGCCGAGGCCGGGTACAAGGTCATCGTGCCCGACCTCCGGGGGTTCGGGCCCTCGGGGAGGCCGGCCGACGTCGCGGCCTACGCCCTGTGGATGGCGGGTGGCGACATCCTCGCCGTCCTCGACCACCTCGGCGTCGAGCGGGCCCATGTGGTGGGTCACGACTTCGGTGCGGCCCTCGCCTGGTACCTGGGCATCTCGAACCCCGACCGGGTGGACCACCTGGTGGCCCTGTCCGTCGGGCACCCGTTGTCCTTTCGCTCCGCAGGGCTCGAACAGCTCGGGAAGTCGTGGTACATGCTGTTGTTCCAGTTCGAGGGAGTGGCCGAGCAGTGGCTGTCCAACGACTCGTGGGCCAACTTCCGGACCTGGTCGAGCCATCCCGATGCCGATGCGGTGATCGCCGACCTCGAGCGGGACGGCGCGCTCACCTCGGCACTCAATTGGTACCGGGCGAACGTGCCCCCCGAGGCCCTCATCGGCCCCCCGATGGAGCTGCCGCCGGTGGGGGCGCCGACCATGGGCGTGTGGAGCACCGGGGACTTCGCCCTGACCGAGCAGCAGATGAGCGGGTCCTCGGCGCACGTGGCCGGGCCCTGGCGTTACGAGCGGATGGAGGGGCCGGGGCACTGGCTTCCCCTCGAGGCACCCGACGAGGTCACCCGCCGTCTTCTCGACTTCCTCCCGCACTGACGCCGGGTCACCCGTCCGCCCGCGATGCCAGTTCCGGCGGATGGCCCCGGTAGTATTGGCCGGGTGAGCTCACTCGCGGGTACCGGCATCCAGTCCCTCACCGTCGACATCGACGGCCCGGTGCACTACGTGGACATGGGAGGGCCGGCCGGCGGTCCGCTCATGGTCGCCGTGCACGGCCTGGGTGGCTCCCACGTCAACTGGTTGGCGGTCGCCCCCCGCCTGACCCAGAGGTCGCGCCTGTTGGCCCTCGACCTGGTGGGGCACGGGCTGACCCCGGCCGAGGGACGGACCCCGGACATCGAAGGGCACCGCCGCCTGCTGGGCGGGTTCCTCCAGGCGGTGGCCGGCTCGCCGGCCATTCTGATCGGCAACTCGATGGGTGGCCTGGTGTCCGCGTTGCAGGCAGTGGCCGAGCCCGAGACGGTCGCCGGCCTGGTGCTCGTCGACCCCGCCCTGCCCACCGCCCGCCCGGGACTGGTCCATCCGCGGGTCGCCGTCAACTTCGCCCTGTGCGCGGTGCCCGGTGTGGGCGAGCACTTCCTTGCCCACAGGCGCCGCCTGACGACGGCGGAACAGAGCGTGCAGCGGGTGCTCGGTATCTGTTGCGTCGACCGCTCCCGCGTCCCAGCCGACGTGGTCGCCGCCCACGTGGCCCTGACCGCCCAGATCGACCGTACCCGTGGCGATGCCTCCTATCTGCAGTCGGCCCGGTCGCTCTCCCACCTGTTGGCCAGGCCTGCGGCGACCATCCGACGGCTGGGCGGCCTCGACCAACCCGTCCTCCTGCTGCAGGGGGAGCGCGACGTGCTCATCCCCCTGTCCGCCGCCCGCCGTATGAGCGCCGCTCATCCCGACTGGCGGTTCGAGGTCGCTCCCGACATCGGCCACGTCCCCATGCTCGAGGCCCCCGAGTGGACCTGCGACATGATCGAGGACTGGCTCGATCACCAGGGGAGCGCGGCGGCGGTCCTGGCGTCTCCGGCAGGGGCGTCGTCCCCGCCGGACAACCCCGCCGGCGGCCACCGTGGGCCATCTCAGTGGACCTGGCGAGTGTCGTAACACGCATGTTGGCGGTCACCTGTTTCAAATGGAACACCCGCGGGCAGGTCCATGGCCAGAATGAAAGAAACCGGGTCCGGAGCAGGGTGGCGGAACCTCGCTCGACGGACCCGGTAACGCCGACCGTCAGGCGGCATGCTCAACCTAAGGAACCTGTCCGTCGAACCGGATCAAGCCCAGGAAGTGCAGGTATCAGTCTGGCATGCTCCGGATGAGATGGCGGCGACCACCGCCTCACTCCCTACTCCCATCCGCCCGGTCGGCACGGACACTTAGCCGAACCCCGCGGCACCACCAAATCCGCTGGACCCTTCAACAGAAGTCTGAGAATTTACCCTGCGGGCTGGCAGGCTTCCGGTCGACAGTAACAATGCCCACGAGGTGGTACTGACTCGGAGAGTCGAAGCCCACTGGGAGTGGCGGTGCCCTCTGATCGCGTGCGCCTTCCCCCCAGGCCCGACGATCGATCCTCACATCCGGCCAGCGTTCAGTCGCCGGCGGGGCCCCACCAGGTAGACGACGGCGATGGCGGCTCCGATCAGTCCGAACACGAACCAACCCACGACGAAGCCGACGATCCAGACCGCCTTCCGACCTGGCGGCATGAGCGCGGGTGGCCGGCGGGCCGCGTCGACGACCGCCCAGAGAACCACGACGAACGATGCGGCATACAGCACGAACATGGGCACATTCTGTGCGGCGACTGCGGTGGTCATACTTCCTCCAGATATCGGGTGAGCACTACGAGCGATGGTCGCTCACGGTACGCAGTGGGATAATGCGGGCTCGTCGACGTCCAGGCCCAACAAGTCCTCGACCGTCTCACGACGCGTCACCGTTCGGTACCTGCCGTCGCCGACGAAGACGACCGGTGGACGCAAGAGCTTGTTGTAGTTGGAAGCCATGGCGTAGCCATACGCTCCGGTCACCGGGGTTGCCAATAGGTCCCCTACGGCCACGTCCTGGGGGAGATGACCGTTCCTGACCAGGATGTCCCCCGATTCGCAATGCTTGCCCGCCACCGTCACCGCGAACGGTCGGGGTGCCGTCACCGCCCGCGGCAGGAACGCCTCGTAGCGGCTGTCGTACAGGGCCGGGCGGAGATTGTCGCTCATCCCCCCGTCGACACTGACATAGGTCCGGACACCATCCGTCGACGGCAGGGGGACCGATTTGATGGCACCGATCCGGTAACAGGTGACCGCAGCGGTTGCCGCGACGGCGCGCCCCGGCTCTGCCGTGATCCGCACCGAATCGGGGATGCCGGCGACGCGGCATGCATGGCGCATCGCGGTGGCCCATTCGGTGAGAGTCGGCGGCTCCTTCTGGTCACCCGTATAGGCGACTCCCAGGCCACCGCCGACGCACAACTCGGTGAGCCCTGTTGTCACCACGAGCGGAGCCAGCGAGTCGATCGTCCGGCCGAACGCGGACAGGTCGAAGATCTGGCTCCCGATGTGCGTGTGGAGACCGACGAGATCGACCGGGCTGTGCCGGGAGGCGAGCAGGTTGACCGCTTCGGCGGCCGCACCCGATGCGAGGGAGAACCCGAACTTGGAGTCCTCCCGGCCGGTGGCGATCGACGCGTGTGTGCTCACTTCGACGCCGGGGTTGACCCGGACGAGGACTCGGGGCCTCGTGGCGGGCGCGACCCGACCTAGCAGCAGGTTGACTCGTTCGATCTCGTCGAACGAGTCAACCACGATCCGGCCGATCCCGACGTCGAGCGCCAGCACCAGCTCGTCGGTCGACTTGTTGCTCCCGTGCAGGACAAGTCGCTCGGGGGGAACACCGGCTCGGAGCGCTACGTAGAGCTCCCCACCGGACGCTACGTCGATCATCATGCCCTCGTCATGGGCGATCCTCGCCATCGCCCGGCAGAGGAATGCCTTGGACGCAAAGGAGACGCCGTCGCCGAAGGCTCGACGGGCCTCCCGGCACCGGGACCGCAGATGTGCCTCGTCGTAGATGAATACCGGGGTCCCGACGGCCTCCGCCACGGTCGCCACGTCGACCCCGCCGATCGAAAGGCTGTCGCCGGGTGCGACCTCGGCGGTATCGGGCAGGAGACGCAGTGGCACCGGGGCCATGTCCTGATCCGCCGGTTCGGCATCACGCAGGCGCCTGCCGGCCGAGAGCGACCCGTGCAACGTGGCCGGGTCCGCGACTCCCATCCGGCGGTCGATCTGCCGCCGGTAGGCGGCCGAAGAGCCGACCGTGGTCATCACCTGCACCGCCGGATCAGATGCGTGCGTTCCGTCGCCGGAACGACCTCGAGCCCGAGTGCATTGACGTCCTCGTCGAGATGGTGCAGTTCGCTGGCGAAGGAGCTGTTCCGCCGGGCAGCGGCAGCACGCGCCGACCTGCGGGTAAGGAGCTCGTCGTCGACCGCCTCTCCGAAGTGGGCGATGAGGGGAGCAGCCAGACAGGATTCGGGGGGCGTGAGCTGGATGCCGTGCTCTCCGAGGTGGAGCCAACCGTTCTCCTCGAGCTCGGGCGGTGCCGCCGAGCGTTCCGTCGCCGCCCAGTCACACAGTCTCTTGAGACATTCGTGCACCTGGAGGTCGCTGGCCGTTTGGGGAAGCCACTCTTCGGACTTGCCCCGGGCGGGGGGAAGGTCGGCGGTGTCCTGGACGAACCAGAGACACGGGATGCCGAGGTCGAAGAACCGTTCGGCTCGGTGGGCATCACGAGGCCACTGGAGCACTGCCACTCCGTTGTGCGAACCGAGGAAGGCGATCAGCTCCCTTTCGGTTGCCTCGGATCCCTTCGGGCCGAACCACGCCCCGTTCGGGCGGGCGGTGACCGCACAATGGGGATGGACCACGAGATGGCCCGGTTTTGGTGGGTCGCCCTCCTCGTCCGAAAGCCCGTCTTCACTGTCTGGCTCGTTTGGTTCGTCGATCGAATGGAGACCGACTGTCGTCATCGTCATGCTGTCCTTCCTCTCGTGCAATCGTCACGACCCTCTTGTTGCAGGTGCTTTGATCGCCGGGATCATCCCGTTCTAACGCTCGAAATGGAGAAATCGTTCGGGTTTGACGAAGCTTTTTCGGGTGGAGAGTGATTCTTCACATTTTCTTTGCGCAGGGTGGTCGGTAGATTGCTGCGGATGCACCTCTCTCGCCATGGACCGACCCAGGAGGGCGCTTCTTGACGGTACGGCCGACACTTCCCATCCGGGAGGTGTTGCGAGGCCGCAGGCTCAGTTGGGTGGACCTCGTGGTGGGAGCTGGCATCATCGCCCTCCTCTACGCCGTCGTCCGGCTCGGCCAGTCGATGGCCGTCAACTTCACTCCGGGCCGGACGCCGGTCATCATCTCGACCGACGTCGCCGACGTGCCCTACTACGCCGCTCGATCGCTCCTGCGGATGTTCATCGCCCTTGCCCTCTCGACGGTGTTCACCCTGGTGTACGGGACGGCGGCGGCACGTCTTCGCCGAGCGGAGAAGGTGCTCGTCCCGATCCTCGACATCCTGCAGTCCATCCCCATCCTGGTGTTCCTGCCGATCGCTCTGACCTTCTTCATCACCCTCTTTCCCAACAACCTGTTGGGGCTCGAGCTGGCGGCGATCTTCGTGATCTTCACCTCCCAGGCGTGGAACATGACGTTCAGCTTCTACCACTCGCTCATCTCGCAGCCGACCGAGTTGGACGAGGCGGCGCGCATGTACCGGCTCACCAAGTGGCAGCGGTTCTGGAAGCTGGACGTTCCCAGCTCCATGATCGGGTTGGTCTGGAACATGATGATGTCAATGGGCGGCGGGTGGTTCTTCCTCACGGCCTCCGAGGCGGTAACCGTGTTCATCAAGGGGCACGGGCTCTCTGAGAGCCTTCCCGGAATGGGCAGCTACATGGCCGCCGCCGTAACCCACGGGTCCTACACCGAGGTGACCATCGCCATCGTGGTGATGGTCCTCCTGGTGGTCGGCACCAACTTCCTCGTCTTCCGCCCGCTGGTGGCCTGGTCCGACAAGTTCCGCATGGAGAGCTCCGAGTCCGCCGAGAAGCCCAAGAGCATCATCCTCAACCTCCTCCGCCGCTCCTCCATCCGGCGGCTGGCCGGCCGCGTCAGCCGCCCCGTCGGACGGGCGCTCGACCGGATCACCCGGCCCTTCGGCCTGGCCGAGTACCCCCTGCGCACCGACGTCCGCAAGCGACACATTGGCGACATCATCTTCTGGTCGGTCATCGTCGGAGCCACCACCACCTTCGCCGTCATCGGCTTGGTGTACCTCAACGCCCACCTCGGTTTCACCCGGTTCCCCAGTCTCATTGGGTTTGGTCTCGCCACCTTCGGCCGGGTGGTCGTCCTCCTTGTCATCTCCACGATCATCTGGGTGCCGGTCGGGGTGAAAATCGGGATGAGCCCCAGACTGGCCCGCTATGCCCAGCCCATCGTCCAGGTCCTGGCCAGCTTCCCCGCCATCCTGCTCTTCCCCTTCGCCACGCTGATCTTCATCAACCTGGGAATCCCGCTGGACTACGGGGCCATCGTGCTGATGATGCTGGGGGCGCAGTGGTACATCCTGTTCAACGTCATCGCCGGCGCCAGCTCCATCCCCAACGATCTGCGCGAGATGATGGTCTCGATGCGTCTGACGCGGCGCCTGCGGTGGCGAAAGGTCATCCTCCCGGCCATCTTCCCCGCCTATGTGACCGGTGGGATCACCGCCGCCGGCGGGGCGTGGAACGCGTCCATCGTGGCCGAGCTGGTCAGCTGGCACCATCACACCCTCAACGCGTTCGGGCTGGGCAACTACATCGCTACCGCCTCGGCCCAGGGCAAGTTCGCCCTGCTGATCGCCGGGGGCATCGTCATGAGCGCCTTCGTGGTCGTCGTCAACCGGCTGTTCTGGCGGCGCCTCTACCGGATGGCCGAATCCCGGTTCACGCTGTGACGCAGTCGGGCTGCGGCGCGAGCGTGCCCTCGTTGACTTGGCTCGCACAAGTGCGGAAGGGTGGATCCCTGTGACCACGACCTCAGACCCCACCACCGGCCGGACGGGCGCCGGCTCGGCCACCATCATCGAGGTCTCCCACGTCACCAAGAGCTTCGTGTCGCCCGATGGCACTCCCCTCCCCGTGCTCGACGACATCTCGCTCGACCTGCGAGAAGGAGAGATCGTGGCGCTCCTGGGGCGCTCCGGCTCGGGCAAGAGCACGCTCCTGCGCTGCATCGCCGGGCTCATCTCACCCACCGAGGGCGACATCAGCTACCGAGGCGAGACCCTCAACGGCGCCAACCCCGGTGTGGCCATGGTGTTCCAGAGCTTCGCCCTTCTGCCGTGGCTGACCGTGCAGCAGAACGTCGAGTTGGGACTCGAGGCGCTCGGAGTGGGGACCGGCGAGCGACGCCAGCGGGCCGAACGGGCCATCGACGCCATCGGTCTCGACGGGTTCGAGTCCGCCTATCCGAAGGAACTCTCCGGCGGGATGCGGCAACGAGTGGGATTCGCCCGAGCCCTGGTAGTCGAGCCCGACGCGCTCCTCATGGACGAACCATTTTCGGCGTTGGACGTGCTGACGGCCCAGAACCTGCGGGCCGAGCTCCTCCGACTGTGGCGAGAGAAGGACTTCCCCACCAAGGCCATGCTGATCGTGACCCACAACATCGAAGAGGCCGTCATCCTGGCCGATCGGATCTTCGTACTCGTGCCAATCCCGGCCGGATCCGCACGGAGATCGACTGCACATTCTCCCAACCCCGGGACCGGCACGACGAGAGCTTCCAGGCGCTGGTCGACCAGATCTACGGCCTGATGACCGGACGGGACACCAGGCCCCCGGCCCACATCTGGACTGTGGCCAGCCCTGGCGAAGGGTCGCCGACCGACACGCCGCTGCCGCAGGCCAGTGTGGGCGGCATGTCCGGCCTGCTCGAGATCCTGGTGGCCCACGGTGGGAGGGTGGACCTCCCCCAGCTGGCCCACGAGCTCACCTTCGAGGTCGACGATCTGCTCCCGTTGGTCGACGCTGCTCAGGTATTGGGACTGGCGGTCGTCGACGACGCCGACCTGCAGATCACCGACGAGGGCCGGATCTTCGTCGCCGCCGACATCCTCGAGTCCAAGCAGATCTTCGCCCTGGAAGCCCGGGAGCGGGCGCCACTGGTCCGTGCCATCTGCCGGGCACTAGGGGCGACCAAGGATGGCAACCTCGGGGAGGGCTTCTTCCTCGACCTCCTGCGCCGGGGGTTCTCCGAAGAGGAGGCCCGCCAGCAGCTCAAGATCGCCGTGGATTGGGGCCGCTACGGCGAGCTCTTCGACTTCGATGCCAACACCGGACAGCTGACGCTCGACCACCACCACGGTTCAGACGGTCAGTGAGCCTCGGTCCGGCCCAGCAACGCCGCTATCCGCCGGAGCGGGAGAGCTTCCGGTCGAGCATCTCGCACCCCTAAGCATCTGACCAGAGTCAGAAGCTTACGGGTTCGATTTCGGCCGTGCGCGCCGGGTTTCCGGTCAGGCATACTCACGCCTTGGCAGCCTTGGACTGAGTTCCAGAGATGGAGTTGATCGGGGTCAAGGACCTTCGCCTCTACTGTTTCTCGAGCCGGATCCATCCCATCCCCGCTACTTCATCACCGAGCCCGAGACCGGGCTGCGCTTCGTCCCCGAGGGTGATACTCCCGACGGGGGACGCGGTGGCCCCACACCCTGAGCCGTCCCGGGCGGGGCACCCGGACCCGCTGCTGTGCCGGTTTCCGGACGCGTGAGCAGGGCCGTGGGCTTGGGCGCTAAGACAGCGTCAAAATTGCCCTTCAGGTCGTAACGATCACGTGAATACCCTATTCCGTCAGGGGTGTTTCCCCTTACATGGAAGCGTGCACGGGCACTCCTGCAAACGCTCGGCTCCGGACCCCACAGCCGGGCAACGGTGCCAGTGGTGATCGACGAGCCGGACGACTCTGGAGGCGCGGTCGCCGTGGCGCCACCACCGGAAACGCGACCGCCCAAGGTGCGCCTCCGAGCCGGGACCTCGATGCTCGATCCGGGAATCCTGCGGCGTGCCTTCATCGAGGCGTTCGTGAAGCTCGATCCCCGCCACATGGTCCGCAACCCGGTCATGTTCGTGGTCGAGGTGGGAAGTCTGGTCACCTCCGTCGCCTTCCTGGTCAAGCCCGGCCTCTTCGTCGGGTCGATCACCGTGTGGTTGTGGGCAACGGTGCTGTTCGCCAACTTTGCCGAAGCGGTCGCCGAAGGCCGGGGAAAGGCCCAGGCCGACACCTTGCGACGCGCCAGGCAGGACACCGTCGCCCACGTCCGAAGACCCGATGGGACCATCGAGGAGATCCCGTCGACCGAGCTACAGGTCGGTGATCTCTGCGTCGTCGTGGCCGGACAGATCATCCCTGGCGACGGCGACATCGTCGAGGGGATCGCCACCGTCGACGAGTCGGCTATCACCGGCGAGTCGGCGCCGGTGATACGCGAGTCGGGTGGTGATCGGTGCGCAGTGACCGGTGGAACCGGGGTCCTGTCCGATCGGATCGTCGTCCGGATCACGTCCGAGCCGGGGGAGACCTTCCTCGACCGGATGATCTCTCTCGTGGAGGGCGCGAGTCGCCAGAAGACGCCCAACGAGATCGCTCTCGACATCCTGATCTTTGGACTGACCCTGATCCTCCTGGTGGCGGTGGCAACGCTCGAGCCCATGGCCATCTACTCAAAGGCCATCCAGTCGGCAACCGTGCTCATCGCCCTGTTCGTGTGCCTCGCCCCGACGACGATCGGCGGCCTCCTCTCCGCTATCGGTATTGCTGGAATGGATCGCCTCGTGCAGCGGAACGTGCTGGCCATGTCCGGGCGGGCCGTGGAGGCAGCCGGGGACTGCTCGACCCTGCTTCTCGACAAGACCGGCACCATCACCTACGGCAACAGGATGGCCACCGCCATCCTGCCGGTTGGAGGTGTCACCGAATCCGAGCTGGCCGAGGCGGCCCTCGCTTCGAGCCTGGCAGACGAGACCCCCGAGGGCCGCTCCATCGTCGATCTGTGTGAGAACCGTTACGGCCTGAGCCCGCCTGCCATCGGCGAGGCCGAGCTCATTCCCTTTACGGCCCAGACCCGCATGAGTGGGGTCGACTACGAGGGGCACCAGATCCGCAAGGGCGCGGCCGACTCGGTACGGAGGTGGGTCGAGGAGCTCGGCGGCGCCGTCCCGTCCGACCTCACCCAGGTCGTAGCGGGGATCGCCACCGGCGGGGGTACCCCCCTGGTGGTGGCTGACGGGACGCGCGTGCTGGGCGTCATCCATCTGAAGGACACGGTCAAGGCGGGCATGGTGGAGCGCTTCGAGCAGCTCCGTGACATGGGGATCCGCACGGTGATGATCACCGGGGACAACCCCCTCACCGCGGCAGCCATCGCCGCCGAGGCCGGGGTGGACGACTTCCTCGCCGAGGCCACGCCGGAGGACAAGATGGCGTTGATCCGCCGTGAGCAACGCGGCGGCCACATGGTGGCGATGACCGGAGACGGCACCAATGACGCCCCGGCACTCGCCCAGGCTGACGTCGGCCTGGCCATGAACACCGGGACCCAGGCCGCCAAAGAGGCCGGCAACATGGTCGACCTCGACTCGAACCCCACCAAGCTGATCGAGGTCGTAGAGGTCGGCAAGCAACTGCTCATTACTCGAGGGTCGCTCACCACCTTCTCCATCGCCAACGACGTCGCCAAGTACTTCGCCATCATCCCGGCGATGTTCCTCGTCGCCTACCCCAAGCTGAAGGTGCTGAACGTGATGCACCTGAGCAACCCGCACACGGCGATCCTCTCGGCGGTGACCTACAACGCCATCATCATCCCGATGCTGATCCCCCTCGCACTCCGTGGGGTCAAGTTTCGTCCGCAGGACGGCGCTGCCATCCTCCGGCGGAATGGCCTTATCTACGGCATCGGCGGCCTGGCGGCACCATTTATCTTCATCAAGCTGATCGACGTCGTCGTGACCGCGAGCGGGATGCACTGACATGCGCCGGCAGATCCTGACCAGCATCGTCATGCTCCTCACCATCACCGTCGTGCTCGGCTTCGGCTACCCGCTCGTGGTCACCGGCCTCGCCGCGGTCGGGTTCGACCAGCAGGCGAACGGCTCGCTCGTCTATCGGGACGGGAAGCTGGTCGGATCTTCCCTGCTCGGTCAAGGCTTCAGCGACGCCAGCGGTAACCCGCTTCCCAGGTACTTCCAACCGCGGCCGTCTGCCGCCGGGGTCGGCTACGACGCATCGGCCTCGGGTGCCTCGAACCTCGGTCCCTCCAACCCGCTGCTCATCGGATTCGTCCCGGGAGTGAACACCGTGGGGCTCGACGGCGACTCCTCGGCCACCAACCCGTTCGCCACCAGGGCCGATCCGTCATGCGTGCCGACCGATCCGAAGGGGAACCCCGTGACCAGTCCCACATCCGGCCAGAGGTATGCGCGCGGCCCGGGCGGCTCCTACGTCTGTGACCCCGACACCATTCCGGAACGGGCCATCGCCTACCGGCAGCTCAACGGCCTCGAGGCAGGCGCACCCGTGCCGGTCGACGCGGTCACCGCCTCGGGCTCGGGACTCGACCCCGGCATCTCGATCGCCAACGCCCTCGATCAGGTCCCGCGCGTGGCCCGGGCCCGCCACCTGCCCGAGTCAGTGGTGATCCAGCTGGTGAGCCGGGCTAACCAGGGCCGGCAGCTGGGTTTCCTCGGCGAACCCACGGTGAACGTTCTCGATCTCAACCTCGCTCTGGACCGGATCCGATGACCGGCTGGGACTGGGGCCAGCTGGCCTTCGTCAGCGCCGTGACCGTGGTGGTGGCGCCCCTGCTCAGCCGCTATCTGGCCGCGACGTTCCGGGGCGGTCCGGCACCGGGCGACCGGGTGTTCCTCCCTGTCGAGCGCCTCGCCTTCCGTATCACCGGGATCGACCCCGACAGCGGCCAGACCTGGAGGGGTTACGCAATGGCCGTACTGGCCTTCGGGGCCATCTCCGTGCTCTTCCTGTACGCCGTGCTGCGGCTGCAGGGGGTGCTCCCGTTCAATCCGACCCATGCCCCAGGGATGCCTTCGGGCCTGTCCTTCAACACCGCGGCCAGCTTCATCACCGGTACCAATTGGCAGGCCTACTCGGGCGAGACCCAGGCCAGCTACCTGGCCCAGATGGCTGGCTTGGTGGTCGCCCAGTTCACCGCGGCCGGGGTCGGGCTAGCGGTTGCCCTGGCGGTCATCCGTGGGATCTCCGGCGGTTCCCGCACGATCGGGAACTTCTGGGCCGATCTCACCCGAAGCCTGGTGCGCGTCTTCGTGCCCATCTCGGTGATCGCCGCCCTCGTCCTCGTTAGCCAGGGTGCGGTCCAGAACATCCACGGCTTCCGCACGGCTGCGACGGTTGCCGGCGGGACTCAGCACATCCCCGGCGGTCCGGTCGCATCGATGGAAGTCATCAAGCTGCTCGGCACCAACGGTGGCAGCTTCTACGGCGCAGGCGGCGCCCACCCCTTCGAAAACCCGAACGGCTTCACCAACATGTTCGACCTGCTGTTGGTCATCGTGTTGCCGTTCGCGATCGCTCTCATGTTCGGCCGCCTCATCGGCCGTCGGCGGCAAGGGCGCGCCATCGTGGTGGTGATGGCCATCCTCTTCGCCGGCCACACCTTGATCTCGATGCAGGCGGAAGCTCACGGCAACCAACTTCTGCCGGCGAGCGTGTCCCAGGTGGCGAGCGGCCACAACCTGGGCGGCAACATGGAGGGGAAGGAGAGCCGGTTCGGTGCCGGAGGGTCCGCGCTCATGACCGTCGGGACCATGGGGACCACGGCTGGTGCCACCGATTCCGCTCTCGACAGCTACACACCTATCGGCGGGGCGGGAGCGTTCGTCGCCATCCTCCTCGGTGAGATCAGTCCAGGAGGAGATGGTGGGGGCCTCTACTCCATGCTCGTGCTCGTTCTGTTGGCCGTGTTCCTGGCGGGGCTGATGGTCGGGCGGACGCCGGAGTTCCTGGGCAAGAAGATCCGTGCCCCGCAGATGAGCCTGATCATCGCCTACGTGCTGGCACTCCCGATCATCATCCTCGTCCTCGGGAGCCTGTCTCTGGTGCTGTCGGTCGGTACAAAATCGATTCTCAACCCGGGAATGCATGGGCTCACCGAGGTCACCTATGCCTTCGCGTCGGCCGCGCAGAACAACGGCTCCGCCTTCGCCGGCCTGTCGGCCAACACGCCGTGGTACAACACGATGCTTGGCCTAACCCTGCTCGCCGGGCGCTTCGTGCCGATCGTGCTCTCCTTGGCCATCGCCGGCTCGCTGGCCGGTGCCCGTGTCCACGCCCAAACGAGGGCCACGCTGGACACCGCCGGACCGACCTTCGTTGCCTTTCTACTCGGAGTCATCCTGATCATGGGAGGCCTCATCTACCTACCCATGCTCATACTCGGCCCGATCGGCGAGCGCATCGTTGGATGAATGGGTCGATGCGTGCAGGACCCCTCCTTTGCGTGAGGTTTGAGAGCGTCACCGAGGCGTCCGCATCTTCCTTTCCATGAGAGCATCCCAAAGTGATGCGATGAAGGAGCGGGGAAGTGCCTAAGGCATTCGAGGTGCATTGGTCTGGCCCGCCGCTCTGACTCACTCCAGCGAGCCTGCTCGTCGCGTTCCTCGCCAACGGCGACCAGACAGTCCGGCCATCAAGCCGGCTGTTCACAGTCAATACCGTTCGGTTCAGCAGGAGGTTGGGGTTATCGGAACGAGGGTCGCGCCGATCTTGGCTTGGTCGGCTGCGGTCCGCTGAGATGGGCCCTGCGGGGAGAGTCAATGAGCCAACACGCGAGCTGTCGAGTGTCGCAACGCGCATGTTGGTGGTCACCTGTTTCAAATGGAACACCCGCAGGCAGGTCCATGGCCAGAATGGAAGAAACCGGGTCCGGAGCAGGGTGGCGGAACCTCCTCGCTCGACGGACCCGGCAACGCCGACCGTCAGGCGGCATGATCAACACAGGCAACCTGCCCGTCGAACCGGATCAAGCCCACCATTTCGCTCAGTGGACCTGGCGGTCGAGTCCCTCCCAGTAGGGCTGCCGCAGCCTGAACTTCTGCAGCTTGCCGGTGGCGGTGCGGGGGAGCTCCTCCCGGAGCTCGACCTGCTTGGGGCACTTGTAGCCGGCCAGCACCGTCCGGCAGTGGGTGATCACGACCTCCTCGGTGAGCACCACCCCGTGGGACGCGACCACCAGGGCGACGACCATCTCGCCCCACGTCTCGTGGGGGATCCCGATGACCGCCACCTCGGCCACCCCGTCGAGGGAGAAGATGGCATCCTCGACTTCGACGGAGGAGACGTTCTCCCCGCCGGTGATGATGACGTCCTTCTTCCGGTCGAGGATGCTCAGGTAACCTTCGTCGTCCACCACGCCCCCGTCGCCGGTGTGGAACCACCCACCCGCCAGGGCCGCCTCGGTCTCTGCCGGTTGCTCCCAGTAGCCCTCCATCACCGTGTTGCTCCGGGCCAGCACCTCGCCGTTGGGGTCGACCCGCAGCTGGGTACCCACTGCCGGCGCCCCGGCGCGCATCAACTTGCGGGCCCGGTCTGCTGCGGGCAGGTCGTCCCACTCCGACCGGCGCCGATTGATGGTGAGGAGCGGAGCGGTCTCGGTGAGCCCGTAGATCTGGATGAACTCCCATCCGAGCTCGGACTCGATCCGCTCGATAGTGCGGCTGGGCGGCGGGGCGCCCGCCACCACCACTCTCGTGGTACCCCTTCCGGGTAGGGCCCCCTCCCAGTCGGGTACCGCGTCGAGGACGGCGTTGACCACGGCGGGGGCGGCGCACAGCAGAGTGACGCCGTGGCGCTCGACCCTGCGCAGGATCTCGCTGCCTTCGACCTTGCGCAGCACGACCTGGGAGCAGCCCATGGCTGTGGTCGACCACGGCATGCCCCAACCGTTGGCATGGAACATGGGCAGGGTGTGGAGGTAGACGTCCCGGTCGGAGACCTGGAGGTGCCATCCGAAGGCGGTGGCATTGACCCAGTTGTTCCGGTGGGTGAGCTGCACGCCCTTGGGCCGGGCCGTAGTGCCCGAGGTGTAGTTGATGGTGGCCGTGGCCTGCTCGTCCGACTCCCATGCCCGGGGCTCGGCGCCGGCGGGGTAGAGCTCCTCGTCGCTGCCGGCACCGAGCACGAAGCGGTGCCGGGCCGTGATCCCCGACAGCGCGTCCTCCAGCTCGGGGTCGACGAGCAGCACCGAGGCCCCGGAGTGCTCCACGATGTACGCGACCTCGGCGGCGGCCAGGCGGAAGTTGATGGGGACCAGGATGCGGCCCCACCCGGACACCCCGTAGAAGGAGGTCAGCAGGCGGGACGAGTTCTGGGAGACGATGGCCACCCGCTCACCGGGGGCCACCCCGAGCCGGTCGAGGCCGGCGGCCTGGGAGCGGGCCCGCTCCGCCATGTCTTCGAAGGTCAGCGGCCCCCACGCCTCGGCGGGCTGGTCCGGCTCGTCGATCAGGCCGACTCTCCGGGGATAGGTGGCCTCGGCGCGGTCGAGAAAGTCTCGGACATTGAATTGGACGATCATCGATTCCCCCTCGTCAGCCGGGACCGGCACCCCTATTGAATCAAATCGTGGCCGCGGCCGGGCGATCGGCCGGCAGGCGGGCCCGCCCGGCTCGCTAGCGTGCGACCCATGGTTGCCCCCCGAGTCGCCGTGGGACCCCGTGCGTCCGCGTTCGCCACCGACGCGGTGGTGGCCGGCGGGGGTTCGGTGGTGGAGGTGTCCGACGCTCCCGACGCCCTGGTGTGGCTCGATCCGGTGGACGTCTCCGGGCTCGCCGGACGGTTGGAGGAGGCCCCCGGGGTCCGGTGGGTGCAGCTGCCCTTCGCCGGCGTCGAGCGGGTGGCCGGGTTCGGACTGCTCGACCGCGACCGTATCTGGACCTGCGCCAAGGGCTCCTACGCCGAGCCTGTGGCCGAGCACGCGCTGGCCCTCGGGTTGGCCGGCCTCCGGCATCTCCCCACCCGGGTCGCGGCGCGCTCGTGGGGGGTGCCCGCCGGGACAAGCCTCTTCGACCAGCGGGTGACCATCCTGGGCGGGGGCGGCATCGCCGGCGTGCTGGTGGACCTGCTCGCACCCTTCCGGGTCGAGGTCACCGTGGTCCGCCGCCGGTCCGAGCCACTGCCGGGTGCTGCCCGCACCGTCCCGGTCTCCGAGCTGGCCGACGTGCTCCCCGGGTCGTTGCTGGTCGTCCTGGCGCTGGCGCTCACCCCCGACACCACCGGCATCATCGGGGCTCCCGAGTTGGCCCTCATGGACCCGTCGTCGTGGTTGGTCAACGTGGCCCGCGGCCGGCATGTCGACACCGGGGCGCTCGTCAACGCTCTGCAGGACAGGTCGATCGCCGGTGCGGCCCTCGATGTCACCGATCCCGAGCCACTGCCCGACGGCCATCCGCTGTGGGACCTGTCCAACTGCATCATCACGCCGCACACGGCCGACACCATCGAGATGGTGGTGCCGCTGCTGGCCGAGAGGATCCGCACCAACGTCTCGCTGTTCGCGGCGGGGGAGGCCCTCGTCGGCCTGGTGGACCCGGAGGCCGGTTACTAGGCCGGGGCAGGCCAGCACCCGTCGAAGAGGTTGAGTTGTTGTGACGCAACCAAGTGACAAGCCGAGGACAGCCGGCCACCCTGAGCCGGGTCCGGGGAGAGGCCCGAGGCCGCCGCGCCGAACTGAGTTCCCCGTCGGCCGTGAGACGTCAGAGTTGAGCGGACACGG
>PLHF01000144.1 GCA_003138855.1 Acidimicrobiaceae bacterium | reverse complement strand
ACTAGCGCCGCACCGTGCGAAGTCGATTCCACGTTGCCCACGAGCAAGCGCCGGTCTCTGCTCGGGGTGCTTCGCCGCTGAGGGGCCGAAACTGCCCCATTTCACGCCGGACGACGAGCCGATTGGAGATGAGGCGATGGAGTGGTGACCGGCCAGGGCCTCGATGGCCATACCCGCCTCGTCCGGGCGGGTGAAGTGGGTATGGCGCGATTCGTGCCAGGCCCCATGGACCAGTCCGGCCCGGGTCCGTGCGTCACTGAAGACTTGGGGTTGCACNNGGTTCAGGCGAAGAAACCTTGGAGCGCACGGTGCCCCACTCGTGCCGGCAGCGGGCAGGCAACTTCCGCTAACACCGTCATCCCTTGTGGCTGAAGACAAGTCGGCCATCCTCCGCGTTGGTAGTTGATGGTTGCTGACATGACCTCAGCCAATGAAGCTGAGGACGTCTCCACGGCGGCTCGGCCGCCCAAGCTGAGAACATTCGACCTCACGCTCATGGATCATCCCCGACTTGGCGCCGCTTTATCGTATTGCAGATGTAGCTATCAAATAGTACTAGGAGCTATACTTTGTGATCATGGACTTCGGGGACCCGACGCGCTCAGTGACTCCGACGTTGGATGGACCCGTTCTCGCAGTTCTGGCCCGCTCCGGTCGGCCACTCACCGTTGGCGAGGTCGCCGCGCAGACTCCGCGAGGCTCGGAGATCGGCGTACGCCGATGCCTCGGCCGACTGGTGGACCAAGGAATCGTCCAGGCAATGGAAATGGGCCGCAACCGCGTGCACCAGATCAATCGGGAGCATGTCGCCGCACCAGTTGCCGATGTCCTCACCAACCTCCGTGTTGAGCTCTGGAGACGCATGCGCGATGAGATCGGCAAGTGGAGACCTGCACCGCTCTACGCTTGTGTGTTCGGTTCAGCCGCCAGGGGCGACGGCGACATCGACAGTGATGTGGACCTCCTCCTCGTTCATCCACCCATGCCGGGAGATCCCAGACCCTCGCGTCCTAGCTCCTTGTTGAATTCAGTGGCGGCATTGCTGGTCGCTCCGACCCCTGCGACTCCCGCCGAGGCCAAGCGTTGGCCCAACCAGGTCGACACGCTGCGCAGTCACGTTCAAGCGTGGACTGGAAATGTTCTCCAGGTCGTCGATCTGTCCGTCGCTGAATGGATCAACCAACAGCAGAGTGGGCAGCTGGCGGAGGAAGTCCGCCGGGATGCCATCGAAATGCTCGGCTCGGTCGGGATCGGACGGCCGGCTCCTGCAACGAAGAAGGTGCGGTAGCCAATCATGCCCAAGCCGGACAAGACCGCGCCCTGTGGAATCGGAGAAGCCCGCGTGCGGCTGAGGACGGCTCGTGCCTACCTCGACGTTGCCGAGTCAGTGCTCGGCGAACAGTCCCGCGACGAGTTCTGAGCGTCTCGGCTGGACTTGCCGTCCTGGCCGGAATCGCCGCTGGCGATGCCATCTGCTGCGCACGGCTCCGGTGTCGACACCGCGGTGACACCACCGGCGCGCCACGGACCTACTCAAGACCGCCGTGCCCGATGGCGCCAAGCTCGCCTTGACGCTCGGACGCCTCCTCGACCTGAAGGACGAAGCCCACTACGGCGTCATCCTGGTGTCCTCCCGGAAAGCCAACAACTCGCTCCGATGGGCCAAGATCCTGGTGGTCCGCGCAGGTGATGAGGTGGAGCGATAGCCAGACCCGGACGCGCACACGAGTGCCCTCGGGCGAGACCCTTGGCATGACAGCTACGTGCGGATGCGTAGCGCACGATCGAAAGCAACGTCCCTCGGCTGCCGAGGCTGAGCACATGAGCCGTTCTCTCAGCCGTAGAGCAGAGCGGTCTAGAAGCGCCCAGCCTTGCAGGCTGAGGACGCTGCTCAGGTGGCGTGGGTGTATTCGTAGACGGTGGTGTGGAGGATGCACGTTCCCGGCTGGATGATCTCCACCCGCAGTGTGCCTGATGCAACGTCATAGTCGACGCCCTCCGCTTCGAACTTGCCCGAGCAGGTGCTCTTCTGGGGAATCGAGCCGAGGTCTATGACGTGGCCCGTCACGGTCGTCCCCGTCAATGCATTTGGCAGGACCACCTCCAGCAGCGGCTTCTGGTTGGAGAACAACGTCCGGCTGTCATCGTCTGACGCGCAGATGAGTGTGATCTTCGAGGTGAAATCACAGCCCTGGATATAGCTCACCTTGTGGTCGAGCTGGATGTAGCCCGCCAGCGGAAGATTGCCGCCTTGAGGTGACGTCCGATGATTCAGGTAAGGGGTCGGATAGACCTGGAGGTGGCTCATGGTGTCCCATTCGCCGGAGACCATCCACTGCGACCCCGGGGCAATCGTGTCGAAGGAATTGTTGTACTCCTCGCTGGCCACCAGCGTGTGGGTGTACTGCACGGTTACACCGGACGGAGTCGTCACCAGGAACATCTTCGAGTGCCCCGAGCTGGGCCCTTGGTAGGCGTCGATGATGTAGCCACCAGCTGAATCGGGGTCGCCGATATGCCCCCAACCTTCGGCGACCAGACTCGCTGGGACCGATGTGATTCCTCGGTAGAGCAGATAGCTCGCGCTCCCGGGTGGGACGACCGTGGCCACTCCCTCACTTGCGGTGAGACTGCTCTCGTCGTAGCTGCCAATCTCGCGCCAGTTGGCGATGCCAGACTGCGACACCGGCTTGCTGGGCCCACTGGCCTTCGCCACGGTCGTGGGGGTCGCCGCCTGCGACGAACACCCGGTGAGCAGGATGCCGACTACTGCCAAGGAGATCCGTCCAGCACGGGTGACGCGCAGCCTTCTCGTCGCTTGATGCGGCGGAAGGGGGGTGACGATCACCCAGTCATCATCGCATCAGGATGACGACGTCATGTCACCCAAGGGTTTCGGACGAGTGGGGCAGGCTCCAGCCCCCCGCTGGCTGAGCTGAGGACGCAATGAAGCCTCGCCAGGAACTCAGCTCCACCAGTACGAGGTGTCGGAAACCAGTCCCGGTGACCATTCGCTGGCAAGGTCTTGTCCAGGTCGACTAAACGTATTACACTTATTAAGTGGAGATTCTCCCGTCGGCGAGAAAGCACGACATTGCCGATGATGACATGCTGCACGCCGCTGAACACAGCATCGCCTGGATCGAACTCGGCGATGACCCGATCCGATTCCTTCTGGCAGGGCCAGACCGTGCGGGGAACCTGCTTGAACTGGTCATGATGGTGACTGAAGAAGGCGGGTTCATGATCCACGCCATGCCAATGCGTAGGAGCACTGCTGAACAGCTCCTAGGAGGTGACGAAACATGACAGAACGAATCTACGGAAAGACGAAGAAGGGCACGCCGGTCACTGAAGAGATGATCGCGTCCTTTGTCGAAGAAGCAGAACGTGGGTACGAGCCGGGCCAGCTCAGCACGAAGCGCCGAGGGCGCGGACGCCCACCACTCGGGGACGCAGCCAAGACAGTCGGATCCGTTCGCCTCGACCCATCGCTCCGAGCCGAAGCGGCTCGTCGGGCGGAGCACGACGGCGTCACTGTCTCCGAGATCGTTCGACGAGCACTCAAGGAGTACCTGCGAAGCGCCTGATGGTGCCGCGGCAGCAGCAGACCTCGAACCACAGGTGGCGAGTCTCCTCTGCCGACAATCGTCGGGTCTTCAGCCTTCCAAGCTGAGGACAACCTGCAGCGTGATGGGGTCTGAACCGCCGCGAAGACACGAGACGGCTGCCGTCACGTCATCTACTGTTCGAGTTCGATGGACAGCGCGAGCGATGGCCTCATGCGAATGGCTGCATTCACGTGGTTGCGCGACTTGCGGAACATCTATGGCGATGTCGTCCCCTTCGCCGAACTCCAGAAGGGCTTCCCTTTTTCTTCCGGCCGGGTTCGCGTGATGGGTCCCCAAGGGATCTTCATCCCCCAGGGTGGATCTGTTCCCCTTTCGATAACTACCGCCCCGCCCAAGCCCGGAAAGGATCGTCCATACGACGATCAGATCGGCGATGACCATCTCCTCCGGTACAAGTACCGGGGAACTGACATCAGGCACCGAGAGAATGCCGGTCTCCGACGGGCCATGGTGGAGAACCTGCAGCTCATCTACTTCTGGGCAGTAGGGCAGTACTTCCCGGTGTGGCCTGCTTTTGTGGCCGCAGACGACCCGGGGTCACTCACGTTCACTGTCGGCTTCGATGCCGAACAGGCCATAGGTGGTCGCGAGTTGCTCGAAGCCGGCGCCGACGCGCGACGGGCCTACATCACTCAGGAGCGGCGTGTCCGAGTCCACCAGGCCCAGTTCCGCCAGAAGGTTTTGGTCGCCTACCGCTCTTCGTGTGCCATCTGTCGGCTCAGGCACACCGAGCTACTCGACGCGGCCCACATCCTGCCGGACGGTCACCCCCGAGGTGAGCCGATCGTGCCCAACGGGCTCGCACTCTGCAAGATCCACCATGCCGCGTTCGACAGGAACATCCTCGGCATCCGGCCCGACCTGCAGGTGGAAGTCCGTGCGGACATCCTCGAAGAGGTCGACGGCCCGATGCTGCGATACGGGCTGCAGGCCTGCGACAAAAAGCAGCTGCTCGTCCCTCGGCGTCCGGGCGACAAGCCTCGACCGGAGTTCCTCGACGAGCGCTACCAGCAGTTCCGTGAAGCGAGCTGACGCTGTGTCCATAGATACCGAGGTCACCATGGTCTCCACGTGGCCGGATGCCGACCTGCTCCAGGCGGTCCGTGGCACTTTGGATGGCGCCGACGAGGCGATCCTGGCCACTGCCTTCGTGGATACCCGCGGGATCCAGCTCCTGGATGCGCAGCTCGCGGCACTCGGTCCCACCTGTCGCCTGCTGGTGACGTCTGTCTTCGATCGGAATCGGACCGCGGCCGCCCTCAGCTTGGCCCACCAACGACGTGTGCGAACCAGGGTCCTGAACTGGTCCCGGGGGACCTATCACCCGAAGCTGTACCTGGCCAAGGCGGGGTCGTCGTCACGCGCCGTGGTGGGTTCGGCCAACCTGACCAGCGGGCTTTTCGGCAATGTCGAAGTCGCCACCTCCCTGTCCGGACCGACATCCCAGCCGGTCTTCTCCTCACTGTGGTCGTTTGCCGAGGAACTGTGGAACCACGAGCGGTCTCAGGACTGGAACCCGACCGGCGAGGAGTCGCCCGACGTCATCGAACCGGATCTCTGGCGCCTGCTCTCCAAGGTCGTGCGAACCGGTGACGTGATCGCCACCCTCGACCAGGGAGCGTCCAACCGGATTGCCGAGATGACCCCGGCGGGCATCTGGGTTGAGACTGAGCGGTCCGCCCAACGGGGAGGGCCCAAACTGGTCCCGCCCCGCATGGTGCAACTGGCCTGGGATTGGCTGATCGCCTACGGAACCCTTTCCAACGTGACGCTCCTGAAGAACCTCCGGGTTCACCGGTCGAGCTTCGTGTGTGCACTGTTGGCCCAGCTCCCCGGGGTCAGGGTGGTCACCAACCGTCCGATCACGCTGGTCATCGAGAGCGCGGGCGATGGTCAAAGTGGCGGTCGGTCCTAG
>PLHF01000053.1 GCA_003138855.1 Acidimicrobiaceae bacterium | reverse complement strand
CACGGATTGAGCAGGAGAGCCTCAAAATGCCGGTCAGCTACGGTCGATAACGCGCCCACACCCGGCGTTATCGGGGGCAGGCGTCACCTCCACGGCGGGCACCACCAGCTCCGCTCACGCGTAGGGACCACCCCGGCTGAACGGCCGATGGGTCATTCGGCCCTTGCCGGCGAATCTGGTAGTCCGTAGGCTCGGACGTGGAGACCCGCCCGTTCGCGATCACGTGGATACCGGTCTCGCGAGTCGCAAAGCGCCGCTCGGGCTACCCACTGCAGGAGGTCTGTCATGAAGGCACTGGTCTACAAGGGTCCTGGCAAGAAGGCCTGGGAGGAGGTGCCCGATCCGAAGATCGAACAGCCGACCGACGTGATCGTGAACATGGTCGCCACGACCATCTGCGGAACCGACCTCCACATCCTCAAGGGTGACGTCCCCGAGGTGGAAGTCGGCCGCATCCTGGGGCACGAGGGGATCGGTGTGATCACCGAGGTGGGCGAAGGAGTCACCCAACTGGCCGTCGGCGA
Source organism: Acidimicrobiaceae bacterium (assembly GCA_003138855.1). Lineage (GTDB taxonomy): Bacteria > Actinomycetota > Acidimicrobiia > Acidimicrobiales > RAAP-2 > Bog-756. The sequence continues at coordinate 31,457 of PLHF01000053.1, read as the reverse complement.
CCGAGTAATCGTCGCGTGCGTCAGTTCATGTGGGAAATGCTCGAACTGTCGCAAGGGCCTCTACAGCCACTGTCTCGACCCTGAGGGCATGGCCGGAATCGGGTGGATCTTTGGCTACATGATCGATGGGACGCAGGCCGAATACGTTCGGGTCCCGTTCGCCGAGAACTCGGTATACAAGGTCCCCGAAGGCATGACCGATGCCGAGGGCATCCTGCTCTCGGACATCCTGCCAACCGGCTTCGAGATCGGCGTGCAGTACGGACGGGTGGCCCCGGGCGATGTAGTCGCGGTGATCGGCTCCGGGCCCGTCGGTCTCTCCGCCGTTATGACAGCACGGCTCTACGGGCCGTCGAAGGTCATCGCCATCGATCTGGACAACGCTCGGCTCGCCCGGGCCGCCGACTTCGGTGCCACCGACACGGTCAACTCGGGTGATCCGGACTGGAAGGACCAGGTCCTCGCGCTCACGGACGGCCTGGGCGTCGATGTCGCCATCGAGGCAGTCGGGGTTCCCGAGACGTTCACTATGGCAACGGTCATCGTTCGCCCAGGCGGCAACGTCGCCAACATCGGTGTGCACGGCAAGTCGGTCGACCTCGCCCTCAACGAGCTCTGGATCAAGAACATCGACATCTCCATGGGCCTGGTCAACACGAACACCCTCGGGATGCTGCTGAAGCTCGTTGCCGAGCACAACCTTCCTGCCGAGAAGTTCGTCACGCACGAGTTCTCATTCGACCAGATGCTTGAGGCCTACGACGTCTTCGGGCATGCAGCGGAGCACGACGCGCTCAAGGTTCTCATCCACTAGAGCTCTCGCGCGTAACTCATTGTGACTTACGCGACCTGTAGGGGTCTGCCGTCGTAGGTCCACCGGAACGGCAATGCTCGTCGGTTGTAGTCCTTGATGAAGGCGATGATCCGTTCGGCCAGTTCGTCGGTCGAGGCAAACTCCCCCCGGCGCAACAGTCTGCGCTCCACGATCGAGAAGAACAGCTCGACCTGGTTCAGCCAACTGGCGTGGGTCGGCGTGTAGTGGATGTGTACGTGGGGGTGCTCGGCGAGGAACGTGGAGACCTTGTCGGTCTTGTGGGCTGACAGGTTGTCTGCGATGCAGTGGAGGTCGAGTCCCGTCGGCGTCTGGTGCACGAGTTCAGAGAGGAATGCCACGAAGTTCTCCGACTTCGTCGAGTCGGTCACCCAACCGGCCACCCCGCCGTCGTGGACGTCGAGGGCGACGAAGAGGACGGCGGTCCCGTTGCGCTTGTACTCGAACTCCCTTCGCACCGGTTTGCCCGGGACGGTGGGCTTCGTGGGGTTGATCCGCGACTTCGCCTGCATGCCGGACTTCTCGTCGACGCTCCAGACCACGGCATTCTGTGGTGGATCGAGGTAGAGGCCGCACACGTCCGCTGCCTTCTCCCAGAAGTCGGGGTCGTGGCTCGTCATCCAGGACTCGACCTGCCAGGGCTTCAGATCCAGGGACTTGCAGATCCGCCAGGCCTGGGAGGCCGACATCGGCACCCCGTAGGCTGCCATGGCCTCGGCCAGCGCGTCCATCGTCCAACGGGTCGCACTGTCGGGCGGCGGCTCCGTCACCAGCTTCACCAACAACAGCACATCGTCGTGGTCGTAGACATGGGGTCGGCCAGGACGATCCTGGTCGCCAAGGCCGGCGAAGCCGAACTCGGTGTAGCGCTTCCGCCAGATGCCCACCTGGTTGTAGTGCATCCCGACGGTGTCGGCGATGTCCCGATTGGACCAGCCATCGGCGGCCAACAGGGTGATGCGGGCTCGTTGGGCAGTGCGTGCCTCGACGGTTCCCGATCGAACGTCGGCTTCCAACAGGGCTCGATCACCACGCCTGAGCTTCAACGGAGCAAGTCGCATGACCCCAGGAAAGCACATCACGGTTATTAACGCGAGGATGCACTAGTTCCCATGATGGTGCCGACATCTGGGCTGGACATCTGCCGGAAACATTACCCACGTAGAGTCAGTTGATGGCCGCGGCCCGGACGTTAGGCATCGAAGAGGAACTGCAGATCGTCGACGCCGAGACCCTCGAGCTGGCGTTCCGTGCTCCGGAGCTGCTGAGTCAACTGTCCGCGGAGAGCTACTCGGCCGAGCTCCAGCGGAGCACCGTCGAGACCAACACCAAGGTGTTCTCAACCCTCAACGGCATGGGCCTCGAGCTGCTCGGACTCCGCAAAGGTGTTATCGAGGCCGCCGACGCGCAAGGCCTGGCCGTCGCCGCCGCTGGAACCGCCCCGCTCTCAAGCGCCGCCGACCTCGAACTGACTGCACTCGGTCGATATGCGCGGATGCAGCAGGATTATCGGCTCCTGGTCGACGAGCACCTCGTGTGTGGTCTTCAGGTACACGTGGGGGTGGACGACGCCGATCTCGCCGTGCGCCTGATCCCACGGATCGAGGACACCTTGCCGATCCTGTTGGCGCTGTCGGCCAGTTCCCCCTTCTTCGAAGGCCAGGACACCGGCTATGCCAGTGTTCGAACGGTGATCTGGCAGCGATGGCCAACGGCAGGCCGCACTCCGCGAGTGGAGTCGTACGAGGAGTACCAGTCTCTTCTCGGCAACCTCATCACCGCCGGCATCATCTCGGACAACAACATGGCCTACTTCGATGTCCGACCGTCGGCTCATCTCCCCACCCTCGAGCTTCGAGTGTGCGACTCCACTCCCCTCGTCGACGACGCCATCCTGATCGCCGGACTGTTCCGAGCCGCGGTGGAGCGGGCTGCCCGACAAGAGGTCGCTGGCCTTCCCAGACCACACCGTCCGGATCCCCTGTACCGGGCGGCCATGTGGCGAGCGGCCCGAAGCGGACTCTCCGAGACCTTGCTCGATATCGGCAACGAGCCCCTGGCCCTGCCGGCCGACGAGGTCGTGCAACGTCTGGTAGAGGATCTTCGACCCGAGCTCGAAGACGCCGACGACTGGGACGTCGTGCGCGAACTGACGGGGGCCGCGCTGGCCCGGGGAAGCTCCTGCGAACGCCAACGCGCCCGGTATGCGGAACGGGGGCGCGCCGCTGACGTGGTGCAACTGCTGGTGGATGAGACGAGAGGCCGGCATTCGGCCGTGCCGTCGAGGACGCGCTGGTCCGCCGGCTATCCGGCCCCGCTCACCGATGAGGCGGTGCATACGGGTGGAGTGCCCTACTCGGCCTACCGCCCGATCTTCGAGGTGCTCGAGCAGTTCGATCCGATCGAACTGACCATGCGCGCCCGGCGGGTGGATGCACAGGGCCTCACCTTCGGAGTGGCCGGAGAGCAGCGTCCGTTTCCCGTCGACCTGGTCCCCCGGGTAATTCCCGCCCACGAGTGGTCCGTGCTGGCCGTGGGCCTGACCCAGCGCGCACGGGCGATCGAGGCCTACCTCCGTGATGTCTACGGACCCGCCGCCATCGTTCGCGATGGCGTCATGACCGAGGAGGTCTTCACCGGCTGCGACGCCTGGCGTCCAGAGGCGTGCCTGCTTCCGGATGATGTGATGCGGGCACCCGTGATCGGCTTCGACCTCGTCCGTGACAGCATCGATGGCTGGCGGGTTCTCGAAGACAACGCCCGAGTGCCCTCAGGCATCGGGTACTCCATCGCCATACGGCGCCTGATGTCCCAGGTCATGCCCGAGTTAGACACCGTCGTCCCGAAGCGCAAGGCCCGGGACGCGTGGGCGCTCATCGGACGGACCCTCCGGGCCTGTGCCCCGGTCGACGATGCCGTCGTCGTGCTTCTCTCCGAGGGCGCAGACAACTCCGGCTGGTACGAGCACCGTCTGATCGCCGAGGAGGTCGGGTTGCTGTTGGCCCAGCCCAGCGAGATCGAGGTTCGAGGCAATCGGGTCGTGGTCGGTGGCCGCCGGGTCGACGTGGTCTATCTGCGGCTCGGCTGCGAACTGGCCGATCTGACCGACGTCGGCGGACGCCCGGTTGGCGCGCTGATGCTCGAGGTGGCCCAGCAGGGCGGCGTCGTGGTGGTCAACGCGCCCGGCAACGGCATTGCGGACGACAAGGCGATGTACTGCTATGTCCCCGATCTGATCGCGTACTACCTCTCGGAGCGTCCTCTGCTGGCTTCGGTACCGACCTACCGGTGCTCGGATCCCGACGAGTCCGAGGCGGTCCTCGACCGCCTGGCCGATCTGGTGACCAAACCGGTAGGTGGTCATGGGGGTAGCGGCGTGCTCATCGGTCCGGAGGCCGCGCCCGCGGAGCTGGCCGAGCGAAGGCGCGAGATAGCCGAGGATCCCTCCGCGTGGGTCGCCCAGGAGGTCGTCGCCCTCTCTACCCTCCCCACGTTCGTCGATGGCCGGATGGAACCTCGGCATGTGGACCTCCGTGCCTTCGTCTACCTGACCGGACCCGGAGCGGGAGAGGCCGAACTGGCCGGTCTGGCCCTCACCAGGGTGGCGCCGGCTGGCAGCATGGTCGTGAACTCCTCACGAGGTGGTGGGGCCAAAGACACGTGGATACTCGTCGACACGGACGAACCGGATGGAGGGAGCCCCTGATGTGCGGACTGTGCGGTGAGCTCCGCTTCGACGGGAGGTCGCCCGAAGCCGATGCACTTCAACGGAGCTGCGCCACCATGGCCTGCCGAGGTCCCGATGGGTCCGGACTGTGGGTCCGGGGCCCTGTGGCCCTCGGCCACCGGCGCCTGTCGATCATCGATCTGTCGGTGCGTGGATCCCAGCCACTCGTGGACACCGCGCTCGGCCTGACGGTTGCCTTCAATGGATGCATCTACAATCACGCCCAGCTCCGGGACGAGCTGCGCGGCGTGGGTTACGCCTTCTTCTCCACCTCGGATACCGAGGTCATCGGCAAGTCCTACGCCGAGTGGGGCGCCGACTGTGTGGCGCACTTCCACGGCATGTTCGCCTTCGCCATCGTCGAGCACGAGTCCGGACGGCTGGTGTTGGCTCGGGATCGGCTCGGCATCAAGCCCCTCTACATCTCCCAAAGTGGCGACCGGATACGGTTCGCGTCCACGTTGCCAGCACTGCTCGCCGCCGGCGACGTCGACACGTCCATCGACCGCGTCGCACTGCAGTACTACATGACGTTCCACTCGGTGGTCCCTGCGCCCCACACCATTCTGAACGGCGTTCGCAAGCTCCCACCGGCCACCGTCAGGATCGTCGAGGCTGACGGGAGGACCCGGGACATCGCCTACTGGGAGCCACCCTTCGAGCGGGACCACGAACGGAGCCGATGGTCGGGACATGACTGGCAAGAGGCTCTGATCGCTGCGCTCCGGACCGCCGTTAAGCGTAGACAAGTGGCCGATGTGCCCGTGGGCGTCCTCCTTTCCGGTGGGATCGATTCAAGTCTGGTAGTCGCCCTCCTGGCCGAGGCCGGACAGCACGACCTCCAGACGTTCAGCGTCGGCTTCGATGACGCCGGTGGTGAATCCGGCAACGAGTTCGAATACTCGGACCTGGTCGCGGCCCACTTCGGCACCGATCACCACAGGATCAAGATCGAGAGCTCGCGTTTGCTACCTGCCATCGACAAGGCCGTCGCCGCCATGAGTGAACCCATGGTCAGCCACGACTGTGTCGCCTTTTACCTCCTCAGCGAAGAGGTGTCCTCCTACGTCAAGGTCGTCCAGTCGGGCCAGGGGGCCGACGAGGTCCTCGGTGGCTACGACTGGTACCCACCATTGGCCGAGGTTCCCCGCCAGGAGTCGGTGGAGGCCTACTCGAGCGTCTTCTTCGACCGGCGGTTCTCCGCCCTCGCCGAGCTCCTCGAGGACGACTGGCTTCTGGCCAACGACGCTCCGACCGCATTCATCGAAGAGCAGTTCGGTCGGCCCGGTGCAGAGACCACAGTGGATGCCGCCCTCCGGAACGACACCACGATCATGCTGGTCGACGATCCGGTGAAACGGGTCGACAACATGACCATGGCCTGGGGGTTGGAGGCCCGGGTCCCCTTCCTCGACCATGAGCTCGTCGAGCTGGCTGGCCGTATCCCCCCGTCGCTCAAGTTGGCCGACGGGGGCAAGGGCGTACTCAAGCGAGCGGCGCGTGGATTGGTCCCCGATGCCGTAATCGACCGGACCAAGGGCCACTTCCCCGTGCCCGCCATTCGCCAACTCGAGGGCCCCTACCTCGAGAGAGTGCGGGCAGCTCTGCTCGATCCGGCCGCTCGGTCCCGCGGGTTGTTCCGAACCGGCGCCACCGAGCGGATGTTGGCTGCCCCCAACGAGACCCGGACGACCCTCGGGTCCAATGCCTTGTGGCAGCTGGGCCTCATCGAGATGTGGCTGCAAGCCATGGGTGTATGACCACCGTGAGCGGTACCGAACGAGGCACGCAGCTACCCGGAGACCTCGGCAATCTTGCCGTCACGCTCTCCGCGGCGTGGGGATGCTGGGCTCCGACCCTGACCCACGAGGGGCGGCGCATCGCCTTCGTCAGCGACCGGCGTGGCACCCCCGAGCTCTGGGTGGAATCCGTCGACGGCATCGATGAGCCGGCAGTCATCCATGTCTCCGACGACCCGGTGCTCTCCGTCCACTGGTCGCCGGACAGCCAGTGGCTCGCCGTCTCCGTGGCCACAGGCGGAGGCGTCCGATCGGAGGTATGGGTCGTGCGGCCGGACGGGTCGGAGCGCCGTCGCCTGGCCGGTGATCCCAGTCACGCGGCGCTCGGCCCATGGGCGCGCACCGGCCACCGGCTGGTGGTGACGATTCGTGACCCAGATCCCGAGCAGGTCGACAGGTGCGTCCTGATCGACGCCGATACCGGCAACGAGGTCGTCCTTGCCTCTGGGGCACTGGTCGATGTCCTCGACCTCTCGGCTGACGAGCGATTCGCGCTCCTCCGAGACGGCCCGCGCGGTGCCCAACTCTGCCAACTGTTGGACAGGGCGACGGGAGCGACCCACGATGTCCTTCCCTTCCCGGACACTGGCTCGACCGAGCTGGGACTGCTCCGGCCGCCTCCTTCCAGCGAGTCAGCAGCTTCGGTCGCCTATGTCGTCACTGACGCCGGTCAAGCGCGCCGCGCCCTGGTCGCCGTACCCTTCGACGCCGACGGGTTCCGGTCCGGGGCCGGAGCCATCGCTGTGCGCGACGACGCCGAGCTCGAGTTCGCCGATGCCTACGATGATGGATCGCGAGTGCTCGTGGCCTGGAATGTCAAGGGTCGGAGCGAGCTGGAGTTGTTGGATGCCGCCACCGGCTCGCGCCGGCCCTACCCCGGCCTGCCCGGATCTGTCCTCCGCGGGGGTGTCGTCGCCCGTGACGGTCACCGGGCGGTCCTGGCGGTGGAAGGCCCGTGCAGCCCTCCGAGGCTCTGGGAACTGGAGCTCGATAGGGGTAGCTGGTGGAGCCTCACTCCTCCGACCATCGAGGAGGAGCTCGTCACGCCGACACTGGTTCGATTCGAATCCCACGACGGGCTCGACATCACCGGGTGGCTGTATCGCCCCGAGGGAGCAGACGCCTCGTCTCCGGCCGTCGTAAACCTGCACGGTGGCCCGGAAAGTCAGGAGCGGCCAGGGTTCCATCCCGAGCACCAGCTGCTGGCCGCGGCGGGCATCGTCGTGCTGGCTCCCAACATCCGGGGATCCTCGGGGTTCGGTCGCTCCTTCGTGCATGCCGATGACCGGTTCGGCCGCTTGGACGCCATTGCGGATGTGGCGGTCTGCGCGGGATGGCTGGCCGACCAGGGGCTCGCCGACCGTGCGCGCATCGCCGTCTCCGGACGATCCTACGGGGGCTACGCCGTTCTCATGGCGCTCACCATGTTCCCGGAGGCCTTCGCTGCCGGGGTGGACATCTGCGGCATGTCCGATCTGATGACGTTCTATCGGGATACCGAACCCTGGATCGCCAGTGCGGCGGTGACCAAGTATGGCCACCCGGAGCAGGATGGGGATCTGCTGAAGAGCCTGTCGCCTCTGCACCGGATCGACCGGATCACCGTACCGCTACTCGTCGCGCACGGAGCATTGGACACCAATGTTCCGGTCAATGAGGGGCGCCAGGTGGTCGCCGCTCTCGAGGCACTGGGCCGAGAGGTCGACTACCTCGAACTCGAGGGCGAAGGCCATGAGTACCGGAGTAGGGCATCACGACAGCTGCTCATGGTCCGCATGGCGGAGTTCCTGATCGGTGCCCTGGAGATCGATCCGGAGGAGCGCCCCGAGGTGCAGCGAACCGCAGGCTGAGCGGCCACCGCTCGCTATCGATTCGATCGACGGTGGCCTTCGGCCTTCTCGATGAGCCAACTGAAGAGCCGCATCTGTTCAGGGCGGTCGGGCATCTGCTCGGGATGCCATTGAACGGCCACGATCTCGCTCTCCAGGTCCTCAATTGACTCGATGGTTCCATCGTCCGCCCAGGCGACGGCCACCAGTTGGCGGCCCAGACGGTCGACGGCCTGATGATGCAGGGAGTTCGTCTCCAATCGATCCTTCCCGATGATGCGGCTCAGGGCACTCTCGGCGTCGATCCGGACTGAGTGGACTGCCTCGGTTCGACGCTCGATAACCAGATGAGGCTCCGTGGTGACCCGCCGGGAGTTGCTGGACGAGGGATCCCCCGCGGGCCACATTGAGCATCTGGATCCCTCGGCAAATGGCCAGAATGGGGATGCCTCGACGCGGGGCCTCTTCGAGGAGGAATGACTCGGCGGCGTCGCGATCGGAGTCGACGCCTCCGGATTCGGGGGCCTGCTCGGCACCATATCGATCGGGCTCTGCGTCTCCTCCGCCCGTCAGTAGGAGGCCGTCGACCGCAGCAAGGATGGAGGCGAGCGATCCAGCTGGCTGCACGGGCAGAAGAACGGGAACGCCTCGTGCATCGACGATCCTGTCCGCATACTCGCGTTACGTGCCGTCGATCACTCTCTCACCCACGGGAATGTGGCCCACGGAGATGCCGAAATCCCGAGACCGGCAAGGCCATTCCCTATGGCGTCTACGACGTCATCAACAACGAAGGATGGGTATCGGTCGGTGACGTGGCCGACACCTCGGCCTTCGCCGTTGCGAGCATCCGCAGGTGGTGGGCAGAGATGGGACGGGAGCGCTTCCCCGAGGCGACCAAACTGCTCATCACCGCCGACGCTGGTGGATCGAACGGACATCGAGTCCGTGCATGGAAGGTCGAGCTGGCCAAGCTCGCTGCCGACACCGGCCTCGAGATCACCGTCATCCACTACCCGCCGGGGACCTCCAAGTGGAACGAGATCGAACACCGGATGTTCAGCTTCATTTCGATGAACTGGCGAGGACGTCCACTCACCTCCTACCGAACGATCGTGGAGCTCATCTCCGCTACCACCACCGAGACCGGCCTCACCATCCGCGCCGAACTCGACACCGACTTCTATCCGAAGGGCGTCGTCGTCACCGACAAGGAACTGGACGCCCTCCCACTCACCCGACACGAGTGGCACGGCGACTGGAATTACAGCCTGCATCCGACGGCGAATGCGCAATCAACTCAGCGGTGAGCCCTAACGTGGACTATCCCCGATGCGCCGCCTGGTGACCCTCAGGACGACGTGAACATCATCATTGTCATGGAGCAGGCTGCTCAACTACGGAGAAGACCGAGCAGTTTCGTCGCCGCCGGAGTGGAAGATGCCGGGTTCTGGCCGGTAACCAGCTTGCCGTCAACAACGACATAGGGGGCGAAGTCCTCGTCGCCCTTCCGGTAGTTGCCCCCGTCTGCCTTGAGGACGTCTTCGAGCAGCTCGGGGACCACGTCGGTGAGCCCGACGGCGGCTTCCTCGCTGTTGGAGAAGCCCGTGACATCCCTACCTTTGACCAGGAGCTCGCCATCGGTGGTCCGGACGTTCTTGAGGGCGATCGGCGCATGGCACACGGCGGCGACCGGCTTGTCCGCCGCCACGAACGCTTCGATCAGGGCAATGGACGTCGCATTGTCGGGCATGTCCCACATGGGACCGTGACCGCCGGGATAGAACACGGCATCGAAAGGGGCGGCTGACACGTCGATGAGCTTGGTCGTGTTGGCCAGGGCGGCTTGGGCATCAGGGTCATCACGGAACCGCCTCGTGGCGTCGGTCTGCGCCTCGGGGGCGTCGCTGCGGGGGTCCAGCGGCGGCTGGCCGCCTGCGGGTGACGCCAGGGTGATCGTGGCGCCGGCATCAGCCAGTTCGTAGTACGGGGCGGCGAACTCCTCAAGCCAGAAACCGGTTTTCTCGCCGGTGTCACCCAGTTGATCGTGGGAGGTTAGGACCATGAGAACGTTCATGTGAAGGACTCCAGACACATCAAGAGTTCGTCAGAGCAAGCTGCCCGACGAGGAAACCCACGCTACCCTCCAGTCACTGCGAAGCGGTCGGCCGCTTCCTCCTTGACAGTGCCGGGCGGATGTTCACGATCGGAGCTGTTGTTGAGCGTCTCGCTCGTTGACCACCAGACAGACCTTTGGCGCCATCGACGGCGAGCAGCTCGCCCCGATGTCCGGCAGGGAACGGCCACCGGCACGGCGAAACCCGTGGGCGTGGATCGCCGTCTTCGCTGGCTGATCACCGCAAGGGGATCCCCTTGCGGTGCCGGGACCCAGGTCTGAGCAAGGCCAATGTGGTGCGCCAATTGGCGTTCCGCGTACGGGACACCAAGACGTCCTTACTTGGGCTGTCGTTCCCTCCGGCCTGCTCGACCAAGGCAGCCACGCGCCGGGCGAGCAGGGGCAAAGTCTGTCCCCCACGGGTTGACGCGGCTAACAGCGTTAGCTACTCTGGCGGCTAACAGTGTTATCCGCCACCCAATAGGAGGTCACGATGAACCAAGCCAGTCCTATCCGGTACCGCAAGCCAGGCTGGTTCACCCAGCACATCTTCAACAAGGCGGTCTCCCTGCTCACCCGGGCAGGGGTCAGCGTCTGGGGCAGCCGGGTCCTCGAGGTGGCCGGGCGTAACTCGGGTGACCCGCGGCGGGTGCCTGTGAACCTGCTGTCGCTCGACGACAACCAGTACCTCGTCTCGGCGCGGGGCACCGGCCAGTGGGTCCGCAACGTTCGGGCCGCCGGCGGCCAGCTGGACCTGCTCCTCGGCCGCACCCGCCAGCACTGGGTCGCCACCGAGCTCACCGACGACGAGAAGCCCCCGGTACTGCGTGCCTACCTGAGACGATGGAGGGCAGAGGTCGGCGTGTTCTTCGAAGGAGTCTCCGCTGACTCCTCCGACGACGAACTCCGAGCAGCGGGGCCCAACCACCCGGTCTTTCTCCTCCGCCCGGCGTCGTGACCATTGGCGCGCACGCCGCCTCGCCTCGACCGACGCCCCGGGAACGCACCCCCCGGGCCCGCCAGATCATCGACACGGCGCGGGCGCTGCTCGAGGCGGTCGGCAGCGACGGCTTGACGATGCGACGGCTGGCCGACGAGCTCGGGATTCGGGCGCCGTCGCTGTACAAGCACATCAATGGGCGGCCAGCGCTCGAACTGGGTTTGGCGGAGACCGGCCTCGACGAGACCGGGCTGGCTCTGCACGCTGCGGTGGCAGGCTCGAACGGCGATCCGGTCAGTGACCTGCTCGGCGCCTACCGGGCCATGGGACTAGCCAATCCCGAGCTGTACCGCCTGATCACCGCCAGCTCGTTTCCCCGCGCTGGGCTGCTCCCCGGTCTGGAGGCGTGGGCCGGTGAGCCGTTCTTCTTGGCAGTGGGCGAGCCGTACCTGGCCCAAGCGCTGTGGTCTTTCGCCCACGGAACGCTAATCCTCGAGCTCGACCGGCGGTTCCTCGACGGGTCGGACCTCGACCGGACCTGGCACGCCGGCACCGAGGCATTCACTGCCGCTCGACTCGCCACGCTCAGTTCACCCACAGCGTGAACCCGCGCAGGGTCCGGGCGTTCAGTAGCGGATCCCGCTGCGGAACAGGCTGTTGACCCAGTCGACCGACCTCGCAGAGACTCGGAACCGTCGATCCGGTGCACTCGGCCGCCGATCTCAATCTCCCGCACGGCCTCCGGGGTGGAGCGATATGAACCGCTTGCTAAAGTGAGCAGGCGGTCCAGCGCCATGCCAGATATCGATCCCCGAGCCATTGTTCGGGGATATTTAGCGGAGGAGCGACAAGGCAAACTGCTCCGCCAGTTGAGATCTGGCAAGCTGCTGGACACGGAGCAACGTCGGAGATCGTTCCCTGGAGCGTTGATTCTGCTCGGGGGAGTTGCGCTTCTATTCTCGGCCTGTTCGTCCTCGTACTCGATCCCGGTCTACAAGCTGTACACGGCTGGCCTCCCGATCACCACCAGCGGAGTCGTTCCGACCAATACCTCGTGTGAAGTATCGGGGGGCACCACGACCGCTACCGGCTCAGTCGCGGGTCCTGCGACCGTCTACTTGGTGCTCACTGCCCAGGACGCTGCGGGGAAGACCATTGGAACCAGCGGAAGGGCCAGTCGATCCGTTCCGTTGGGAGGCTCTTGGAACTGGACCATCCGTGCCAACACTGCGGGTTTCGTGCCGGCTCGTTGCACTGTTAGCAGCGTCGGCTCAGTCCAATCAACCACTAGCCCATAGGGAGTCCCGGTATCCCCGAAGTGCCTGGTAGGGGACGCTTTCACCCGTGTAATCGCGATATTGGGACGGACTAGGAGAATTCGTCGGTCGGTAGTCCGCTAACGAGGCGGTTTGCCGATCGTCCCAACGTCACGGCGGGCCGATTGAGCGCCAACGTCACCTTTCGGCACCGAAGGCGCTCTCAGGCCCGAGGTGACATTGGCCGTGACGTCGATCCGGAGGATGGGCTGCGACCACGGCGCACCGCCTGGCACTGATCACGACCGGAGGATCACCATGCGCAACAACCCGACCTCGAAGTCGCCGAAGCCGCTGCTCAGCGTGGAGGAGGCCGACGACCTGCTGGGGGAGAACCGCTCCACGCTCTACTGGGCGATCAAGGGCGGCACCTTCCCTCTCCCCATCTTCAGGATTGGGCAGAGGATCCGTATCCCCCGCAGATCCGTAGAACGCCTGCTCGCCGGACTTCCGCTCATCCCACCCGAGGATGCGCGCGTGGCCCTCTTCCATCCGAGCACGTGGTCGAAGGATCAACTCGATCCCGTAGAAGCTCCAGATCCGGTGGCGCCCGAGGTCAGCATCTTCCCGACGTGAGCGGCGGCTCGCCGGTCCTCCTCTGGGACGGAGTCGGTGTAGTGGCGGGCCATCTTGACCGTCGACCAACCGAGCCTGGTCTGCTTCTGTGCCTCGGAGATCACCGGGTCGAGCACCGTTGCGTGGAAATGGCGCAACGAGTGCATGTGCACGTCGGCAGCTACCTTTGCGTTCGACCGCAGCGTTGCGAAGGTGTGGCTCATCGCATCAGGGTGAGGCGGGAATACCCCACCGGGCTCGGAGGAGAACAGGAAGGACTCCGGCTCGATGGTCAAACCGCAGGCCATCGCCAACGATCGTTGTGCGAGTTCCAGTCGCCTGAGTATCGAGGCGGTGTCGGAGTCGATGGCCACGGTTCGGATGCTGGCCCGGGTCTTCGGCGATTTCAGAATGGCGCCGCCCTTGGCCGCCACCACGCTCCGGCTGATCCGAACGGTGCCGGCGGAGAAATCGATGTCGTCCCAGCGGAGGGCACAGACCTCGCCCCTCCGCATGCCGGTGGCCGCCACCAACCGCAGTACCGTCGCGAAGCTCGGATCGAGCTTGTCAGCTGTGGCGATCAGCGTGCGCACCTCGTCGAGGCTCGGTGCCCGCACCTCATCCCGCTCGTCCAGTGCCCAGGTGGGCAGCTCGGTGTCGGCGATCGGATTGGGCAGCACGCCGCCGCTCCACTTTCGGGCGAGTCGGCAGGCCCGGTGCATCAGGGCTCGGATCTGACGGACGCTCGCCTCGGCCAGACCGTCTGCCTTCAGGCGACGGAAGTACTTCTCGACGTCGTACGGACTGAGCGTCGTCAGCCGCTCAGTCCCGATCGAACCGTGGACGTGCTTCATCCACATGTTCTCGTAGCGTCGGACGGTCGACGGGGAGAGGTCCTCCCAACCGTTGTCTTTCCACCCCTGGATGGCGTCGTTGACCGTTGTTCGCACGTTCCAGCGGGGTGCCTCGACGACCGGTGGCGGGACCGGTTCGTCCTCCGCCGCGGCGACCAGTCGGGACAGCTCGCGCTCGGCGGCCCGCTTGCCGCCACGAAACGTCTGGTTGCCGTGACGCACTTTGCCGTTGGCATCGCGACCGAGGAACACCCGCAGTTCCCACACGTTCGGCTGCCGCTCGCGCATGCTTCCGGGCATGTTCCCCTCCAGACCGTCTCCCAATTGTTGGGCAAGATGTTGGGTATGAGGGTATCTAGAGGGTGTGACGAGGACAAAAACCGCCTCTGACCTGGTGGGCCGTGCGAGTCTCGATCTCGCCACCTTGGGATTAAAAGTCCCCTGCTCTACCGGATGAGCTAACGGCCCGCCGAGGAGCGTATCGGCTCTGGCCGCGACGATCGGAGTATCGATACTGTCGGGAGGGCGTCCCTTCCCCCAGCCGACGGCAAGGAGTGCCCCGCCGTGTGCGTGCTCGACAATCCAGTGTGGTCGGCCCTCACCGGACCACAGCGCGCACTCGGCACGGCCACGTCCCTGGCTGCCCGGTTCCGTCCCGAGGTCTCGCCCTTTGGTGGGTTTGCCGACGCCCCGACCCCGGCGCACTGGGACGACCTGGCCGAGCTGGCCGGTCCGGGCCGCGTCGTGGGGCTGGTCGGATCCGGTGACGGCATGGAGCCGCCACCGCCCGGTTGGGCAATCACAAGGGAGATCACCGGCGTCCAGATGGTGGGGACCCGGGTCGGTCCTGAACCGACTCGGTCCGGTCCGGCAGGTTCCCTCAAGGCCGACCGGCCGACGGACGCCCCGATGAGCCTCGGAGACGACGATGTCCCCGACATGCTCGCCCTGGTGGCGGAGACCCAACCTGGACCGTTCCTTGCCCGCACCGTCGAGTTCGGCGGCTACCTCGGGATCCGCCGCGAGGGGCGACTGGTGGCCATGGCCGGCGAGCGCCTCCGCCCACAGGGTTATGCGGAGATCAGCGCAGTGGCCACTGATCTGGGCCATCGCCGGCAGGGGTTGGCCGACCTGCTGATCCGGGCGGTGGCCGCCGGCATCGCCAGTCGCGGCGAGGTCCCGTTCCTCCATGCCTCGTCCACCAACACCGGCGCCATCCGCCTCTACGAGGCGATGGGATTCACGCTGCGGCGGAGGGTGACTTTCCTGGTGGTCGCGACCCCCGGCCGCGGATAGGCGCACACCGGCGATCCTCCCGTTCGCCGTTCGCCGTTCGCCGTTCGCCGGGCGACGTCACGTCAGCCGGCGCTACCCCGGTTCGGCGAGATCACCACGGCAGACGGCTGGTTGCCGACGGTCACCCGCCCGATCACCGAGCCGCTGACCAGGTTGACGTGCACCAGCGTGCCGTCTACCCCGCACACCCATGCGGTCGCTCCCCCCGGGGCGATGGAGAGGGCCTCGGCGATCGTCCCGACGGGGATCGGTGCCCGCGGCTGGTGCGTCTGCAGATCGATCGGGGTGATGCTGGCCCCCCCGCTCACGTAGGCGGTGCTCGACAACGGGAGGCCGGCGATGCCGGTCGGATTGCTTCCGACAGCGATCGCCGGTTCCGGCGTCATGGTCGCGAGGTTGATGGGCAGCACCACACTGGTCTGGAAGTCGGCCACCAGCGCAGTGGTGCCGTCGGGCGTGATGAAGAGCGCCTCGGGCTCTGCACCGGCCGACGCGGGTGAGCCCGCGACCAGGGTCGACAGGTCGATGGGGGACACGCTCCCGTCCTGGTAGTTGGCCACCAGTGCCAGGTTGCCCGCGGGTGCGACGGCGATGGCCACCGGTTGCCTGCCCACCGCAAGTGGGCGCCCGGGGCGCAGCGACGGGAGCGCGACCGGTGTCACGGTGTTGTCCCCGAAGTTGGCCACCAGCGCCAGTGCGCCGTTCGGCGTGACGGCCACGGCATCCGGTTCGAGTCCCACGGTGGTCTGTTTCACCACCTTGCCCGAGGCGACGTCGATCTCGCTCAGGGTGTTGTCGCCCCGGTTGGCCACCAACACGTCGTTCCCGTCCGGGGTGACGGCCAGGGCAGCCGGCAGGGTGCCGGTGACGATCGGCTTCTGCACGGTGGACGTCACGGTGTCGACCACGGCCACCGTGTTCCCCGGATTGGCCACGCTGGCCCCGGTGGCCACGTAGGCGGTGGGAGTCGACGGCGTCGCCGCCGGAGAACCGGAGGTGCAACCGGCCGCCATGGCCACCGCGCCGGTGACAACCAGGGCCGCCAGGACGCGGTGGAGCCCGCCTCCCTCGGCCGTGCTCCGACCGGGAACCCGATGCGAGGTCGACGGGGTGGGTTCCATGGTCGTCGCCACGGGGTTCGCCACTGATCTGGTCGGAGGGCGCCGGAGCATCGGCTGATCGTAGGTCGCCCCCGCCCCCGCCCCCGCCCTGGCCGCGTGGTCTTCACCCTCCCCTCGAGTAGGCGGCACCCCTACGGGGGAGCGACCCTCTCTGGGAGTACGCTCCCTCCCATGGAGACCGAGTGGGCCACCGATGATCAGGTGGGTGTGGTGGATGGGGGGTGGTCGGGTCCGGACGCCGCCGGCCGACCGGACCCGACGGCAGTCGAGGACCGCCGAGTTGCCGTCCACTTCGGCCCGCCGGCGCACGGCGAGCCCGAGGGGCCCGAGGCACTCGTCGACGCCGTCGACCGGCTGCTCGACGAAGTGGAACGGGCCCTGTCCGGGCTGGACGACGGAACCTATGGCCGATGCGGGGCATGCGGAGCGGCCATCGAGGACTCCCGGCTGGCCGAGGAACCCATGACGCAGGCCTGTGCCGCTTGCGCGTCGCGGGAAGGCGACTGAACGAGCGGCCGAGTTACTTCTTGGTCTCCCAGAAGATCGCGTCGATCTCCGCGATCTGGGCCAGCAGCCGGTCCGCGACCGCGACGTCATTGGCCTTCTTGGACTCGCCCGCCGTCTTGGTGGCCTTCCAGAAGAGGTCGTGCAGCTGCGGGAACTTCTCGAGGTGCTCCGGCTTGAAGTAGTCGGTCCACAGCACCCACAGGTGATGCTTGACCAGTTCGGCCCGCTCCTCCTTGATGATGGTGGCCCGGATCTTGAAGGTCTCGTCGTCAGAGGCGTTGAACTTCTCGATGGTGCCCTTGACCGACTCCGCCTCGATGCGCGCCTGAGCTGGGTCGTAGACACCACAGGGAAGGTCACAGTGGGCGTGTGCCACCTGGGGTGGGGACAGCCGGTCGGCGATGGCGAGCAGGTGGTCTGCGATATGCATGAACAAGGCTCCTTTGCTTCGGTAGAGGACGAAGGTCATCTGGTACAGACTGGGACATGTTGCAACTCCCGGCCACCTTACCCAGGTTCGTGGACGGCCGAACCAGGAGGTCGGCGCGGCGCCCCGGCCGATCCCGCCGGACCGCCGACCCCTCCCGCCCCGGCCGGGCCACCGGCCCCGGCTGCGGGGCGGCGCCCGCCCGCCTCCTGGTTGCCGGGGCGGCACTGGCCCTGGCCTCGGTCGCTGTCCGCCGGTCGGTCCACCGGGTGGTGGTGTCCGGGACCTCGATGGCGCCTGCGTTGCAACCGGGTGACCGGTTGGTGGTGGTGAGCGTTCCCTGGGTCCGGCAGCCGTGGCCCAGGCCCGGCGACGTCGTCGCCGTGCGCGATCCCAGGCAGGCTTCGCGCCTCCTGGTCAAGAGAGTGGCCTCGGTCCGGCCCGATGCCGGCACCCTCGAGGTGGCGGGCGATGCCCGCGAGCACAGCACCGACAGCCGGGCATTCGGCCCGGTGCCCCGGGGCTCCATCGTGGGCCGGGCGGTCTACCGGTACGCCCCCGCAGGCCGCAGCGGCCGTGGCCCGTGGCCGGAGGAGTACCATCGGGCGTGATGCAGAGCCACCGGGACGACCTCAGCCGCCTTCTGACCGATACCTATCTCGATGGAATCGAGGCCAGGTCGCTGAGCGACATCCGGGCCATGCGCACCGAGTGCCAGCAGGCCGAGGTGGCACTCTCCTACCTCCGTCGGCTGATCCAGGGACGGCTCGACATCGTCCACGCCTATCTCGACCGTCCGGGGGACGGTGCCTCTTCGGACCTGGCGTCCCTGGTGAACGACCTGCCGGCCATCCTCTCCTCGGGCCCCGGTCGCCCGGCAGGCCCCGGCAGGCTCCCCATGCTGCTCGCCCCCGACACCGAGGAGTCGGATCTCACCGCTGAGCTCGATGCCGTGCTCGACGCCGACCAGATAGGCCGGCTGGCCGATCTGGACGTCGGGGCGCTGGGCGACCGGGCCACCCGGCTCGAGAACCTCGAGCACCGGGTGTCCGCCGATCGACGGGCGCTGCACGAGCGGATCGACCGGCTCCAGGCCGAACTGGTCGATCGGCACAAGACAGGGCGCGCCTCGGTAGACGGCCTGCTGTCATGAAGGACCCGGCACGGCAGGATGGCACCCAGTTCGTGAAGGAACTCCCCGAACGATTCAACGAACTGGGTTCGTTCATTCGGGAGCAACGGAGTTCGGCCAGGCTTTCCCTGCGTCGGCTGTCGGAGCTGGCCGGGATCTCCAACCCCTATCTCAGCCAGATCGAACGGGGTCTCCGCCGCCCGTCGGCCGAGATCCTGCAGCAGATCGCCAAGGCGCTCCGCATCTCCGCGGAGACGCTCTACGTCCAGGCCGGCATTCTCGAGAAGCCCACCGGGGACACCGACCTCTCCCGCCATATCTTCGCCGACCACCACCTGACCGAAGAACAGCGCCAGGCGATGTTGCGGATCTACCTCTCCTTCCGCCACGAGAACAACAACCAGGACGATCACGACCTGGTGTCGACGCAGGCGGAAACGGGCCCCGCCGGACCCGACGGTCCGGCTGGTGCCGAGGGCGGCCGGGGCCACCCGGGCACCCGGGGCGCCGGACGGTCGGCGCGTGCCGCGGCCGTCGGCGACCATGCCTTGGCCCGCAACGGAGGCGCCCCCCCCGGCGGCGAGTCCGCCTCCGCCGCAGGCTGAACGCCACCTCCCGGTAGGATCGTCGACGCATGAGGCGACTGGCTGTACTTTCACTTCACACCTCGCCCCTGGCCCAACCAGGCACTGGAGACGGTGGCGGCATGAACGTCTACGTGCGCGAGCTCTCCTCCGCGCTCGCCCGCGCCGGTGTGGAGTGCGACGTGTTCACCCGTGCGTGGTCCGACGACCTCCCCGGCACCATGAGCATCGAGCCCGGATTCCGGGTGCACCACGTGTCGGCCGGCCCGCCCGCGCCGATCGCCAAGGAGTCACTGCCCGAGGTCGTCGATGAGTTCGCCGACGGGGTGCTCAAGCGGATGAGCGGCTCGGGAGCCTTCGGGACCGCCGAGGACCTCCCCTTCGACGCCGTCCACGCCAACTACTGGCTGAGCGGTGTGGCCGGTCACCTGATCAAGCACCAGTTGAACCTCCCGCTCGTCTCGACGTTCCACACCCTCGACCGGGTCAAGGCCGAGGCCAGCCCCGAGGAAGTGGAGGCCGACTCCTCCCATCGTCGGGCCGAAGCCGAGGCGGCCGTCATCCGCTGCTCCGACATGGTGCTGGCCTCGTGCTCGGTCGAGGCCACCCAGATCACCGACCTCTACCACGCCGATCCGTCCCGGATCCGCATCGTGGCCCCCGGAGTCGAGCACGCCTTCTTCGGACCGGGCGACCGGAAGCAGGCTCGCCGGGCGTTGGACCTGCCCAGCCGGGCCCCCCTGCTCCTCTTCGTCGGCCGCATCCAGCCGTTGAAAGGGCTGGCGGTGGCCGTCCGGACGCTGGCCGCACTCATCGAGGACCATCCAGATGCCCATCTGGTCGTGGTCGGGGGTCCCAGTGGTCCTCAGGGTGACGCCGAGGTTGCCCGCGTCCACTCGCTGGTCGATTCCCTCGGCCTCGGGGAGCATGTGTTCTTCGTGCCACCCCGCCTCCACGAGCTCCTCTCCACTTACTACCGGGCCGCCGATGTCTGCCTGGTGCCCAGCCGGTCCGAGTCCTTCGGGCTGGTCGCCCTCGAGGCGGCGGCCTGCGGCACCCCGGTGGTGGCCTCGGACGTGGGGGGCCTCCGCAGCCTCATCGACCACGGTCGCACCGGCTATCTCGTCGAGGACCCCTCGCCGGAGGCCTTCGCCGGCCGGGTGCGCCAGATCCTCGCCGAGCCGCTGTTGGCCGAGCGCTTAAGTACCGGGTCCGTTCTGCGAGCACGTCGGTACACCTGGGCCAGAGCCGCCCACCTGCTCCGTGAGATCTACGACGAGCTGACGGTGGGTCGGCTCGTCGAGTGCTCGTGAGCGACCAGTGGGGCGGCATCCTCGGCCCCGAGGAGCGTGAGGCGGTCTGCACGCTCATCGACGCGTGGGCCGCCCGTGAGCTGGCGGCCGGGGGCGCGCTGGTGGCGGTCGACCGCCAGCAGGGGGGCGACCCGGTGACGGGAGCTCCCCGTTGGTACCTCCGCCTGTGTGGGGACGAAAAGGAGTTCGTCACGGTCTGGCTGACCCTGCGCCAGCGGACCCTCCGCCACGAGACGCAGTTCATGCCCGCTCCCGAGACGAACATCGAGGCGACGTGGGAGTACCTGCTGAAGAGGAACGCCGACCTGATCGGGATGTCCTTCGCCCTGGGCCACGAGGACGCCGTCTACCTGGTCGGACGAGTGCCGGTGGCCCGGGTCGACGACGAGGAGCTGGACCGGATCGTGGGAGCGTCGCTGGCCTACACCGACGAGTGCTTCCCGACGGCGATGTCCATCGGGTACGAGGGGCGGTACCGGCGTCGTCCGCCCTCGGAGCGGTTGCCCACTGCCTGAGCGCTGGCCTCCTCGGTGGGCCCGGCGGCCGGCTGGCAACCGGCGACCGCATCCGGACCCTCTCGGGCCCACTGGTAGCGTTCCGACATGGCACCGAAGCTCTTGTTGGTCGGGGGCGGAAAGATGGGCTCCGCCCTCCTGACCGGCCTCCTCGCCGGCGGCTGGGCCCCGGTGGAGGACTTGGCGGTGAGCGAGCCGGACCAGGCTCAGCGCCGGCGGCTGGCCGACGCCCACCCCGGGCTCACGGTCGTCGACGGGCCGATCGGCGTCCCTGATGCCGTGCTGGCCGTCAAGCCGGAACTGGCCGAAGCGGTCCTACGCACGCTGGCCGCGGCGGGGGTGAGGCGGGTGCTGTCCATCGTGGCCGGGGTGTCCGCCGCCCGCCTCGAGGCTGCTCTCGACCCGGGCAGCGTTGTCGTGCGCGCCATGCCCAACACGCCATCGCTGATCGGTGCCGGCGTGGCCGGGCTGTCCGGGGGCAGCATGGCGACGGCCGGCGACCTCGATTGGGCGGAGGGGATCCTCGGGGCGGTCGGCACCGTGGTGCGGCTGCCCGAGCGCCAGCTCGATGCCGTGACCGGCATCTCCGGGTCGGGACCGGCCTACGTGTTTCTGGTGGCCGAGGCGATGATCGAGGCGGGGGTCACCGCGGGGCTCACCCGCGAGGTGAGCCGTCAACTGGTGGTGGGCACCATCCTCGGCTCCGCCCGGATGATGGCCGAGACCGACGAGGAGCCGGCCGACCTGCGGGCCGCAGTGACCTCGCCCGGGGGGACCACAGCGGCGGCGGTGCGCACGCTGGAGTTCAAGGCGGTGCGCTCGGCCTTCATCGAGGCTGTGGCGGCAGCCACGGAACGCTCCCGGCAGATGGGCCGATGACCGCCGCAGCAGTCGGCGCGACCGGGTCCGATGGCGCCGGGCGCCGGGCGCCGCGGGCAGTGCTCACCGTGGCCGCCGCGGGGGTGTCGGCCGCCGTCCTGTTGACAGGCTGCGGCGGCTCGTCATCGACGTCCACTACGACCTCCCGGCCGGTGACGACAACAACCACCTCGACCACGCTGTCGCCGGCGCAGGCGGCCGAACTCCAGCCGCTGCTGCTGACCGCGGCCGACTTCCCCGCCGGCTGGGCGCTCGACTCGGGTCCGGGTGCGGGGAGCACCAAGGGCGCCCCGGGATGCGTGGCCGACCTCGCCACCATCAAGGGGTCGGCGACCCGGGCCACCGCAGTGTTCCTCGGCCCGAAGACCGACCCCGCCGACGCGATCCAGACGGTGGCGTCGTTCTCACCGGGGCTGGCTTTGCAGTCGGCCAAGGTGCTCCGCTCCGTCTTCCAGTCGTGCCAAGGCACGCTCAGTCAGGGCGAGCAGTCGGCCAAGGTGGTCGTGACCCCCCTCCACACCGCAGCGACGGGGGATGCGGGCTTTGCCTCCCAGATGAAGCTGAGCGCCGGCGGCCAGCAGGCGTACTTCAACGCCTACCTCGCGGTGAAGGGCGACCTCGCCACCTTCCTCGGGTGGTACTCACCGTCGAGTTCGACCACCACGTTCGAGCAGATGGCCACCAAGGCGTTGGCCAGGCTCTGATCGGATCGAGCGGCATGCGCCATGCGCCATGGTTGGACAGGCCCTGTGGCGGGGTGCCGGTGCCGTCCCCTGGTGGGCTGGTCGCGGGGGCCTGAGGTGGACGGTTCCCCGCCACCGGCCGTCTACTTCCTGTCCGACTACGGCAGCACCGACGAGTTCGTCGGTGTGGTCCATGCCGTGCTGCACCGCCTGGCCCCGACGGTGCCGGTGATCGACCTCTCCCACCAGGTCCCGCCCTTCGACGTGGGCTCCGGCGCGTCCATGCTGGTCCGCAGTGCCCCCTACCTCGGGGCGGGAGTGGTGCTCGCCGTGGTGGACCCCGGGGTGGGCACCGATCGCCGGGCAGTGGCCATCGGCACCACCATCGGCCCTTCGGGCGGGCAGGGTGTGCCGGCGGGCCTGGGGGCGTCCGATCGACCGCACTGGCTGGTGGGGCCGGACAACGGGCTGCTGATCCCGATCGCAGCGGCCCTGGGGGGCGTCGACACGGTCGTCGCCCTCCTCCCGCCGAGCAGGTGGCGTGGGGCCACCGGGCCCGAACCGGGCCCTGCCGA
The DNA here is from genome assembly GCA_003138855.1 of Acidimicrobiaceae bacterium. GTDB lineage: Bacteria > Actinomycetota > Acidimicrobiia > Acidimicrobiales > RAAP-2 > Bog-756. Next base: position 8,457 of record PLHF01000053.1, on the reverse strand, counting down.
CCACGGGGGCCCGAGCTTCGACGGACGGGACCTCTTCGCACCGGCCGTCGGCCATCTGGTCCTGGGCGGCGATCCTGCCGCCATCGGGACCGTCGTCGACCCCGACTCCCTGGTGGCGGGGGCCGCCCCCGTGACCGGCGATGAGCACGGTGTCGAGGCAGGGGCATCGAGATCGGACGTGCACACCTCGGTGGCGTGGATCGACCGATTCGGCAACGTGCAGCTGCGACTCCGCCCTCAGGTGCTGGACGACGGAGGCCTGCTCGTCGGCGACCGTGCCTGGGTGTCGGTCGCGGACGGGCCGGGTCCGGCCGGGTCCGGCCGGGCAGGGGGCACGGGTGGCGGGTCGGCCCCGATGGTGACGGTGCGGCGGGTCAGCTCGTTCGGGGCGCTCGGCACGGGGGAGATGGGCCTGATGGCCGATGCGAACGGGCGGATGGCCCTCGTCCGCAACCAGTCGTCGGCCGCCCACCGTCTGGCGCTCTCCGGACCAGGTCACCGGGTGAGGATCTGGTGGCATCGGACGGAGGGTCCCCGGCGGTAGTCCCCGAGTGCGCCGGTTTTCCGCCGGGCACGGCGGGGTCCTACGATCGGTCCAGTGACGTCCGGCCCCATTCCACCGCCAAACGGAGAGCAGCCCGGTGCCACCGGGCCGGGTCGCCGCCGGATCCCGGAGGCGACCGTGGCCCGCCTGCCGGTCTACCAGCGCATCCTCGAGGAGCTGCTGCGGTCGGGGACCACGACGGTCTCGTCGGAGCTGCTCGCCTCGGCGGCACAGGTCAACGCGGCCAAGGTGCGCAAGGACCTATCCCACCTGGGGTCGTTCGGGACCAGGGGGGCCGGCTACGACGCCGCCTTCCTCATCGAGCAGATCGATCGCGGGCTCGGGCTCGACCGGATCTGGCCGGTGGTGATCGCGGGGATCGGCCACCTGGGGAGGGCCTTGGCCCATTCGCAAGGGTTCGCCGCCCGCAACTTCAGAGTGGCGGCGCTGCTCGACAGCAATCCGGCCATCATCGGGGAGCAGGTGGACGGCGTCGTCGTGCGCCACCCCGACGACCTGTCGCAGATCGCCGGGGAGGAGCCTCTGTCCATCGGCGTGATCACCACGCCGGCCTCCGCGGCGCAGCGGGTGGCCGACCAGATGGTCGGTGCCGGGGTCCGATCCATCCTGAACTTCGCCCCTCAGATGCTGGAGGTCCCGCCCGAGGTCCTCCTCCGTTACGTCGATCTGAGCATCGAACTGCAGGTGATGAGCTTCTACCTGTCGCACCTGACCGGCGAGGGAGGGGAGGGCCGGATGCCGGTGATCCGGTCGATCGGGCTGAGCCCGAGCCCCTCGGAGTGAGGCTGCCCATCGCGCCGGGCCGGCCGGGTCGCACGTGGGGCGACTGGCGGACGGGGTCGGGGGCCGCGAAGCTGGGGCGCTGACGGTGCTCCGCGGGTCGCCTGCCGATCACGCCCTACTCTTTGGGGATGGACGTGCGCTCGCAGGACCGTCCTCCAACAGAACCAGCAGAGACCGTGAGCCAGTGAACAACGACGAGATGCAAGGACGAGCCGAGGCGGTGCACGAGTGTCGGTGATCGTCGTCGGCCTCGAGCAGCGCCACGCCCCCCTCGATCTGCTCGAGCGGGTGACGGTGACCGAGAGCGCGCTGCCGAAGGCCCTCGGCCGGCTGCGGGACCAGTCCAATCTGTCCGAGGTGGTCATCCTCTCCACGTGCCTGCGCACCGAGGTCTACGCCGTGGTCGAGCGGTTCCATGACGGTGTCGCCGAGCTCCAGGAGTTCCTGGCCACGGTCAGCGGCAGCCCCGTCGACTCGCTGGCCGAGCATCTCACCATCCGCTTCGACGACGACGTGACCGAACATCTCTTCACGGTGGCCGCCGGCCTGGACTCGGCCGTGCTGGGTGAGTCGGAGGTCTTGGGCCAGGTCCGCCGAGCGTGGGAGAAGGCCCAGCTCGAGCGGGTGTCGGGACCGATACTCGGTGCGCTCTTCCGTCACGCGGTCGAAACCGGCAAGCGGGTCCGGTCGGAGACGGCCATCGCCCGTGGCATCACCTCCCTTTCCCACGGGGCAGTCGCCCTGGGCGCAGATCGGCGGGAGAACGGCCTGGCCGGTGCCCGGATCCTGGTGGTCGGCGCGGGCGAGATGGGGGAGGGGGTGGCCCAGGCACTGGACGGTCACCGTCCCGCCAGCGTGGTGATCGCCAACCGCACCCCGGGTCGATCCGATGCGGTGGTCGCCGGCCTGGCCGACTCGACGGCCGACGAGGTGCGCACCGAGTCGCTCGAAGGCCTCGCCGGCCTGCTGGCCGCCGCCGACGTGGTCTTCACCACAGTAGGGACGAACCACCCGATCATCGATCGCCCCATGCTGGGAAGTGCAGTGGCCGAACGGGACACGGGCACCCCCCTGCTGGTGGTCGACCTGGGTGTGCCCCGCAATGTGGAGCCGTCGGCTGCGGAACTCGACGGTGTGGTCCTGTTGGACATGGACGTGCTGCGCGCCGCGGTGGCCGATGCCCTATCCGGTCGACAGGAGGAGGTGGCAGGGGCCGCCGGTATCGTCGGCGACGAGGTCGAGCGGTACCGGGTCGCGTCACGGGCGCGGGATGCGGCACCGCTCGTCTCCGCGATCAGGGCAAGGACCGAGGAGGCCCGCCGGGAAGAGCTGGAACGGCAACGGTCGAAGCGGACGGGCCTGTCCGACGATCAGTGGGACGAGGTCGACGCGGTGACCCGGGCCATGGTGGCGAAGCTGCTGCATCAGCCGACGGTCGCCCTCAAGGGTGCCGCCGGTACACCGCGGGGCGAGCGTCTGGTCGAAGCGCTCCGGACGCTGTTCGACCTCTAGTCNNTGCATCGTGTCTGATCGGGCAGCACTGCGCCTGGCCACCCGGGGCTCACCGCTGGCGCTGTGGCAGGCCCACCGCGTGGCCGGTCTGCTCGAACGGGCCGGCGTCGCCTCGTCGCTGGTGGTGGTCGAGACCGAAGGCGACCGTCGGGTCGATGTCCCCCTCCAGCATCTGGGAGGCCAAGGCGTCTTCGTAAGGGAGGTGCAGGCGGCGGTGGTCCGGGGGGATGTCGATGCAGCCGTGCATTCGGCCAAGGACCTCCCAGCGTCGGAGGAGTTCGGCGTGCCCGGGTTGGTGCTGGCATGCTTCCCCGAGCGGGCCGATGCCCGCGACGTGCTGGTGGGCGGGGGGGTCCGGACCCTCCCCACCGGGTCCACAGTCGCCACCGGGTCCGCCCGGCGACGCGTGCAGTTGGCCAATCTCCGCCCCGACCTGACCTTCGCCGACCTGCGCGGCAACCTCGCCACCCGGCTGGCCGTGGTGGGCGAAGGGGGCGTGGCCGCCGTGGTGGTGGCACGGGCCGCCCTCGACCGGCTGGGCTGGGACCCTCCCGAGGGGATGGACCTCGAGGTCCTGGATCCGGCGACGATGCTCCCCCAGGTGGGACAGGGTGCGATCGCCGTGGAGTGCCGGGTCGACGACAGGGCGACCCGGGCCGCGCTCGGCGCCATCGACGATCCGGTGGTCCACCGGCTGGTCGACGCCGAGCGGGCCTTCCTGTCCGAGCTGGGTGGAGGGTGCACCTTGCCGGTGGGAGCCCATGCGGAGCTGGTGCGGGAGTCGGCCGCCAGCCCGGGGGGCGACGGGCCCCCCATCCGCCTGGCCGGGATGCTGGCCGGGTCCGACGGCCAGGTCGTGCTGCGCCACGAGCAGACCGGCGACCGGGGCGACGCGCTCGGCCGCGCCGTGGCGCGCTTCCTCCTCGACGACGCCGGCGGAAGTGACCTCGCCGAGTGGGCGTCGTCGCCCGACGACGGGGACCCGGAGCGCCCACCACGGGGTTGGCAATGACCGTGTCGCTGGTCGGTGCCGGTCCCGGGCACCCGGGTCTCTTTACCCTCCGGGGAGCGGAACTGCTGGGCCGGGCCGATGTGGTCGTCTACGACCGGTTGATCGCCCACGAGCTGCTCGAGCTGGCGCCGCCCGGGGCGGAGTTGATCGACGTGGGCAAGAACCCCGGCGAGTCGAGCCGGCAGTCCGACATCAATGCCCTGCTGGTCGAGCACGGCCGGGCCGGCCGGGAGGTGGTCCGCCTGAAGGGCGGCGATCCCTTCGTGTTCGGACGGGGCGGTGAAGAGGCCGAGGCCCTGCGAAAGGCGGGCGTCGCCTACGAGGTGGTCCCGGGGATCACCTCCGCGTTCGCCGCCCCGGCGGCGGCCGGCATCCCTGTGACCCATCGCACGCTGTCCACGTCGGTGACCGTGGTGACCGGCCGTGTCGGCGACGCCTCCGCGGCCGACACGGTCGATTGGCAGGCCCTCGGCAACGCCGGGGGGACCCTGGTCATCCTGATGGGGGTGTCCGAGCGGGCAGATATCGCTGCTCGGCTGATCGCCGGCGGGCGCCTCCCCGACACGCCGGCGGCGGTGGTGCACTGGGGGACGGCCACGGGCCAAGAGGTGGTCCGTACGACCCTGGACGGCCTCGCTTCGGTGGCCCTGCCGGCCCCGTCGGTGATCGTAGTCGGACCGGTGGCCGCCTTGGAGCTCGGCTCGACGGCCGAGGGCCCGGACCACTGTTGACCGCACTCCCGTTGGCCGGCCGGAGCGTGGTCGTCACCCGTACCCGTGCCCAGGCGTCGGGCCTGGTCGATCGCCTGGTGTCCCTCGGGGCCGAGGTGGTGCAGCTCCCGGTCATCGCCATCGCCGAGGCCCCGGACGGTGGTGCTGCCCTGGCCGAGGCGGCCGACCGCCTCGTCGCCGGTCGGTACCGGTGGACGGTCGTCACCTCCTCCAATGCGGTGAACCGGCTGTTGGCGGCCCTCGGTGGCCGCGGAGTCCCCTCGTCCGTGCGCTGGGCTGCGGTGGGGGTGGGGACGGCAGGGGCACTCATGGAAGGCGGCATCGTCCCCGACCTGGTGCCGGAGGTCTCGGTGGCCGAGGCTCTGGCCGACGCTTTCCCCGGGGCCGACCCCGGCGGACCGGGCCGGCCGAAGGGGTGGCCCGGCTCCGCGGCAGTTCTCTTCCCCCGGGCGGAGGCGGTGAGTGGCGGGCTGGTCCCGGGGCTCAGGGCCAAGGGGTGGTCGGTCGACGAGGTGGTGGCGTACCGCACGGGGACCGGCGACCCCGACCCCGCTGCGATCGATGCAGCCGGCCGGGCCGACGCCGTGGCCTTCACCTCGTCGTCGACGGTCGAACGCTCTATCGGGCTCCTGGGCCGCGGCGGCGTCCCCCCGGTGATCGCCACCATCGGTCCGATCACGTCGGCCTCGGTCCGGGAGGCCGGCCTCGAGGTGGCGGCAGAGGCGCAGGTGCACTCCATCGACGGACTGGTGGAGGCGGTGCTGGCCGCCCTCGGCGGTGCGGGCCACCCAGTGCCCCCCCACCGGGGGCAGTACGAACAGCAGTAGGGGAGCCGGCGGCGCCACCAGTGGTGACACGGGATGCCCAGTGACCACCGGGTTGCACCCGCTCGGCGGGGGTGGCCTGCGCCGTCCTGCCGTAGGCTGGTACTCCGTGCCACACCGAGTCCCCACCAGCGCCGGGCCCCGAGAGTTGGGAGCCGGATATCCGGCGGCGCGCCCGCGTCGACTGCGCCGGACCCCGGCCCTGAGAAGGTTGGTTGCCGAGACCAGGCTCTCCGTCGACGACCTGGTGGCCCCCCTGTTCGTCGCCGACGGCCTCGACGATCCACGCCCGGTGCCGTCGATGCCGGGGGTGGTCCAGCACACGGTGGAGTCGCTGGTCGTCGAGTCGAAGCGGCTGGGTTCCCTCGGTGTCCCGGGCATCATCCTGTTCGGCCTGCCGCGGCCGGAGGACAAGGACGCAACCGGGTCCGCCGCGCTGCGCCCCGACGGAATCACCCAGCGCGCCCTTGCTGCGGTGCGCGATGCGGTGGGGGACAGCGTGGTGGTGATGGCCGACTGCTGTCTCGACGAGTTCACCGACCACGGACACTGCGGCGTGGTCGACCAGGCCACGGGCGAGGTCGACAACGACGCCACCGTGGACATCTACGCCCGGTTGGCGCTCACCCTGGCGGATGCCGGTGCACAGGTCATCGCCCCCAGCGGGATGATGGACGGCCAGGTGGCCGCCATCCGCGGTGCGCTGGACGCAGGCGGGAACGGGCAGACGGCGATCCTGGCCTATGCAGCCAAGTACGCGTCCGCCCTCTACGGCCCGTTCCGGGATGCTGCCGAGGTCACCATCGCGGAGGGGGGCGATCGGAAGGGCTACCAACAGGACTTCCGCAACCGCCGTGAGGCACTGGTGGAGGTGGCGCTGGACGTGGCCGAGGGGGCGGACATGGTCATGGTGAAGCCGGCACTGGCCTACCTCGACGTGATCGCCGACGTGCGTGCCGCCGTGGAGGTGCCGGTCGCCGCCTATCACGTGAGCGGGGAGTACTCCATGGTGAAGGCCGCCGCCGCAAACGGGTGGATCGACGGGCCCGGCGTGGCCCTCGAGCAGTTGACCGCGGTGAAGCGGGCCGGTGCCGACTTCATCCTCACCTACTTCGCCGGCGAGGTGGCCGAGGTGCTCGGTGGCTGACCGCACCCGGTCGGCAGAGCTCTTCGAGCGGGCCTGCCAGGTCATCCCCGGTGGAGTGAACTCGCCGGTCCGATCGTTCCGCTCGGTCGGCGGCCACCCCTACTTCGTGGCACGCGGGGAGGGCGCCTACGTGTGGGACGCCGACGGCAACCGCCTGCTCGATTTCGTCCAGTCCTACGGGGCATCGATCCTCGGTCATGCCCATCCGGCCGTGGTGCGGGCAGTCGGCGACGCAGCCGCGCGTGGGACCACCTTCGGGGCGCCGACCGAGGGCGAGGTGCTGCTGGCCGAGGCCATCTGCGCCCGGGTGGAGGGCTGCGACCAGGTCCGCCTGGTGTCGTCGGGGACGGAGGCGGCGATGAGCGCCATCCGGGTGGCCCGCGGCTTCACCGGAAGGTCACGCATCGTGAAGTTCGCCGGGTGCTACCACGGCCACTCCGACGGGCTGCTCGCCGGTGGGGGCAGTGGCGTGGCCACACTCGGCCTGCCCGACTCCGCCGGCGTGCCGGCGCAGGCGGTGGCCGACACGGTGGTCGCCCCCTACAACCTCGTCCCCGATCTCGACGACCGGGTGGCGTGCGTGATCGTCGAGGCGGTGGCGGCCAACATGGGCCTGGTGCCACCGGTGGACGGATTCCTCGAAGGGTTGCGCGTCGCCTGCGACGCAGTGGGGGCACTACTGGTGTTCGACGAGGTGATCACCGGGTTCCGCCTCGGTGAGGGAGGTGCCTCCGGTTGGTCGGGGGTGCGGCCCGACCTGTGGTGCTTCGGGAAGGTGATCGGCGGCGGTCTGCCCGTGGGGGCGTTCGGCGGGCGTGCCGATGTGCTCTCGGTGCTGGCCCCCAGCGGCGCCGTCTACCAAGCGGGCACGCTTTCGGGCAACCCACTGGCCACGGCGGCCGGCCTCGCGGTCCTCCACGAGCTCGACACCGGGTCGTATGCCGCGCTGTCGGCACGCGTGGCCAGTTTCGCGGCGAGCCTGCAGGACGTTCTGAACGGCGCGCTGGCCACGGCGGGCCGTGTGGACGACCGGGGAAGACCGCTCGTGGCACTGGTCCCGGTGGTCGGACCGTTGTTCGGGCTGTTCTTCGCACCCATGGGCTCGGGCCCGGTCCGCGACTACGGCGGGGCGGTGGCGTCGGCCGACACCGGTGTCTACGCGGCGTTCTTCCGGGCGATGCTGGCACGGGGGGTGGCGCTTGCACCCGGGCCGTACGAGGTGGCATTCCCGTCGATGGCCCACGGCGAACCGGAGCTGGAGCACACACTCGACGTTGCGTCCGAGGCGATCGCAGACGCCCTTGCCGGCTGACTTCTGGGCAATGGCGGCCGACTCGTGGGAAGTGCAGTGGGCAGTGCCGACGGAGGCTGCATGCCGATGAGTCCGACGGGCGATCACGAAGGGGATGCCGTCGTGCCCGACTCGTCCGCACCGTCGCCCGTGGATGGCGCCCCGCCACCGCCCCGGACGGTGCCGGATGCCACCCGATTCCGTTTCGACAGCGTCGCCGTGGTGGAGGGGGCCGGTCCGGTGGCGAGCCGTACGGAAGGGCTCACTCTCGTATTCGACGAACAGGGCGTCGAGATCACCGGGCCACCGGAACGGGGAGATCAGCGTCTGGTGCGATGGGCCGATGTGACATCGATGTCCATCGGGGTGATGGCTCCGGATCCGGCCGGCCACGTTGTCCTGCCGGTCGACATGACCTCGGCTGGCCGGGCACAGCTTCTCCTGATCGGCACGGACCCGGTGCGGACGGTGCAGCTGTCGGCGTTGGGGGAGTGGCTCGCCCGTCGACCGGTTCCGCCCCTGTGGTCCCCTTGGCCACCGGCTGTCGCTCCTGCCGGCGCCTTCCCCGTGTACGGTGCCGCTCCCTACCCGG
>PLHF01000103.1 GCA_003138855.1 Acidimicrobiaceae bacterium | reverse complement strand
GGTGTTTGTTCTCGAGCGCCAGCTCCACGGACGCGTCCGGTATCGGCCCGCAGATCGTGCGGTCCTCGAGGCTCAGCCTCGATCCACCGAAATACCCGTGCTGGACCGACGAGGTTGTCGTTTCGGGCTGGAGGACGAAGTCTGGGGTGCGAATACTCGAATCGCCGACTCCACCGGGCCAGCGTCGGTCCGGCCGGATCCAGTCCTACCAGAGTGGGGGAATCGTCCAGTTTCGACTGAACGCCTTCTCACCGTCGTGGAAACACGCGGCACGGTACAGGACATTCGCCCTGTTCAGACTACGATCCGAATGAATATTCCCCTCAGGTTGCCGGTCGCGTACCGACACTGACCGTCATTGGCCCGTGTTCCCTCTGAACGGGAGTGTCTCCAAGCTTCAGATGCCGCTCGTTGACCGCTGGCTGCCAAGCGTGACCAGATATCGCGCTGGTTTGATTCTCGAGGCGGTTCTCACGGACGAAGCCTGACCTCAGAACCGCGTGCCGTGGGCTACGCGTGTTCCCTATTGCAGTCCACCGGTCGCAAGTCCGCTCTTGATCAACTGGTTCGTGGGCAACTACGAGCCCCGGCCTGCGAGGCCCGGGATGAGCAGCCCCCGCTAGGAGACTTTGGCCCTGGTGCTGGCGCGACAGAGAGTGCAAGATATAGAGATCGAGCCGCCAGGCCCAGAACGGGGAGAACATCATGGTAGGCCTCGACCCTGAAGCGTTGGACATGGTCCTGGAGGCGATCGGAGAGTTCGCTCAATCGGAGCTGCCCGCCCAGAAGCTGCTCGAGTTCGACAGAAATGACCAGGTCCCGCTCGACGTGTTGCGGGCGATGTGCAGCGAGAAACTGGGCATCCAGTTGCTGTTCATACCCACGGAGTACGAAGGGATGGGGGGTGGCACCTTCGACGTGTACCGGGTCTGCGAGGCGATGGCTCACATCGACCTGGGCGTGGCCACGGGCGTGCTGGCGACATTCCTCGGTAGCGACCCCATCGTGGTGGGTGGCACACCCGAGCAGAAGAAGCATTGGCTCACGCTCATCGGCAACGAAGGACTGCTGTTCGCCTACGGCGCCACTGAGCCCGAAGCGGGCAGCGACCTCGCTGCTCTGAAGACTACGGCTCGGCGAATCGAGGAAGACGGGCACGTCGAGTATGTCATCAACGGGGAGAAGCAGTGGATCAGCAACGGCGGCGTGGCCGACGCCTACAGCATCCTGGCCACCGCTCCCGGTGGGCCAACCTGGTTCGTCGTTGAGGCCGGGGTGCCCGGGTTCGAGCACGGCAAGCCTGAGGACAAGCACGGCATCCGGGCCAGCAACACCGCGGCTTTGACGCTCGACGACGTGCACGTTGGTGCCGACCGCGTGGTCGGTGGCGAAGAGGGACAGGGGTTGCTGCAGGCCCAGAAGGTCTTTGGCTACACCCGCCTGATGGTGGCCGCGTTCGGGCTCGGGGCTGGCTGGGCGGCCCTGGAGATCGCCATCCCGTATTCGACCGAGCGCATTCAGGCAGGCACCCCCCTATCCGAAAAACAGGGATACATCCACAAGCTCATCGTGCCCCACGCCGTCGCGCTCGAGGCCGGTCGGGCCTACGTCGAGGAGACGGCCGAGCGCATCGATACCGAGGAGGGCTATTTCAACACCGAGGGCGCCATCGCCAAGTATCTGGCCACCGAGGCCGGCAACGCGGCCGCCGATGCCGCCATCCAGGCGCTCGGCGGCTACGGCTACGTCAAGGAGTTCCTGGTCGAGAAGATCCGGCGCGATGTCCGTATCACCACGATCTACGAAGGCACGTCCGAGATCATGGAAATGACCATCGCCCGGGACCGCTGGCAGGACCACCTCAAGACCCGGGGCCGGCATTATCACGACCGCGCCACAGAGCTCGAAGAACTGCACACCGAGTACCCCGCAGTCGGTGCCGGGATCGCGGCCCTGGCCGCCCACGCGTTGGCGGAGCTCCTCGAGTGGGCCCGGGTCGACCGCTTGACCCGCAACCAGCACGTGCTGCTCCGTTTCGGCGAGCTGATCGCCAAGGCGGAAGGGGCCGGGGCCCTGGCCCGGCGAGCGGCGAGAGCAGAGGCTGGGACCCTCAATGCCAAGGCCGATAGGCGCTTTGACGCTGCTGCGCTGTCCGCCGTGAGCCGGGTCTGGGCTCGTACCGCAGCGCTGGACGTGGCCGAGCAAGGCCTGCGCTGGACCGTTGGAGCCGACAGTTCAGGTCGAGACGTGTCCGCGGGCGCGTCAGCGATTGGGTTGGCGGCCATCCACGCCGCCCAGGCCGGACTGCTTGCTGACATGAATCTCGTGGCCGACGCCCTGTATGGGCGCCAGTCCTAGCGCAACACCGATACCGAACCGGAGGCGGAATGGGAGATCACCTGGACCGGGCCGTTGCGGTCGTCGGCGTGGGCGCCATCATGCCGGACGCTCCCGACGCGGCGACGTTCTGGGAGAACATCAAACAGGGCCGCTACAGCATCAGCGACGTTGACCCGTCGCGGTGGGATCCGCAGCTGTACTACGACTCCGACCCGAAAGCACCGGATAAGACCTACTCCAAGATCGGCGGCTGGGTCCGCGACTGGGTATGGGAGCCGCGCTCCTGGAACCTGGCCGTCATGCCGCGGGTCGCCGACGCCATGGACGACACCCAGAAGTGGGCCGTGGCCTGCACCCATCAGGCGCTCACCGACTACGGCTACCCGGAGCGCACGCTGGACAACGACCGGGTGGCGGTGGTGTTCGGCAATGCGATGGCGGGCGAGCACCACTACCAGACCGCGCTGCGGATCAGCTTCCCCGAGCTGGCCGGCGAGTTGGGTGACGCGCCCAGCTTCCGTTCTCTCCCCAACGACGTCCAGCAGGCGATCGTGGTCGAGCTCGGCGACCTCATCGGTAAGCGCTACCCGGAGATCACCGAGGACACCATGCCCGGTGAACTCTCCAATTGCATTGCCGGGCGGGTCGCCAACCTGTTCAACTTCCGTGGTCCCAACTACGTGGTGGACGCGGCGTGCGCCTCGGCGATGGCGGCGATGAACTCAGCTGTGAGCGGGCTCGTCGAGGGCGAATACGACGCTGTGATCACCGGCGGCATCGATCGGAACATGGGCGCGGCCACCTACGTGAAGTTCTGCAAGATCGGCGCCCTGTCGGCCACGGGGACTCGTCCCTACGCCGAGGGTGCCGACGGTTTCGTGATGGGCGAGGGGGCGGCCACGTTCGTGCTCAAACGGCTGAGTGACGCGGTCCACGACGGCGATCGCATCTACTGCGTGCTGCTCGGGATGGCCGGATCGAGCGATGGGAAGGGAAAGGGGATCACCGCGCCCAACCCGATTGGCCAGAAGCTCTGCGTGGAGCGGGCCTGGCGCAACGCGGGCGTGGCGCCCCAGACGGCCACCCTGGTCGAGGGTCACGGCACGTCCACGCGTGTCGGAGATGTGGTGGAGCACGAGAGCATGGCGGCGGTCTTCGGCGGAAGTGGCGTGGCCACCGGCTCGATCGCCCTGGGCTCGGTGAAGTCGAACATCGGTCACCTCAAGGCAGGCGCTGGCGCCGCCGGCATCTTCAAGATGGTCATGGCGATCCACGACAAGGTGCTGCCCCCCAGCCTCAACTTCTCCCGGCCCAACCCGGACATTGATTTCGCCAGTAGCCCCTTCCGGGTCAACACGGAGCTGCGCGACTGGGTGCGGCCCGAGTCTGGCGTCCGGCGGGGAGGGGTCAGCGCCTTCGGCTTCGGCGGCACCAACTTCCATGCCGTGCTCGAGGAGTACGTTCCCGGGCGGGAGGACGGTGGAGCCCGCCAGTTCGCCGTGCCCGAGGTGAAGGCCGCGGCACGCGCCTTCGCTCCGGCGCCGGAGCGTGCCCGTCGCGCCGCCGTGGTTGGCGCCGCCACGGAGGCCGAGCTCGGCGAGCGCCTGGCAAGCCTGGCCGCGGAAGCCGGGATGGGACGCATCCCTCCGGCCGCCTCACCCTCCCCGGTGGCGCTGCGCGCTCCCGAGCGGATCGCCATCGACTTCGGCACCGCCGAGGAACTGGCCGACAAGGCCGGGCGGGCGCAGCGGGCCCTGGCCAGCGACGGCGCTACCTGGAAGCTGTTGCGGGCGCGTGGCATCTTCCGAGGCCGCGGCCCTGGGCCGAAGGTGGCCTTCCTCTACACCGGACAAGGTTCGCAGTACCCCAACATGTTGAGGACGCTGGCGGAGACCGATCCGGCCGTCGCCGAGGTCTTCGACGAGGCCGACCGGGTCATGAAGCCGCTGCTGGCCGGGAGGCCCCTGCGCGACTACATGTTCGTCGACCCTGACGACCAGGCCGCGGTGGCCCAAGCCGACGAGGACTTGCGCCGCACCGAGATCACCCAGCCATCGGTGTTGACGGTCGATTGCGCCATCACCCGGCTCTTGGCGGAACACGGGTTTCGCCCTGATTTCGTGATGGGCCACAGCCTCGGCGAGTACGGGGCTCTGGTAGCTGCCGGCGCCCTGCCGTTCGCCGATGCGCTCGAAGCGGTGAGCGCGCGCGGCCGGGAGATGGTCAACCTCGAGATCGAGGACCGGGGCCTGATGGCCGCCGTCTTCGCTCCACTCAGGGAGGTGGAACAAGTCCTCGCCAGCATCGACGGCAACGTCGTCATCGCCAACATCAACAGCAGCAGCCAGGCCGTCATCGGCGGGGCCAGCGTCCCGGTGGAACAGGCGATTGCCGCGCTCAGCAGCGCCGGCCATGACGTGGTGCTGTTGCCGGTGAGCCACGCCTTTCACACCTCGATCGTGGCCCCCGCCTCGGCGCCGCTGAAGCAGGTACTGGCCCGGCTCCACCTCCGCCCGCCGCAGATCCCGGTCGTGGCCAACCTGAGTGGGGACTTCTATCCGATGGGACCGGGCGTGGAAGCCGAGATGATCGACATCCTGGGCCGGCAGGTGGCGTCGCCCGTGCAGTTCGTGAAGGGTTTGCAGACGCTGTATCTGCACGGGGCGCGGGTGTTCGTCGAGGTGGGACCAAAGAAGGCGTTGCACGGCTTCGTCGAAGAGATGTTCGGCGACGACCCTGGTGTGCTCGCCCTGTTCACGAACCATCCCAAGTGGGAGGACGGCGTGGCATTCAATCAAGCCCTCTGCGGTCTGTACGCCGCCGGAGTGGAGCCCGTCGCGGCAACCGACTCGGCGACAGCGACAAAGCTGGTCCCCCCCTCTCGTTACGCGGAACTGGGCAAGTTCGTCGCGGAATACCTGGACCGGACCGTCACCGTCGAGGGGGACGGGGCTGGGCCAAGACGGCCGGTGGTGGTAACCGGCGCCGCGCTGGGCCTGCCTGGCACAGAGCGGGTCTTCGACCGAGCCAACCTCGGCCGCCTGCTACACGGCGACCAGTGCATCAGCCTCATCCCGCCGGAGATACGAGCCGCCATCCTGGACCAGCACATCACCCGTCTCGTCAAGCAACCCGATGGGAGCGGCGACTTCGAGACCATTGACACCGACGCTGACGTCATCAAGCTGGCGGGCCGCGCCGGAGCCTTCGACCCCGTGGCGGAGTTCGGCATCGACTCCGAGCGGGCCCTCGCACTGGAGAACTCCACCTGCATGGCGATTGCGGCAGGCTTGGATGCGTTGCGCGACGCCGGCATCCCACTGGTCCTGCACTACAAGACCACCCACCTCGGCACCCGGCTTCCGGAGCGTTGGGGCCTGCCCGATGAACTTCGCGACGACACCGGCGTGATCTTTGCGTCGGCTTTCCCCGGTCTCGACGCCTTCGCCGGCTACGCGCATGACTACTACATGGACAGAGCCCGCCGAGACCAGTTGGCCACGCTCGAAGCGGTGCGGGCCAGCAGCACGAGCAGCGACGACGCCGACACGAGCACCCTACGTGCTGAGCTGGACCAGCACGTCGCAACGCTGCGTGCCGAAATCGATGCTCACCCGTACTCCTTCGATCGCCGTTTCCTGTTCCGCGTCCTGTCCATGGGGCACTCCCAGTTCGCTGAGTTCATCGGCGCCCGCGGCCCGAATACCCAGGTCAACGCGGCGTGCGCCAGCACAACACAGGCAATCACGGTGGCGGAAGACTGGATCAGGGCCGGGCGTTGCCGCCGTGTGATCGTCGTGGCCGCCGACAATGCGACATCGGACAACCTCCTCGGCTGGATCGGCGCCGGCTTCCTCGCCTCGGGCGCGGCCGCCACCGACGCTGACGTGGAAGAGGCGGCATTGCCGTTCGACCGCCGGCGCCATGGGATGATCATCGGGATGGGGGCCGCGGCCATCGTCGTAGAGGTGGCCGAGTCCGCCGAGGAGCGGGGCATCCGCCCCATCGCAGAGGTGCTGGCAGGGGTCACGGCCAACAGCGCCTTCCATGGAACCCGTCTCGATGTGCACCACATCACCGCGGAGATGGAGCGGCTGCTGACGGAGGCCGAGCAACGGTGGGGGCTCGATCGCCACGAGCTGGCTCCGCAGACCGTTTTCGTTTCGCACGAGACCTACACGCCTGCCCGCGGTGGAAGCGCGTCAGCCGAGATCGCTTCGCTGCGCTCGGTCTTCGGCTCGGCTGCGGATGGAATCGTGATCGCCAACACCAAAGGGTTGACCGGCCACGCGATGGGGACTGGCATCGAGGACGTGGTCGCGGTCAAGAGCCTGGAAACCGGCCTGGTCCCGCCCATCCCCAACTTCAAGGAGACCGATCCGGATCTCGGCGAGCTGAACCTCTCGCGTGGGGGCGCGTATCCCGTGCAGTACGCGCTGCGGCTGGCTGCGGGTTTCGGCTCACAGGTCAGCATGATCCTGCTGCGGTGGGTGCCGGCACCCGATGGCCAGCGGCACGCCCCCGATGCGTTGGGCTACGAGTACCGCATCGAAGACCCAGAGCAGTGGCGTCACTGGCTGGCCCGGGTCAGCGGCCACGCGGATGCCCATGTCGAGGTTGTGCAGCACCAGTTGCGCGTCGTGGAGGACGCTCCGGTCGAGGAGAAGCCGGTCGAGGCCACGACGGTGGAGGCCGCGACGGT
>PLHF01000084.1 GCA_003138855.1 Acidimicrobiaceae bacterium | reverse complement strand
CTGCCCGCTACGCGTTTGCGTCATCGTCCATCGCGCTCCGCGACTCACGCAGCCGGCTCGACGTGGCGGCCCGCTCGTCCCGGAATGCGCCGATCCGGGCCAACGCCACGTCGAGCCTGGCCACCAGCTTGTCGTTGGCCTCGATGGCTTCGTCGAGCAGCCGGCGTCGTCGGGCCGCCGGGACGTTGCCGGCCCGGTACTCGGATCGGACGCGGTCGAGTACATCGATGTCCTCGGTCTCCAGCACCACCCTCACCTCGGCCAACGAGAAGCCCAGCAGCTCCTGGAGGTCGCGGATGCGGGTGACCCGTGCCATGTCGGTGGCCGAGTAGAGGCGCTCTCCCCTTCCCCGGTAGCTGCTCGGGCTGATCAGGCCCTGCTCCTCCCAGTAGCGCAAGGTCCGGGTGGTCAGTCCGGTGAGCTTGGCCACCTCCCCGATTCGCAGGACCACCGGTGGCGCCTCGGCGGCGGCGTTCCGCGTGATCACCTCACCACCCCCACGGCAGTCGCGCCCATCGGAGGGCCATCGGTGGCGTCGACGGACTCGGGCCCGTCCGGCTCGGAGTAGACGTAGCGGCCGCCCCGGAGCCACGAAGCCCCTGCTGCCAACAGGCTGGCGAAGATGGCGAAGTCGAAGGCGGCGTGCAGCCCGGCCCGGAACGGTGCGCTGATCAGCCCGGGGAAGAAGCTCCGGCCTGTGAGTGCGGCCTGTTGGACCGTCGGCAGCTGGGCCAGCTGGTGGGCGCCGATCAGGTGTCGTATCGGGTCGTAGCCGAGGAACGCGGCGAACAGGGTGGAGACCGCCGGCAGGTGGGCGGCCTGCTCGGCTGCTGCCGGCGGGACCCCGTGCGCCACCAGACCCTGGAAGAGGTTCCGGGTGAGCGATGAGCTCAGGCCGATGATCATCAGCGAGAAGAAGATGCCGATGGACAGGACCTGGGCGGAGTTCTGGAAGGTGGTGTTCATGCCGGAGCCTGCGCCACGGTGCTGCGGGGGCAGGCTGTTCATCACGCCGGCCCGGTTGGGCGATCCGAACGACGCCATGGTCATCCCGGTGAGCAGGAGCAGGATGGCGAACGCCCAGTAGGGGAAGTCGATCGGCAGGAACTCGAGCAGGAAGAAGCAGAGCGCCGACCCGAGCATCCCGCCGGTGGCGAAGGGACGCGCCCCGTAGCGGTCGGAGAGCACGCCGGACACCGGTCCGGCGACCAGGAACCCGAGGGTAAGCGGGAGCATGGCGATGCCCGCCCACAGGGGGGTGACGCTGAAGGCGTAGCCGTGCAGAGGCAACCAGATCCCCTGGAGCCAGATGATGAGCATGAACATCAGCCCGCCACGGCTGAGAGCGGCCAGGAAGCTGGCCAGTACCCCGCTGGTGAAGGCCCGGATCTTGAACAGCTGCAGCCGGAACATGGGCTGGGGGACCTTGGTCTCGATGATGCAGAACACGACGAGGAACGCGACCCCGAGGGCCAGCGAGCCCAAGACCATGGGATTGGTCCATCCCATGGTCTTGTGGCCGTAGGGCTCGATCCCGTAGGTGATGCCGATCATGACCAGGACCAGGCCGACGGCGAAGGTGATGTTGCCGGGCCAGTCGATCCGTGCCGGTCGGCGCGGGGAGACCTCCCGCAGCCGGAGGTAGCCGAAGATGGTGGCGAACAGCCCGATGGGAACCGACACCAGGAAGATCAGCCGCCAGTTGATCGGCGCCAGGACGCCACCGAGGACCAGGCCGATGAACGACCCGCTGAAGGCGGCCGCCTGGTTGATCCCGAGTGCCAACCCCCGTTGATTGTCGGGGAACACGTCGGTCAGGATGGCCGCCGAGTTGGCCATCAGCATGGCGGCGCCCACTCCCTGGAAGATGCGCATGACAATCAGATAGATGCCGGCGGCGTGGCCGGTCATCCAGGTGATGCTGAGCATCAGCGAGAAGAAGGTGAACACGGCGAAGCCGAGGTTGTAGGTGCGCACCCGACCGTAGATGTCGCCCATCCGGCCGAGGCTCACCACCAGGACGCTGGTGACCACCAGGAAGCCCAGGATCATCCAGAGCAGGTAGAAGGTGTTGCCGGGCTCGAGCGGGTCGATGCCGATGCCGCGGAAGACGTCCGGAAGGGCGATCAACACGATGGAGCTGTCGATGGTGGCCATCAGCATGCCGAGGGTGGAGATGAACAGCGCGATCCACTTGTAGCCCTCGGGTACGGCCGACAGGCCGCTCACCTGCTCGGGACCGGGTACGCCTGCACCAGGGGCGGCGGCCCTCGATGATGTCAATCGCTGCAGGCCGTCCATGGCACTCCCGGATTCCGGTGGATTTCGTGAACGTCAACGTATATTAACGTACACGTCAATCCCTGCATCCCGGGCCGTCGGGGGTCGCGCCGTCCTGTCCGCGCCCGGCGCGGCCGACCGACTCCTCGCCGAGGCACCGGTCCGGGCCGGGAGTGGCTTATCGTCGGGGTCTGTGACGACGGAACTTCGAGCACACCGGTCGGGCCGGCACGGGTTCGGAGCAGCGCTGTCGAGGCTGGGCGGGTTCGGCGTGCTGGTGGTGGCCGGTGCTGCCCTGACCGGTTGCGGAAGCTCCCTCCTCGGGACCACGTCGACAACCCCCGCCCCTTCGGCTTCGACCACTCCTGCGTCCACATCGGCAACAACCGCACCGCTCAACGGCGAGGTGGCGGTGGCGTTCCCGGTCGTCGGGTGCACGACCGCCTCCGCTGCCACCGGTGGGAGCGGCACCGGTGGGAGCGGCACGGGAGGCGGCGGCACCACGAGCACCCAGGGCTGGAACCCGACCATCCTGTTGGCACCGATCCCGACGGCGTTGGTGGGCAAGGTCGAGTTCTACTCCGACGGGGCCCACACCGTGTTGGGGCCCACCGGTTGGACGTGTTCGGTGATCACCTCGAACCAAGGTGCCATCGTTCTGGTGGTCTACCCGGCCGACGACCCCAACCCCCCGATCAGCGGCATCCCGGCCGCCGGGTCCGAAGGCGTCTTCGCCACGTTCGACAGTACCGGCCATGCTCAGGGTGCGGCACTGGTCTGCCCGTTCTTCACGATTCCCTCCTGGCAGCAGAAGGAGGCGGACTGCTCAGGGTCCAAGCCGGCCGGCGAGCAGGCGTCGATGTCCACGCCGGACGTCGTCTCCGTCACCGACCCCGCCGGCGTGGTGGGGAGCCTCGAGGGTTCGGGTGGGGTCTTTCCGGTCACCGGAACGGTGATCTTCCCCCAAGTGGTACCGGCCGTGACCGACGGCAGCAGCATCGACATCGCCGAGGAGTCGTGCTCCCTCACCGCCACCGCCCTGTGTCCGACCGTCCTCTCCGATTTCGAGGTGCGCGAGTTCCCGGTACCCGCCTCCGCCGGTCGATAGTCCTCGTCACGCCGGCGCTCGCCGTCGCCGCCGTCGCCGGCCCCCGTCGGCGCACCACCGGAGGCTCCCGTCGACGCGAAAACCATGGCCTAATCAGGGATTCGCCCACTCCCAGGGGGCTTGCGAACACACTCCGCGAAACTTGTTGACCGGCCCCCCGGAACCACCATAGGTTCGGCCGAGGCAGTCGCGGTGTGAGGGGTCAGCGGCGGTTGCTCTCGACAGGGGCACACTCGGTCGATGCCGAAGGTTTCGCCTTCGATCTACGGCGACGGGGCGCCGTCAGGTTTCTTGGGGCACACCTGGAGGGGACAAATGTCGAGCGATCAAGAAGAGCGCAAGGGAGCCGCAGTGGTTCCCGGGTCCGAGGGAAGCGGTTCGGGGCACACGTCGCCGCCACGCAGTGGCAGGTCGCGTCGACGTGCCCCGCGTGGCTCGGCGGGCATGATGCCGGCACTGGGGAGCGCGGGAGTGGCCGAGGTCGCGACCACCGACGTCGGCGCCCACCGAGAGCGTGCCAGAAGCACCCGGCTGCAGCGGGTGGCCATGGTACTGGCCCCGGTGGCCGCACTCCTGATCCTCCGGGACGTCTTCGACCCGGGTGCGTCCCTTCCGGTCCCCCACTTCCCGGCGTCGCTGCAGCCCCTCCTGCCGGCGATGGTCCTGATCACGGTGTTGGCTCTGGTCATGGTGGTACCACTGCTGGCGGCCGGCCGATCGCCCCACATCCTCTACCGTCCCGACGAGTTGAAGATGACCTTCGACGACGTCCGGGGATCGGAGCCACTGGTCGAGGAGGTCACCAAGACTCTCAACCTGTTTCTGGCCCACCGGACCTTCGCCGAGCAGATGGGCGGTTCACCGCGCAAGGCAATCCTGTTCGAAGGCCCTCCGGGCACCGGCAAGACCTACATGGCCAAGGCCATGGCCGCCGAGGCCGGGGTGCCGTTCCTCTTCGTCTCCTCATCGGCCTTCCAGTCGATGTTCTACGGCCAGACCAACCGCAAGATCCGGGCCTACTTCAAGGCACTGCGGAAGCATGCCCGACGCGAAGGTGGAGCGATCGGCTTCATCGAGGAGCTCGACGCCATCGGCGGCGCCCGTGGGAGTGGGCAGCGCCAGGGCGAGGGCATCCCCGGCGTGGTCAACGAGCTGCTCATCCAACTCCAGTCCTTCGAGCAGACGCCGTTGTCACTGCGCCTGAAGGGCGTGCTCATCGACGCGGTGAATACCTGGCTGCCCGGTCATCGCCGGCTCAACAAGCCGGCACACGTCCCGGCCAACATCTTGGTGATCGGCGCCACCAACCGTGCGAGCGACCTCGACCCGGCCCTGCTGCGCCCCGGCCGCTTCGACCGGAATATCTACTTCGGGATACCCAGCCGGTCGGGTCGTCGGGACATCATCGACTACTACCTGGGCAAGAAGGCCCACGACACCGATCTGGACGATCCGTCCCGGCGCGAGACCCTGGCCGCCATGACGTCGGGGTACTCGCCGGTGATGATTGAGCACCTGATGGACGAGGCGCTGGTGTGGGCCCTGCGTCGGGGAGCAACCAAGCTCTCGTGGAACGACCTCCAGCACGCCAAGATGACCGAGGAGATCGGCTTGGCCCAGCCCGTCGAGTACACCGAGGCCGAACGGCGGACGATCGCCACCCATGAAGCAGGCCACGCGACCGTGGCCTGGCTGGTGGGCAAGGGTCGCAAGCTCGAGGTGCTCACCATCATCAAGCGCAAGGACGCCCTCGGACTGCTCGCCCACTCCGAGGAGGAGGAGCGGTTCACCCAGACGAAGTCCGAGGTCAAGGCCCTGATCGACATCGCTTTCGGGGGCATGGCGGCCGAGGAGCTGTTCTTCGGTGAAGCCTCCACCGGGGTGGCCGGCGACCTGCAGGCGGCCACTGTCAATGCCTGTCAGATGGTCGGCCTCCTGGGCATGGGCAAGACGCTGGTGTCCTCGGCAGCCCTGGAGTACCCGTCCGGCGGCATCGTCTCCAAGGTGCTCTCCACCGACGCCGGCCGCGCCGAGGTCGAAGGCGTCCTGGCGGCCGCCAAGGAGTCGGTGGCCCACATGCTCGAGGAGCATCGCAACGTGGTGGAGGCCCTCCGTGACGCCCTGCTCGACCGGGAGGAGCTGATCGGGGACGACATCCTCGAGGCGATCAGGGGCGCGAAGGCACCGGCCTCCCCGGCGGATGAGGGGGTCCGGACCACCAGCCGCGGAGGCACCAAAGTCGGAGCGGCAAGCACACAGCTTCGCAGTTGAGCCGCATCCCGGGCCCACGGGCGGCCACCGGGTGTCACCAGAGGGCGTTCCAGTCCTCCGGTGACAACCGGCCCACCGGCGAGGACTCCGGGTCGCGGGGGACACGCACCATCTCGACGTCGATCCAGGTCGGCTGATCGAATCCCGCCTGCTTCCAACGACCGAGCGGCACCGATTTCCAGTCGCGGCTCTTCGCCCCACCCTGGGAGTACCCCGGGCGGACCAGCAGATGGGTCGGTGAACCGGCCACCACCACGCAGCGACGGGACTTGCCGTCCAGGTCCGCCTGGTCGGCGTCGACGGAATCGAATGGCACCCAGGCGAAGACGACGCCGGCCGCCCATGGATCGTCGCGGTCGAACTCCTCCTCCTGGGCCGGCGTGAGCGCGGCGCGGCGGGTCAGGCGTGGGGCGACCCCGACGACCGGTGCCTTCGCCTCGACCGGGCCGGCACCGGGCTCCGCCGACGCGGTCGACCGCTCCATCTTCTTGGCCCGCCGCACCTGCTCCGCCGCCACACGTGCCGTTTCCTGCTTCTTGCGGCGCTCCTCGGCATCCCGCTGCTTCTTGAGACGGCGCGCCTCACGTTGCTCCGGGGTGACGGTGCTGCCCTCCCGAGGGGCACGCACCGGCCCGGCGGGGGTGTCCCCGCGCTCGGACCAGTCGGTCAGTCCATACCGCTCCTCGGCAGCCAGGAGCCCGAAGCAGAGGTCGGAGGCGGGCATGTCGCCGTCGGCCACCGAGGCCAGCATGACGGCGATGGTGACGTCGGAGACCGACTCGCGGACCTTGTCGATCGCCTCCCTGAGCTGTTCATCGGTGGGGTCGTCCGAGTGTTCCCCCAGCAGCTCGATGGTCTTGGACAGGCACTCGTCGCTGATGACGGCGGCCAAGTAGGGCAGGGCGGGCCGGTACTGGGTCCGGCCGACGGCGGCGACCGGGTCGGGGTGCTTCCGCAACGCGTTGAGGGCATTGGCGACCGGCTTGGGAGTCTGGAACCGAGGATCCGACGTCCGGGCAAGCGCAGCCTTGAGCTCGTCCCTGCCGACCTTGGCGACGGCGCAACGAAGCATCGTCGCACGGTCGCCGTCGGTGATCACGCCTTCCATCTGCTGGCCCTCTCGAGTCCGTCGGTCCCTGCCGGGTGAACCGGTCCGCTCATCTTCGCAGAGGAACACGGCCGGCCCACATCGCCGGGCACCCACCCACGGGCGCCACCGCCGGGCACCTGGCACGTCCACGCCCGAGTTTGGGGATCGGCTGTGCCGCCCGGGCCGGCGCGGGCGATACTGACGACATGCAGTCGGGCCGGCCGGACACCCCCTCGGGGCGAGCAGACCTCGGGCCCGGGACCGCGCCGGGCGCAGTGCCCGGCACGGCGCCAACACGGCCTGGGGCCGCGCCGGAGGGCCCGGGGCCGTTCATCGCCTTCATCGAGTCCGAGCGACCCGGCGGGCTGGTGGCCCACTGGGACTCGCGTCGCCGTCGCAAGCACGCGGAGCCGGGAGGACCGCCGGGCGGCACCTGGTGGGCGCCCGGGGCACGGGGCTGGTGGATCGGCATCCTGTTCGCCGCCGGCTCGGCTCTCTTCGCCCTCGGCGCACTCCCCAGCTACCCCGATGCCGTCGGCACCCGTGTCGACGCCGTCACCTTCTTCATCGGCTCCCTCTTCTTCACCACCGCCGCGTTCCTGCAGTACCGGGAGTCGGTCGACGCGGCCAACGGCGGGCCGGCACGCGGGTGGCGACGCGTCTTCGCCTCCCACCCCGGGAGGATCGACTGGTGGGCCACGGGCATCCAGCTGGTCGGCACGCTCTACTTCAACATCTCCACCGGCAATGCCGCCCGGGTCGAGCTGACCGCCCAGGCGACGTACCATCACGTCTGGAGGCCGGACGCCCTGGGGTCGACGTGCTTCCTCGTCGCCAGCGGCCTGGCCTGGTTCGAGGTGTGCCACGGGTGGTTCGCCTGGTCTCCGGGCCGCCTGGCCTGGTGGATCACCTTCCTCAACCTGATGGGCTCGATCGCCTTCGGCGGCTCGGCGGTCGCCAGCTATGTCGTCCCGGCGACCGGGCAGATCCGCAACGCCGAACTCTCCAACCTGGGGACGCTGATCGGCGGGTTGTGCTTCCTGGCCGGTGCGATCCTTCTGCTGCCCGAGCGCACCGAGGGCTCGCCGGAGCCCTGAGCGCGGCAGCTCACCGATCCGGCGACCACCACCCTCGTCTGCCGATGACACCCCGGACACTACCTACACTTGTTCGATGCCCACCCCAGTAGGTCCGGTGCCGCCCGACCCGAACGATCCCGACCTGTGGGACTGGGGCGAGGACGAGGACGAGGATGACCTTGGTCCCCGGCGCCACCTGTTGCGCGTTCTTCTTGTCGGCATCATCGTGTTGGCGCTTGTGCTTCTGCTGGTCGTCAGCGTCCTGTAGCCGGCTCCGGGGGCGAGGGTGGCGAGCGTGCCCCGGACGCCCTTGGGAGTAACCCCCGCTGAACGAACAACACACCGATCAAGTGCTGGTCACCCCACTTCCCGGCTCGGGACCATCGGCCCTACCGGGGGCCGGTGGGCAGGACGAGGATTGACACATGGCACCAGCCGATCCGGATAGCGAGCCGTCCACGAACCGGGCAGCCGGATGCACGGGGTCCTTGGGTGGTGGGTGCCCGTGACCAGCGTCGACATCCGCTCGCCGGGGCCCGCTGCAGGCGGTGGGCGACCGCCGGCCGTCGAAGTACGTGGGCTCACCAAGCACTACGGCGACCTCGTCGCCGTCAAGGAGATCGACTTCTCGGTGGCCCAGGGCGAAGTGTTCGCCTTCCTCGGTCCGAACGGTGCGGGGAAGTCCACCACCATCAAGATGCTCTGCACCCTGGCCCACCCGACCTCGGGTCGGGCAGTGGTCGCCGGCTACGACGTGGTCTCGAGGGCCAAGGCCGTCCGCAGGCACATCGGGCTGGTCTTCCAGGAGCAGACCCTCGACGACCAGCTCACGGCCGAGGAGAACCTCCGCTTCCATGCCGTGCTGTACGGCGTCCCCCACGACCAGGTCGACCAGCGCATCACCAAGGTCATGGACCTGGTGGCCCTGTCCGACCGGCGCAAGGATCTGGTGTCGACGTACTCGGGCGGGATGGCCCGTCGGCTGGAGATCGCCCGCGGCATGCTCCACACCCCGAGGGTCCTGTTCCTGGACGAGCCGACCATCGGTCTCGACCCCCAGACCCGGGCACTCATGTGGGAGGACGTCCTGCGCCTCCGGCAGGAGGAGGGCGTGACCATCTTCCTCACCACGCACTACATGGACGAGGCGGAGTACGCCGACCGGATCGCCATCATCGACCACGGCACCATCGTGGCCCTCGACACCCCCGACGCCCTCAAGGCCCTGGTGGGGGCGGACACGGTGGCCCTCGAGACGGCGGACGACGATGCGGCGCTGGCCTCACTGAAGCGGGCGGGCTATACGGCGGAGCGCACCGAAGGCGGCCTCACCGCGTTCGTGGCCGACCAGGAGGCTGCCGTCGGTCCCCTGGTGGCAGCCGTCGGAGTGCCGGTGCGGACCGTGCGGGCCCACCGTCCCACCCTCGACGACGTGTTCCTCCACTTCACCGGACGCGAGATCCGGGAGCAGCACGCCGATGCCATTCCCATGTTCGCCCGGGCCCACGGCGCCCGCAGGCACTGAGGAGAAGCGATGACCACGCTGTCCACCGCCGGCCCGACCACTCCGGCCATCCCGCCCGCCCCGGCCACCGCGCCCCCGACGCCCGACACCCGGCTCTCCCAGGAGATCCGGGTGGCCGGCATGGTGTGGGAACGCGAGCTCATCCGCTACACCCGGAACCGGACCCGGATCGCGAGCGGTCTCATGCAGCCGGTCCTCTTCCTCTTCGTCCTCGGTTACGGCATGAGCGGCCTCGTCGGGTCCACCGGGGGATTCAACTTCCGCCAATTCGTCTTCCCCGGGGTGGTGGCCATGAGCGTGGTCATGACCGCCATGTTCTCGGCCATCTCCATCGTGTGGGACCGTGAGTTCGGCTTCCTTCGCGAGATGCTGGTGGCACCGGTCAGCCGCATGGCTCTGGTCCTGGGCAAGACGGCCGGCGGGGCGACCGTCGCCGCCGCCCAGGGGACCATCATGCTGGTGCTGGCACCGCTGGTCGGCGTCCGCCTCACTCCCCTGCTCGTCGTCGAGGTCATCGGCCTCGAGCTCCTCATGGCGGTGGCCATGACCACTTTCGGGGTCTTCGTGGCCAGCCGGATCCAGAAGATGGAGGCCTTCCAGGTCGTGATGCAGATGCTGCTGATGCCGATGCTGTTCCTGTCCGGAGCGCTCTTCCCCCTCAACAACCTGCCGAAGTGGCTTTCAGTCATAACGCGGCTCAATCCACTCACCTACGCGGTGGCCCCGCTGCGCCAGGTGGTGTTCGCCGCCCAGAACATGACCCCCGCCGCACAGGCCCGCTTCGCCGCCGGCGTCACCGTCTTCGGCCACACGCTGCCGATCATGGCCGACGTGGCCATCGTGGTGGTGTTCGCGCTGGTCTTCTTCGGCCTCGCCGTCCGGGGACTGTCCCGGACCGAATGAGCACGCTCGCCCCCCGGGGAGACGTGACTCCCCAGGCGGAACCGAGTGCCCGCCATGGAAATTGACCAGTCGGTCTGCATCGTCACCGGGGCATCCTCAGGGATCGGCGCCGCCACGGCCCGCCTGCTGAGCGGGCTCGGGGCCAGGGTCGTCCTCGCCGCCCGGCGAACGGATCGCCTGGAGGCCCTGGCCGCAGAGCTGGCGGGCTCGCTCGCCGTCACCACCGACGTGACCGTCGCCGAGCAGGTCCACCGGCTGGTCGACCGGACGGTCGACGCCTACGGCAGGGTCGACGCACTGGTGAACAACGCCGGGCAGGGCCTGCACGTCCCCCTCGAGGAGCTGGACCCGGCCGACCTCCGGGCCGTCTTCGAGCTCAACGTGGTCGCTCCGCTGGTGGGCATGCAGGCGGTGCTCCCCGTGATGCGAGCGGGGTCGGGTGGGGCCGTCGTCAACGTGAGCTCGGCGACCTCCCTGCGGGTCTTCCCGGGGCTCGGCGGCTACTCGGCCACCAAGGCAGCGCTCAACATGCTCTCCCAGGTCGGACGGCTCGAGTTGGCCGACGCGGGCGTCACGGTGTCCGTCGTCTACCCCTCGGTGACCGCCACCGAGTTCCACAGCCGGCTCCGGGCGGGCCACCTGGTCAGTGGAGCCCGACGCATCACACCCGACCCGCCCGAGCTGGTGGGACAGGCCATCGCCTTCGCCCTCCGCAGCGGTGAGGCCCACGTGCTGGTCCGCGATCCACCACTGCCGATCGTCCCCGGCGAGAGCGAGGGCTGGGGCGCCCTGCTCGCCCGCCAGGCTCCCGGCGCCGCTTCCACACCGGCGCTGCACGAGCCGGACGGTAACCCTGGCGGACGGCCATCCGAAGGGGGCGGCGGGGGGCACCCGAGGTGATCCTGGTGACGGCGGCCAACGGTCGGACCGGCCGGAACGTGGTCCGCGCCCTGGTCGGCGCCGGGCACCCCGTCCGTGCCTTCGACATCGCCACCGGGGTGGAACAGCTCGTGGACGAGGGAGCGACAGAGGCCCGAGTCGGCGATCTGCTCGAGCCGGCGGACGTGGGCCGGGCCGTCGACGGCATCGAGTCGGTCGTCCACGTCGGCCCGCCGCTGCACCCCCGCGAGGCCGAGATGGGGCATGCGGTGGTGAGCGCCGCCCGCAGGGCCGGGGTCGCCCACTTCGTGCAGTTCTCGGTCACCCACCCCCAACTCGAGCCGCTCTTGAACCACCAGGCCAAGCTGGCGGTCGAACGGGCGGTCCTCCTGTCGCGGATGCCGTTCACCATCCTCCAGCCCATGCACTACATGCAGAACATCGACGTCGCCCGCGTGGTTGCCGAAGGGGTCCTGCGCCAGCCGTACGGGATCGGGACACCCCTGGCCCACGTGGACCTGGAGGATGTCGCCGAGGTGGCGGCCGCGGTGGTGGGGAACGCCGACCACCACTACGCGACCTACGAGCTCTGCGGTCAGGATTTCCTCACTGCCACCGAGTTGGCGCAGGTCATGTCGGCCGAGTCCGGCCGGCCCGTCACCGCCGAGATGGTTCCCTTCCCGGTCGGAGCCGCCGACGGTCCCCGGGCATCCGAAGCGGACGACTACCGCCTCGACGCCATGCACCGCCTGTTCGACCACTACGGCCGCTACGGGATCACCGGGAACCCCAACGTGCTCGGTTGGCTGCTGGGCCGTCGGCCGACAGGCTTCGACGAGTACGTGCGCCGCAGCCTGGCAGCGCACTGATCGGAACAACCCCCACAGGCTTCACATCCGCCCGTGGCGGAAGAACAGGCACAGTTCGGGTGTTATATGGGCCGAGGGACCGTCCACCGAGGGCGGTCTGCGCCGACAACGAAAGGGGCGAAGAGCAATGGATCACGAGCAGGCCGAGCAGGTGGCAGGCGAGCACACGGCAGACGAGGCGGCCGGTATCGACCGGTCGGCGGAGGAGCGCGAGGTGGTCACCCCCGGCGACGCCCTCCGGTCGCTTCCGGCAGAGGCCCACGAGCGGGGTACGCGCTTCGTGTCCGCACAGGCCATGCAGGCCCGCCTGTTCTCCGTCTACGACGCAGCAGCGGCGGCGGAGGACGCTCTCTCCCTCGTGCAGAATCAGCTCACGCTCACGCTCAATCGGAGCTACTACGACGCCGAGGAGATCGAGGCCATGGCGGTCCAGTTGGACACGCTGCTCGCGCTCGACTCGATTGACCTCGCCGAGAGCGTCTCCGAGGAGTAGGCGGTGCACCCGGGCCTGGCAGGGCACCCCCGGGTGAGGGGCCCGTCGGCTCAGGAGTTCCGCCGGGTCAGCCGGCCAGTTCCTTGACCTTGGCGATCAGCTCGACCGGCTTCTGGTCGCCGAGCGGCACCGGGATCACCTGGAGGTGGGTGGCGCCGGCCTCCGCGAAGGCGGCGATGCGCTCGGCCACGTAGCTCTCGGGACCACAGAGGGACGTGGCCTCGAGCAGTTCATCGGGAACCAGCGCCTCGGCCTCTGCCTTCTTGCCGCTCAGGTACAGGTCCTGGATCTTCTCGGCCTCCTCCTCGAAGCCGTAGCGCCGCACGACGTCGTTGTAGAAGTTCCGCCCCTTGGCCCCCATGCCGCCCACGTAGAGCGCCACCATCGGCCGGGCCAGATTGCGCAGCCCGATGACCTCGTCGCCCTCGCCGATGGCCAGCATCCCGCCCACGGTGATCTGCAGGGGCCCGAGGGTCGGGTCGCGCTTGGCCTCGCCGGCATCGAGGGAGGGGCCCCAGACCGCCCGGGCCTTCTCGGGGACGAAGAGCATCGGGATCCATCCGTCGGCCAACTCCGCGGTCATGGCCACATTCTTCTCACCGAGTGCGGCGATCCAGATGGGGATGGACGCACGCACCGGGTGGGCGATGATCTTCAGCGCCTTCCCCAGGCCCGTCCCCTCGCCTGGCAGCAGCGGCATGTTGTAGTAGGTGCCCTCGTGGACGAGCGGCCCCTCCCGGGCCCACACCTTGCGGCACACGTCGATGATCTCGCGGGTGCGCCCGATCGGGGCCGAGAATGGCACCCCGTGCCACCCCTCGATGACCTGGGGCCCCGACGAGCCCAGCCCGAGATGGAACCGGCCGTCGGACAGCGAGTCCACGCCGGCGGCGGTCATGGCGATCAGGGTGGGCGTCCTGGTGTAGATGGGGAGGATGGCCGAGCCGATCTCCACCCGTTCGGTGAGGGCGGCCAGATACCCCATCAGGCTGGGCCCGTCGAAGCCGTAGGCCTCGGCCACCCACACCAGGTCCAAGCCGGCCTTCTCGAACTCGGCGACTTGTGCGGCCGCTTGCCGGAATCCGCCGGAGTAGCTGAGCATCGTGCTGATCTTCATCAGTTCTCCCTCTCCATTTCCCCGCGTGCCGCAACACTACGGGCCCGTGGTCCGTTCCGACCCGTTCCGTCCGCGCAGCCGGCATCCGCGTCATCGTGCACCTGGCTACTCCCAGAAGCGCACGCTCATCGACTGGCTGGCGGTGGCGAGCAGCGACCCCTGCTCCGACCAGAGGTAGGCGATGCCCTGGCCGTAGCCGTCGACCAGCGCCTGCATCCGGATGTCGCAGAGGACCCACTCCGTCGGCTCGAGATGGACCACCCGCAGGGTGTTGTCGAGGCTCCGGGACAGTACCCGGCGGCCCAGGGGCTGGGACACCCCGCCCGAGACGTAGTCACCGATGATGGCCAGGGTGGCCGCCGACGGCTCGAGGTGCCCGGGCACCCGGGCCCACAGGGCGCTGTCCGGGTCGCCCGGGGTCGGAGGCCCGGCGCTGATCTCCTCGAAGCTCCGGCCACTGGCGATCCTCACGTCGATCCGGTCGAAGATCGACGCGGAGGTAACAAAGGGAAGTCTTCGGGGCGGGCACTCCTGCGGCGGGGGGACGTCCGGCGGCGTCACCCACACCCCTTCGGCCGCGAGCCGCCCGGGCGAGCCGACCGCAGCGTTGACCGTGAGGATCTCGGTGTCGCCGACGTAACCCACGACCCGGCCCTGGGTGACACGACGGCCCTCGGCCGCCAGCGTGACGGTCAGGTCGAGGACCGAGTCGGTCGGCGCATAGGACAGGTACTGGGCCGTCGACCAGACCGTTGGTCGGTCCGAGGCCGCCTCGAGGGCGACCAGCGCCGCGGCCAGGCCACACCCTCCGAAGAGGAAGTTGCCTGGCGTCGTCAGTTCCGGGACGACGGCGAGCCGCCAGTGGAGATCGTCGCCGACCGGCTGCATGCCGAGGAACTCGCGGGCGTCGGTCACCGCGTCGACATGTCGGGTGCGTGGCCCGCGCCGGGCCCCGGGCGACCGGCGGGCCTCGACCTCAACTCCGCGGCACCTTCGACCACGGCATCTCCTTGTCGACCCGGACGTCGCCGGGCAGCCCGAGGATCCGCTCCCCGAGGATGTTCCGCTGGATCTCGGAGGTGCCGCCCTCGATCGAGTTGGCACGCGACCTGATGAACATCTTGCGTGCGGACCCCGGCGGGCCGATCAGGCCGAGGGCCTCGGCCCGGCGCATGGTGTAGTCGTAGCCGACCAGGGCGTCCGAGCCGAGCAGGTCGACGCACAGTTCGTAGATGCGCATGTTGACCTCGGCGAACATCAGCTTGGCGATCGAGCCCTCGGGGCCCGGGTTGCCGGCCTTCCGGTTCTGGCCGGCCCGCATGTTGGTCAGGCGCAGGACCTCCCACTCGATCCACAGCTTCGTCAGGCGGTCGCGGTCGACCGGGTTCTGCCGGAACCCCTCGCTCTGCCAGATCCGCAGTGCCTCGGCGATCGAGCCCGATCCACGGGTGGGCGGTGCGCCCCCGCCGCCGATGCTGGTGCGCTCGTTGGACAGCGTCGTCATGGCCACCCGCCAGCCCTCGCCGACGTCTCCGATGCGATCGGCGTCGGGAACCCGCACCTCGCTGAGGTAGACCTCGTTGAACTCGGCCTCGCCGGTCATCTGGCGCAGGGGTCGCACTTCGACGCCGTCGGCGTGCATGTCCAGGGCGAAGTAGGTGAGGCCCTTGTGCTTCGGCGCATCGGGGTCGGTGCGAGCCACCAGCATGCCCCGGTCGGCGATGTGGGCCAGGGTGTTCCAGACCTTCTGGCCGGTGATGACCCACTCGTCACCGTCGCGGACGGCGCGGGTGGACAGCCCGGCCAGGTCCGACCCCGATCCGGGCTCGCTGAACAGCTGGCA
>PLHF01000134.1 GCA_003138855.1 Acidimicrobiaceae bacterium | reverse complement strand
GGATCACCCATGTAATCGCACCTTGGGGGCACCCCTCGGCCCGCAATGGAGCGAGCATTGTTAGGGGACACGTATCCAATCGCAGATCGCCGAATCTGGAGCGGTCCTTTCGCTCTCGATCGTCCGAGCGGCGTGCCGTTCTGTCGCGGCCGTGGCTCGACGGCATGGGGCATTCCTGGACAATGCGGGCCTCGTTTATCCCGGAAGGAGAAGGCTGCGACGAATGATGGCCAATCTCGTTGTGAGATGCCGCTTCTGCCGCCTGATCGAGATCTTGGTGCCCTTCATCTCACAGGGCGCGGTCCTCCGTGGTGGGACGCCTCACCATCCTTCACCGGCTTCCCTGGAGACATCCAATCAACCGGGATTCAACTCAGCAACGGATTCGGCCGATATGGAGGTAAGGCGTAATCGAGGTGGCACGGTGGGATTGAGATCGACGGCGTGGAAATACGCCCTCATCGGCGGCATGTGCGTCGTCGCTGTCTATTTCGCTCTCCCCAATGAGACCAGTCAGGACATTGTCTACTCAGTCCTCGGGACGGCATCGGTGGCGTGCATCCTGGTCGGCATCCGCCTGCAACGTCCCAAGGACCGCCTCAGCTGGTACTTCCTGGCTCTGGCCGGCACCTGCTTCACCCTAGGTGACGATGCGAGCTTCTTCTACAACCTCGTTCTCCACGTCAGTGTGCCGTTTCCCTCGTTCGCAGATGCTCTCTACCTGGCCGGATACCCCTTCCTCTTCGCCGGGGTGCTGAGACTCACCCGCAACCCGAACCGCTCCTACCGGCGGGAGAACTACGCCGATGCCGCCATCGTCTCGATGGGTGCCTTGGCCATCTCCTGGAATTTCTTGATGAATTCATATGTCCACGATTCGACGTTGACCACCTTCGGGATGCTGGTCGACCTGGCCTATCCGATCATGGACATTGCCCTGCTCTTTGTCCTGTTCCGCGCGCTGCTGTTCGGGGAGTCGAGGCGCACATTCCACAAGTTCCTGGCGGCGGCCATGATCGTGATGTTCATGGGCGACTTCATCTACGACCTGCTGGTACTGCACAACAGTTACGACACCGGCAACCCGAGCGAGGCCCTCTTCCTCCTCGAGTACGTGCTGATCGGCGTGGCAGCACTCCATCCATCGGTCGCCGGCGGAACCTCCGAAGCTGAAGCTGCGGATGTGGTCAGTGATCGCCAGGTGGCGAGAGACCGACACCGGATGCCCATTGTGATAGTGGCTGGATTCATCCCGCCGACAATTCTCGTCGTCGCCACCTCCCTCGGCGGGTCGGTGAATGTTCTCGTCATGGCAGGACTCTGCATCGCCGTGTTCGCGGTTATCTGTTTGCGGATGATCTGGCTGATCGGCCGGATCAGCCGTCAGTCTCTCGAACTCGAGGACAACTTCCGGGGGCTGGAGGCATTCCAGCTGAAGCGGGACGAACTCGAGGCCAATCTTCGACACCAGGCCTTCCACGACGAGCTGACCGGTCTGCCCAATCGGGTGCTCCTGCGCGACCGAGTGAAGCAAGCATTGGCCTCGACAACGCGCTCCGGAACAGCAGTGGCACTTTGCTTCGGGGATCTCGACGGCTTCAAGACCATCAATGACACCCTCGGGCATCACGTCGGCGACGCGGTGCTGGTGAAGGTCGGCGCCCTGTTGGAGTCGATCGTGCGCCCAGGGGACACAGTGGCCCGTATCGGTGGCGACGAATTTGCGATCCTGATAGCCGATGTGGAGAACCCAAATGCTGCGTTGGAGTTCGCTGGTCGGATCGTCTCGGTCATCCATGAGGCGGTTGAGTTCGAAGGTGACCAGGCGGGCATCTCGATCAGCGTCGGCGTGGCTTTCGCCGACTCCACCACGTCGGCCGAGCAGCTGATCAGCGAGGCGGACGCAGCCATGTACGAGGCCAAGACAAGCCGGAAGAACCATGTCGAAGTGTTTGAAGCATCGATGCGCGCCCGCCTGTTTCAGCATCTTGACATTGCAAGTCGATTTCGTGGATCGCTGGACCGCTCCGAGTTCTTCCTCAACTTCCAACCGATCTTCTCGCTCGGCGACAGGCGCCTTCGAGGCTTCGAGGCCCTGGTCCGCTGGCAGCACCCCACTATTGGTTTGGTCGCTCCCCTTGACTTCATTTTCATCGCCGAGGAGACGGGCTTCATCGTTCCCTTGGGTCGGTGGATACTGTTCGAGGCGTGCAACCAAATGGCAGCTTGGACCGCGCTCACCGACGAGCCCCTCACCGTTGCCGTGAACGTCTCGAGGCGACAGTTGAGTTCCCCTCTCCTGGTCGACGACGTCCGCACCGCATTGGCCCTCACCGGGGTCCACCCCCTGCAGCTCGTCCTCGAGGTCACCGAGAGCGTCCTGATGGAGAACCCGGAGCAGACGGCTTCGGCACTCACCGAGCTCCGAGCCCTTGGCATCCGGATCTCGGTGGATGACTTCGGCACCGGCTTCTCCTCGCTGAGCTATCTGCAACGATTTCCGGTCGACGTGCTCAAGATCGACAAGTCGTTCGTCGACCCGCTGAACGAGTCCGAACCCGCCAGCTCGGCTCTGGTGACCTCAATCATCGGGCTGGCCCACAGTTTGAGCCTTGAGGTCGTGGCCGAAGGAATCGAGCGTGAAGACCAGTTCGAGCGCTTGATCGAGCTTGGCTGCGACTACGGCCAGGGCTACCTGATGGCCCGTCCCCTCGATCGGGAGAAGTCAGAAGCCCTCGTCGAGTTCTACCAGGGCAGTTCCGCTGTCCCCTGAGTGGTCCCCGCTCCGGAGCGACCTCCACTTGGTCGGTGCAGGTCCAGCGTGTGACTCAGGGGAAGGCTCCGATGGCCACCATGAAGACCGGGCTCACCCAATCGGAGCTGTTGGCGGACCACGACATCTCGGAGCCATTGTTCGTCCCGAGCCCTGAGCGCACAGATCGACGGATCTGGGGACCTGCATGTCCCATAACGCGCGTTCGCCAATCGTCCTGAGGGTGTCTCCTACCGCCGGTTCGCGGCGTGCCAAACGCTGTCCGACCCAAAGGGTGCTTGCTGTCCGCAAGCGCTACCGGTAGTGGCCTTTGATCGATCCCAGGTCCTGAGCGCACCAAGAGACGGACCCTGCGGGTTTCCATGATCGACTGACGGGAGTCAAGAGCAAGTCCCGCAAGCCGATCGGCTTACGGGATCAACAGCTATCACGCCCTAAGGCAAGGCAGAACGAGAAGAATACTCTTGAGATGCGACACATTCGAAAAGCGAAATCGCCCAAGCGCATCCTGGACACGGTAGGTGGTTGACCTTGATTCTGGGATAATGAATGGCAATGCTCCAGCAAGTTACCGGCGGCTTCATTGCTAACCGCTTTGGAGATCCCCCCTTCGCCGTACTGGCGCTCCCTGGGTGGATGCGCACCGCTTCGGACTTCAACGGAGTGCTTCACGGAATGACCGCGCTTGCGATCGACCTTCCCGGGTTTGGAGGTGCACAGCCGCCACCACCGCTGCCTTGGTCAACTCGTGAATACGCTGATGCCTTACTTCCGGTACTGGACACATTCGCAGAGCCACCAATAGTGGTCGGGCACTCATTCGGCGGAAGAGTGGCGATACAGCTTGCGACGGCCAGGCCCACTCTGATTCGCGCACTTGTTCTCACCGGCGTACCTCAACTCGTAGCCCACCCCAAGGCGAAACCGAGCCTGAGTCTTCGCTCGTTCCGGGCCCTTCGTAAGATGCGACTCGTCTCAGATGAGCGTGTCGAGGTCTGGAAGAAGCAACACGGATCACTCGACTACCGGAATGCGGTAGGTGTCATGAGAGACATTCTTGTGAAAGCAGTCAACGAGGACTACGAAGAGCAGCTCCGTTCACTATCTGTTCCCACTTCTTTCATTTGGGGTGAGAATGACACGGCCGCGCCGCTCGTGGATGTCAGACGAGCTCTGGAGCTGGTGCTGCCTGGCGAAGCCACGCTTCAAGTCCTGGAAGGCGTTGGTCACTTGACCCCGACCGAGGCACCAAACTCGATTGCCTCAGCAATCCTTGGCCATTCGATTGCCTAAGGATTCGACACCCTCGACCATGGCATAAGCACCTGGTTTGAGGAAATGCGATGGCGCGAGCACCGAACCCTCCATGCCGACTCTCAGTGCCCCATAGAGGTTCCCCATACGGGACACTCGGCCGGCTGACCCGCGTCGGCCGACTTCGCAGGGACGCGATAACCGTCGATCTGGCGCGCTCGGGCGCCGATCTCGATTTGCGGCCCGACCGCTCAGATGGAGCGATCTGGACCGCTTGCTGGAGTTAGCAGACGGCCCAGCGCCGCGCCAGATATCGATCCCCGAGCCGGCGTTAGGGGGCGCGGCCAGTAATCGCCAAGATGCGATCAAGGAGTGCGGCGTCAGGCGGAACCTCTACCGGGGGACCCCATAGGTCCGGCAACGGGGCATTTGGGACGAATACAGCAACATGCTCAAAGCAGGCTTGAAGCGTCTGCTCTGGCAGGTCGAACCCTTGACCGGTAGCAGTGGCGATGTCCCAGCCGTGCACGACCAACTCGGTCAGTGCGATCTTGCCCCACGTTGAGTTGGAGAGGTCCGACCCCGGCACGTTGCCCTTGCCCTCCCAGACAGCCGGGTCGTCCCACGCCTTGCCCAGCGCCCGCAAATGCTCGGTAACAATGTCCCGCCAGTCTGGTTCGAGGTATGAGTAGCCGGTAGCGGGACGCTCGCTGGAGCCGAGAGCAAGCGCTGTTGCCCCCTGAGCAACCAGGTCGACATGATCGATAAGATCGCCGACCGTGAACTCGGTGCAAGGGCTAGGGGTGGTGAGACGGTCATCACCCACGTCGGCCAGCACTTTGATCATTGCTTCACATGCGGGATTCAGATCGATCACAAGGCTCCTCCACCGGGTCTGTAGTTACGACTCGATGGTACAGACGGTCAGCAGATCTGCGATTCTCCGGTCGCAGCCAACGGTCTAAGAGGCCTGCCTCACTCGTGCCGATCGGTGGCACCCGATGACCGCCCCGCTCACTGTTTAGGGCGACCTCCGTCGACGTTGTGTTCGCGGATCGGGGACACCTGCTGTCCGGATTGACGTTCGACTTTCGGACACTGGATGGGAGTCGTTGGTACCGATTCGACGTTGACATCGTCGTACCTGCGATCACCCTCAAATCTGCGGTGCTTTGCGCTCGGGTTGTGTCGGATATACCATTCCACTAAGGGATTAGTGGAATGAGGAGTCGTGATCGAATTCCAGTTGGACAGCACGTCGGGTGTCGCCACCTATCTGCAACTGGTCCAGCAGGTCCACCAGGCGCTGCAACTTGGTCTCCTCGAACCTGGTGATCAACTTCCGACGGCCCAGCAGGTCGTTGGAAAGCTGGCGATCAACCCGAACACCGTGCTCAAGGCTTACCGGGACCTGGAACGTGAGGGCCTCGCACGGGCTCGACCTGGTCAGGGGACCTTCATCGTCGGGACACTTCCCCGCACCGACCCCGCCACCCAGGCGCGGTTCCTCGAGTCGATGGCCAAGTGGTTGCGTTCAGCCCGGGCCGCCGGACTCGGCACCGACGACATTGAGGCGATCTACCGCACAGCCGTTCGGAACTGTTTCGCTGAGGGTGTGGCATGACTGCCGTGATGGAAACAGCCGGGCTCGGCAAGCAGTACGGGAAGCGCTGGGCGCTCCACGACTGCTCCCTTGCCATCCCAGAGGGGAAAGTCGTCGGGCTGGTCGGACCCAACGGTGCAGGGAAGACCACCCTGTTGCAGCTTGCCGCGGGACTGCTCACTCCGACGGCAGGGACCATCGAGGTCCTCGGTGGACATCCCGGCAGCGGCCCTGAGCAGCTCGGCCGGGTCGGATTCGTGGCTCAGGACACACCCGCCTATTCTCGGATGTCAGTTAGTCAGCATCTCCGCATGGGCGCCCTTCTCAATTCGCACTGGGATGATGAGCTGGCTTTCCGCCGCATAGAGGCCCTTGATATCGACCCTCGACAGCGGGCAGGTTCACTGTCCGGGGGCCAACGAGCGCAACTCGCCCTCACGTTGGCCATCGCCAAGCGGCCCGAGGTCCTTCTGCTCGACGAGCCGGTGGCCAGCCTGGATCCGCTGGCCCGTCGCGAATTCCTTCAAGTGCTGATGGAGGTGGTCGCCGAGCACGGGGTCAGCGTCGTGCTCTCCTCACATCTGGTGGCCGACCTCGAGCGGGTCTGTGACTACCTCGTTGTCCTCGTTGCGTCCCACATCCAGGTAGCCGACGACGTTGCCGAACTGCTCGCCACCCACCACCGCATCTCCGGTCCTCGTCGCGATTCGAGAAGCCTTCCCGCAGATCAGCACGTGATCGAGGAAAGCCATACCGACAGACAGACCACGCTTCTTATTCGCACCGAGCAGCCGATCCTTGACCCGGCGTGGACGACGAGGCCGGTGACGTTGGAGGACATCGTGCTTGCATACATGGGACAGGCGCGGGATCAGGAACGTGCCCGAAAGTCCGGACTGGGGGTACTCCGATGATGCGCTTTGCGTGGCTTCAGTTCCGCAACCAGGCTGCCGTAGTCTTCGGAGGACTCGCCGTGGTAGCGGTCATCCTGGCGATCACTGGCCCGCACCTGGTGCACCTCTATGACACAACCGTCGCGACCTGTGCGGCGCACGGCAACTGTTCAACGGCGACGTCGGTGTTCCTCAAGAATGACCACACGTTGCAGATACTGTTCGATGCCCTCGTCGTCGTGGTGCCCGGCATCATCGGAGTCTTCTGGGGTGCACCTCTCGTCGCACGCGAGCTCGAGTCGGGCACGTTCCGGTTGGTGTGGACCCAGAGCGTCACCCGCACCCGGTGGATTGTCCTGAAGCTCGGTGTCGTCGGGTTGGCCAGCATCGTCGCGGCCGGCCTCCTCGGACTCATGGTGACGTGGTGGTCAAGTCCGATGGACCGGGCGAACGCGAGCATGTACACCGCGTTCGATCAACGCGACCTCGTCCCACTCGGCTATGCCGCCTTCGCGTTCGTGCTCGGCGTCCTTTGTGGCGTGCTCATCCGCCGGACCCTCCCGGCAATGGGCACCACACTGGTCGCATTTGTGGCAACCCGGCTGCTCGTCAATCACTTCGTGTTGCCAAAGCTCATCGCGCCGACCCAGCGATCCTTTGCGCTCAATGGGGTGACCGTCCAGGGCTTTGGTCAAATGAACGGCGGACCCTTCACGCTCTTTCCCGCCAACCCGAACATCCCGAATGCGTGGTTCTACTCGACTCAGTTCGTAGATAGAGCTGGCCACCCACTCAGCACCCAGGTGTTGACCAGCGCGTGCCCTCTTCTTGAAAGTGGCCCGGGGCCGAGCGCTCCCGCCGGCGGAGGAGTTGAGAGCGCAGTACCAGCACCTGGAGCCGGCAGCGCGCTCCATGACTGCATCGCGAAGCTCGCCGCTACGTACCACGAAGTCGTAGCCTTCCAACCGGCCAGTCGGTACTGGTCGTTCCAATGGTGCGAACTGGCCATTTACCTCGGCGTGGCAGTGGTCTTGGCCGGCACCTGTATCTGGTGGGTCCGCCGTCGACTCTCCTGAGTCCCACATGAGGATCGGCTTGCGGACCGACGCCAGGGCTTTGGAAGTGCCCCCCAATACTCGACCTCCGGGAGGCCAGGGGTCGCCCCGACGTGCCGGTCAGTGGCAGTTCGCGCTCAGCAAACACGCGTCGGCAGATAGCCGCCCCGCTCCCGGCAGTGTGGGGCACCCTGACCGATAGATCAGCAGTCCTTGCCGTTGAGCCAGTACCCGCCCACGAGGTTCCCGTTCTGGTCGGCACCTCCACTGCATCCACGAGAGCCGCTGTAATCCATCCCAATCGGTGATCCTGGTGGAGGTGGGAAGCAGCAGTAGTACGGGCCAGGGTTGGAGCCGAGTGGATCGCCTGTTTGCCAAACCACGGGCCCATAGACCCCAGCGGTGATCTTGTCGACCATCACGGTGGTCGTGGGGGCAGGGACTGCTGTTGTCGTGACCGGCGCGGTCGTAGTGGGTACCACCGTCGTGGTCGGAGCGATCGGTGTGGTTGTATTCGCCGTGACCTTGGTGGTGGTCGTAGCGCTGCTACTGGTCGAGCCATGAATGACGAGCGCAGTGATGCCTAGGGCGGCCAGCGCAACGATGGCGACAATGGCGACAATCATCCAGCCGCTCAGGAGCGGGGTCTTCTTGTGTGCCTCGATTGGTTTATCCGCCACGTCGTATCCTCACGTTCCACTGGAGCGTAGTTTCGTCCGTCGTGCAAGCAAATCGGTCGCGTGGGTCGACGCTACGAGGTCGGGCACGAGTGCAGGCCCATAGCCGGCGATCTGGGGCGCTCTGCTTCATTCGCCTTGGTCGGTCTTGTAAGGGGATCGCTGCTCGGCATTAGTCCTGCGCCGTTATGACGTCGAGCACGGTACGACTGGCCCTAGCGATGACCACGTACTCCGAAAAGCACCCAAGGATCTCGAGCTGGGCGTGGACGGGATGGAACTTGTTTTGGTCGGCTCGGAGCCGGTAGACGCTGTCGAAGACTTCCAGGGTCGGGATCAGGAGGTCGTCAAGGTTCAGATCAGCCAGCGTGCTTTCCAGAGTTTTTTGTTCGGAAACGAACTCTTGAAGTCGAGCCCACAGCTCCTCCGGAGTGGACAGGGCGAACGAGCCGAAATCGAGCTTGGACAGGACGTAAGGGCCGTGGACGGGCACTTGATCCGTGGAGTCGAGGTTGGGCGACGGACGAGGAGCGATATACGAGTAAGCAGCCCGATCATCGGCCAAGAGGGAATCAAGGATCTCTCGGTCGCTGCAACCAGGGTCTTTGAGTCGATAGCGCCCGACATCCACTCGACACCCAATCACGTCAGGGAACGGGTGGTCGGTGGTCTCAACGAGTTCCAGGCATCCCTTGTGCTCCATGGAGTCAGTATCCCAAATCAAGCATCGATCAAGGCGGGCACCCGGTGCACCGCCGCACCCTCACGGGTGAATGGGGATACGCGGCATCCTCAAAGTGCCGGAGTGTGGCAGTTCGCGATCAGCAAGCAACTGTCGCTGGATAACCGCCGCCGTCCCGGTGTTAGGTGACAGGTCGCACGATGCGAGCCACTCAGATCCGGGCTTCCGCAAATTAGAGTTCATTGGCGTGACCGACCCATCGGCGAGCAGCACTCCGTCCGGCCGTGGGGCGAAGAAGGCGAGCAAACGGCTCGGTCGAGTAACTGATCGCGCAGCAGTGGAGCGGGAATAGCAGGGCATTCCAAATCTGCCTGGGACCCACCTGTCTTGGCGCAAGATTGGTTGGGGAAAGTGGGAACTCATCGCCGGCAGTGGCGATGTTTGGGCCAGGATGACGCACCGGTTCTCGAAACTGGACTCCATGACAGTCGACGACAGGACTTTCGCCGTGCGGCCGATGCAACCGCCGGAGAAGGAAACCCACCAGTGGGTAGATGATGTGGGCAAGACGGTGTGTGTCGTCAGGGGTGATCACTTTGAGCGCAGTGCTGGAACGGCGATGCGATTTGATGACCGAGGCACCATCGAGTTCCCGGTTCGGGGTCGCTGGAATAGAGCAGTGATGTCAGCTGTCGACGAATCTGGCGTCACGCTCGTCCGGTATCGGCTGAACCCGACCAACCACAAGATTCCCATCATCAACCCATTGGGATGTGATTTGAGGCGAGTCGAAGCCGTGGTCGACCCCGCCATTCACGGGATGCCGGGGATCGCGCTCCTGGTCGCTTCCTCATGCCCATTGTTGCTCCGCTACTTCCAACACGGAGGCTCAGGGGGGGGCTTGAGCCTGGTGATCAACTGAGCCGGTGTGCGGCATGCAGTCGTTCTTGGACAGATTCAAAGCTGGCACATCTGTGCCGGAGCGTGACACTCTCCCGGCGTTATACAGGTGATCCGTAGGACCTGGGCTGACTCCTATCGAAGCACACTCATTGGGTCTCGGCGACTCCATCGATGAGGCCGTCGAAGAGCTCAGTCCGCTCGCTTTGGCCGCGCTCCTCGGCATGGTTCCGTTGGCGTCGCAGGATGGTGACGAACTTCGGCCCGGTCTCGAAGAACCCGCAGCGCTCGCAGACGCTCTCGAAGGCGCAGCCGAGGAGGGCAGGACGTGTGCAGTGACCGTTTGCCAACAGACGCCGGTGGTCGGCATTGGCCGTGTCGGTGTTCCGGGACCCGGCGGGAAGCATGCCGGTGTGTCGGTAGTTGGCCTCGACTGCCTCGGTGACTTTGAAGTACTCCTCGGCCACCGTGCGATCCGAGATGCGTGCGTAGACGAGCGTCATGTCCATCGATCGGTGCCCGAGCAGTGCGGCGATCGCCTCGAGGCTCATGCCCCGGTTGATGGACTGGGTGGCCAGCGTGTGGCGCAACTGGTGAGGATGGACGTGTCCGATCCCGGCCCGCTTCGCCACCGTGGCGACATAGCGCTGGATGGTGCGCCGGTCGAATGGCCTGCCGTCGTCTCGTTCGACCAAGTGTCCCGAGCGGGACGGTCCGCGCATCGCCCGGTAGTCGACGATGAGATCCAACAGCATGGGCAGCAGGGGCACGTAGCGGTCGNNTGCAGCTTGCCGACCGGGATCCGGAGTTGGTGGAGGTCGCCTTGGCGGACCACGGCGTCGTCTTCGAGTGCTGCGAGTTCACCGACGCGCATCCCGGTCCGGGCCAACAGCTCGACCATGAGGCGACGGCGTCGATTGGGATCGTTGGCCAGTGCGGCCATGAACTTGGCCGCCGTCGGGTCGTCCAAGAACTTGGGCAGGGCTTCGTCAAGAGCGGGAAAGTCGCTCGAGTAGATGGGGAGGCGGGCCGGGGCGTCGTTGTAGTCCCATTCGATGATCCGCTCGAAGAACGTGCGCAACA
>PLHF01000079.1 GCA_003138855.1 Acidimicrobiaceae bacterium | reverse complement strand
CCTACCCGGTAGCGCCCTACGGCAGCCCCTACCGCAGTCCGGCCGGCGCCCATGACCAGACGCCGCCGAGGAGGAGACGTCGCCGGCGGCTGGCCACGTTGTTCGTGGGGATCGCCTTCCTACTCGGGGCGGTCGGCCTGGCCTTCGGCCTGTCGCGCCCAGGGGCCCGATCGACCGCGGTGGCCCCTGCGGCACCACGGCTCTCGTCGGATCAGCGCTTGGCCGATTCGCTCATGTTGACTCACGGCGACCTGCCGCAGGGCTGGAGTGTCTCGACCGACAACTCGGGCTCGGGCAACTCGCACCACGATCAGACCATCGAGCAGGAGATCACCGACGCCTTTTCCCGGTGCATGGGTATCACCGACGACCAGGGCGCCGTCCTGCTGGGTGGCCAGGCCGCGGACCAGACGGCCCAGTCCACGTCTCCGATCTTCATCGGGCCCTCTCCGTCAGCGCAGCCCGGCTACACGCTGGAACTCCAGACGGCGGCAGACATCGTCCGGACTCACGACGACGAGATGAGCGACCTCTCGCTGTTGGCCAGGCCCGGGTATCCGCAGTGCAGCGCGAACGCGGTGGCTTCGGAACTGCAACTCGGTGTCAACGACACGACCGGGGGCAACGACCAACCGGGCCCGGCCACCGCGTCGGTGCTGGGCCTTCCCTCCCCGGCAGGAGTCCAGACGGTCGGCCTCGTGATCACCTTCACGGTGTCCGACCGGTCGACGCCCCTCCCGGTCGAGGTGGAGTCCGTCAACCTCGGGAGCGACCGGATCGAAGCCCAGCTCCAGGCCTTTGCCGTCGGCGGTTCGATCCCGAGTGACGCCCTGACGGCACCGCTGTCCACGTTCGAGGGACGCGTGGTGGGCCAGGGCAAGAGCGTCGCAGTCTGAGGACAACGGCAGAGGAGGTGGCAATAGCCCGGCGCCGAGGGTCGTTCGTGGCACACTGCGAGTAGTGTGCTGCGGCCAGGCGTAGGTGATGGCCGACAGCGCACCGCAGTGAATGCCGTCACAGCTTGCCCCATCGCCCTGACTGACGGCAGGATTGGCAACGCCGATGAATCGAGCACAGAGTCCCCCGCAACGGAGGAGAGGTACATGACCGTCGGAATCACGGAACTGCCTCCCGAGGGCATGCAGCTCGGCGGCGTTGCCCTGGCCGGTGACACCGAGCGGGGGACCAGGACCACTGAGGGACTCAGCCTGTTGTTCACCACGGCGGGTATCACGGTGCAGGGTCCCCAGCCCCAGATCGAGCGGCTCCTGGTGTGGTCCGGCCTTGATTCGGCGACCTGCAACGAGAAGATCGTGCTGCCCGACGGCCGGGATGCCGCGGTCATGGAGCTCACCTCGGGAGGGCAGTCCATCCGATTCCTCCTCCCGACATCGACGGTCTCACCCGGTCAGGCCGCGTACCTCGACCAGGCGCTCCCGGCGTGGCTCTCCCGGTACAAGGGGCAGCCGACGGCACCCACGGCCGACGGTGCGGCAACCGCCGGTGCAGCCACCGGTGCCGCTGCAACCGGTACCGCTTCCGCAGTGGAGAACCACCCGGGTGGCGACGCTGCCGTCGTTTTGCCTCCGCCCCCTTCCGCCCCTTCCCCGGCCCCCCCTTCCGCCCCTGCAGCGGCTCCCGGTCCTCGCTTTGCTCCGGCCACGGCCACGGCCGCGGGTGTCGCTGCGGCCGCGGGTGCTGCGGCCGCAGCGCATCCGGTGACCAGCTCAATATCATGCTGGCGCAGGAAATCGCGGGCCGAAGGNNGCCGAAGGCCAGGCCGACAACTCCGGAAACGCCAGCGTGCCAGAGCCGGCCCCGACGGGGACGGGGGCCATCGCCGAGGCCGACCGGGCGTCGTCCGCCGCCCCGACTTTGGCCGCCGCCCCTCTGTCACCGCCTCCCCCTCCAGCACCGCCTCTCCCTGCACCACCAACTGCCGTTTCCGCCGGTGGGCCCGCACCATGGTCTGCCGTGTCCCCCACCGGCCCCATACCGCCCGGTGCCGAGGCACTGCCCCCACCCCCACTGCCTGGGCTGGCCAGTGCGTCGCCCGTCGTCGCCGGATGGGAGTTCTCGACCGACTCGGTGCCCGGCGCTACGGCCTGGGACAACCCACCGCTCGGCCAGCCGCTGGAACCCGCGGCCGACTTGCCCTCGCAGAAGACCAAGGGGTGGCGCAAGTCGCGATCGCCCGAAATCGCGCCGGTTCCCCCGCCGGGTGCGACGGCACCCCCGCAGCAGCCGGTCGGCGCCGTTCCCCCCGAGGCGCCC
This sequence comes from Acidimicrobiaceae bacterium, assembly GCA_003138855.1. Lineage (GTDB taxonomy): Bacteria > Actinomycetota > Acidimicrobiia > Acidimicrobiales > RAAP-2 > Bog-756. The sequence continues at coordinate 74,950 of PLHF01000079.1, read as the reverse complement.
CCGCCCCCGCCCCCGGGTGCAACCGGGGCGCCCGCGCCGCCTCGACCGGTGACCTGGCAGCCCCCCATCGATCCGGTCACCGGAGAGGCACAGTGGGATCGGGTGGATGTCGTCGCCGCCTCGTCCGTACCCGTGGAGGAGACGCCCAAGAAGAAGAGGGGTTGGCGCAAGGGACGCAAGGGAGCGGCCGCCGGTGCCGCGGCCGCGCCGTCCGCCGATACCGCGGCCGCGCCGTCCGCCGATACCGCGGCTGCGCCACCTGGGCCGTCTAGGCCCGCACCGTCCGGCGGTGACCCGTTCACCGCCGACGGCGGCGGCCTCGCAACCGACGCCCAGGGTGCCGCGGCCCCGTGGAGCCCGGGTGCCCAGAGCAGTCAGCATGCATTGACGCCCGAGGAAGCCGCACTCGGTGTTCAGCCACCCGGGGGCGCACTGCCGGGCCAACCCGCCACGGAGCTGCCGGCGGGAACGCCGGCTTCGAAAGGCCGGCGTTCCCTGTTGATCGGAGTGCTGGTCGCGGTGCTCCTCGTGGCCGTCGCCGGCATCGCCTACCTCCTGGTCAAGAAGCACAACAGCACCACCACCCCGGCGACCACCGCGGCCCCGTCGAGGGAGGCGATGGCCTACCAGCTGGCCCAGTCGATCAATCTGCGCCTCACCGACCTGCCCGCCGGGTGGACCTACACCACGGTGCGCGGGTTGCCGCCGGAGCCGCTGGCGGCTCCGGCTGCCGCGGTGTTGTCGGCCAACCAGGCGTTGGCGACGTGCGTCAGCCAGCCCGTCTACACCGTTGCTGCGCTGCTCGGGAATTCCGCTCCCGGCCAGGTCGCCGTGGCCACGTCGGCCACCTTCCAGAGCGGATCGGATCCGGCCATCCACATGTCCTCCGTGACCAGAACCATGGGCGCGCCCTCCGAGGCCCAGGCGCTGGCCACGCCGTTCGCCGCTCCCAACTTCCCCAACTGCTTCGGCCAGTACCAGACGACCTTGGCCGCCGCCTCAGTGCCCGGTTCCACCGCCCAGGTACAGACGGTGACCCTGTCCGCCCCGACCGGGGTCCAGTCGTTCGGGTACGTCACCACGTTCACCATCCCCGGGAAGGGTACCGAGGTGGTCGGTCAGGCGTACATCATCGGCGGCCCGGTGGAAGCCCGGTTGACGCCGTCGACCAACGGCCCCCCGATCCCCCCGGATGCGTTCGTCCCGGCCTACAACGCCATGGCCGGGCGGGTGGCCCAGGTTGCCTCCAAGTAGCCCGGCCGGGCCGGGGCCGTGGCTTGCCGGGCTCAGACCCTTTCAGGGGCCAGCCGGGCGATGAGGGCGAGGGCCCGATAGGCGGCCTCTGCCGGGCCGGTCTCGTCCGGACGGAGCAGGTTGGCCATGATCCTGAGGATCCAGCTCATCAGCGACTCCGAGTACATCCCCGTGCCGACGCACAGCTTCATCAGCTCCGGCCGGCTGATGATCCGGATGAAGGCTCGTGCGACCCGGTAGTAGAGGCCGTAGGCGTCCTCGAGCCTGGTCTCGTAACGCAGCAGCGCTTCGGCCCCGCCACCGGAGAGTGCCTCGCCCAGTGAGGCGGCGGCGATCCGCCCGGTTTCGAACCCGTAGGCGATCCCCTCCCCGTTGAAGGGGTTGATCGAGCCGGCGGCGTCACCCACCACCAACGTCGTGGCGCCCACCCTGGGGCCGACGGCCAGTCCCATCGGCAGCTTGCCGCCGGTGGGAGGCCCGAGGCAGGTGGACGGCGACAGCTCCCACTCCTTGGGCGCCCAGCCCACGAAGTGGTCCATCAGCGTCGAGGTGTTGACCCCTTTCCAGCGCTGGTCGGTGGACAGCAGGCCCACGCCGACGTTCACCCGCCCGTCACCCAGTGGGAAGATCCACCCGTACCCGGGCACCACCTTCCCCTCGTCGTCCCGGATGTCGAGGTGCGATTCGATGAACGGCTGATCGTGGCCCGGCGAGTTGTAGTACCCGCGTAGGGCCATCCCCATGGGCTGGCTGCGGTTCCGCTCAGTACCGAGGGCCCGTCCGAAGCGCGAGTTGGCCCCGTCGGCCACCACGACGTACCTGGCCCGCACCGGGCGGGTCTCTCCGGTGGCCTTGTCCTTGACCACCGCACCGACGCAGGAGGGCAGGGCCGGGGAGCCGAGTCGATGATCCTGTGGCACCGTGGACGGCTCCTCGAGGATCGGCTCGAGCGCCTCGGTCCCCTGCCACACGGTGGCACCCGCCTTGACGGCGCGCTCGTTGACCAGGGCGTCGAGGTCGTGGCGGGTGATGACGTACCCGTAGGAGGGGAAGGTGGGATGCTCCGGCCAGGGCAGGTCGAGGACCTTGCCGAAGGCGTGGGTGCGGAGGCTGGTGAAGCGGTGGGCCCCGGCCAACGCCCCCTCCATCCCCATGTCGGCGATCTGGCGCACCGAGCGCGGGGTGAGGCCGTCACCGCAGGTCTTGACCCGGGGGAACACCTTCTTCTCCACCAGGGCCACGTCCCACCCGGCCTCCGCCAGCCAGTAGGCGCAGGAGGATCCCGAGGGCCCGCCTCCCACCACCAGGACGTCGTAGACGTGGCCCGCCCCACCGGCCCCACCGGCAGCGGTGGGTCGGACGGACGTCCCGGCGCCGGCGCCGGTCGTCTCGTCTGCGGGTTCGTGGGAGAGAGGGGAATTCACGGTCCCAATCGTAGGTGTCAGCCGGTTGAACGGCACACCGGGCGCGGCCCGAATGCCGCACGGGCACCGGCGGTCCGTCGATGTGCTTCGACAAAGGGGTGCGTGGTAAGAACAACTCTCTGTGGACGACTATCTGCCGATCCTGATCCTTCTCATCCTGGCCGGCCTGTTCGCGTCGGCCTCCTTCGTGGCTTCGGCCCTGCTCGCCCCGCGGAAACGGCCGACAGCGGCTAAGACCGCCCCTTACGAGTGCGGCATCGTCCCCGGCATCGAGCCGCCGACCCGCTTCCCGGTGCGCTTCTATCTGGTGGCGATGATCTTCATCATCTTCGACATCGAGATCGTCTTCTTGTACCCCTGGGCGGTGATCTTCCACCAGCTGCGCTCCTTCGGCCTGGTCGAGGTGTTCGTCTTCGCCGCAGTGGTGTTCATCTCCTTCCTGTACCTCGTGAGCAACGGGGCCCTGAGCTGGGGACCGGCCAAGCGGCTGGTCGGCGCCATGCCACCGAGGACCTCCGAGTCGACGATCGCCCGCATCACCGCCGGACCGGGGGGTCCCGGCCAGTCGACGCGTTCGGTCGGCACCCCGTCGCCCACCGACCCGGCTCGGCCCGCGGTCACCGACCCGGACGCACCCTCGACCGGGGAGCCGGCAACGGCTCCCTCCGGACCCGGTCGAGCGGCGTAGGGCGAGGGAGTCAGCGCTCATGGGCCTCGAAGATCTCCAACACAACTTCCTCACCGGCCGGCTCGAGGATCTGGTCAAGTGGGCCAGGACGTACTCCATGTGGCCCGCCACGTTCGGCCTGGCCTGTTGTGCCATCGAGATGATGTCGGTGGGGGCCGCCGACTTCGACCTCGCCCGCTTCGGCATGGAGGTCTTCCGGGCGTCGCCGCGTCAGGCCGACCTGATGATCGTGGCCGGACGGGTCTCCCAGAAGATGGCGCCGGTCCTCCGTCAGGTCTACGACCAGATGATGGAGCCAAAGTGGGTGCTGTCGATGGGTGTGTGCGCCAGCACCGGCGGCATGTTCAACAACTACGCCATCGTCCAGGGTGTGGACCAGATCGTCCCGGTCGACGTCTACGCCCCCGGCTGCCCCCCCACCCCCGAGACGCTCATGCACGCCATTCTCACGTTGCACGAGAAGGTCCGGACCAACGAGATCACCCGGCGGACCCCGGCCGAGCCGGCCGCAAGCGGCGCCGTGGACCTGGCGGGGCTGGCCAAGGACCAGGGTGGGGACACCGACGACGGGCGCACGCACGCGGGGGAGGCCACCTCGGGGTGGACCCCGGATCGGCCGGATGCCGTGCACCTGGGCACGCCCAGGCGCAACCCGGTCATCGCCCGCAGTGTGGGTGAGCCCCTGTGACGGAGGGGAGCGGTGTGCATCTTGCCCACGCCGGGCCCGGGGTCAGCGGGTCGGGAGGCAGTTCGACGCGGGCGTCGGAGCGGAACCGGCAGGAGGTGGTCTTCCCCACCCGCGACCAGTACGTCGAGGTGGTGCGTGCCTACCGCGACGGCGGGTTCGAGATGTGCGCCGATCTCTGCAGCGTCGACTACCTGACCCACCCGGGCCGGCGGCTGCCCGAAGGGGTGGCACCCGAGCGGTTCGAGGTCGTGGTCAATCTGCTGTCGCTGAGTCAGGTCAAGCGGGTGCGGGTCCGACTGCAGGTTCCCGAATCGGACGCGGTGGCTCCCTCCCTCTTCGAGCTGTACCCCGGAGTGGAGGCCATGGAGCGCGAGGCCTACGACCTGTTCGGCATCGTCTTCGCCGGGCACCCCGACATGACCCGCATCCTGTTGCCGGAGGATTGGGAGGGCCATCCCCTGCGCAAGGACTACGGCGTCGGTCGGGTGCCGATCCAGTTCAAGGGTGCACCGGGGCCAAGATGAGCGAAGCCGAGCCCCCCGACGACCACGGGGACCCCGACGCGCAGGCACCCTCCCCCCATCCGGACACGGTGCAGGGACCGCCGGTGTCGGGCGACGACTTCTTGAGCCCGGCGCCCGACGGCACGGCCACGGGCCTGATCGTCGAGACCTCCGAGGGAGGCCAGGAGCTGAGCTCCCGCTCGGCCACCGATGCCGGCGAGCTCCGCCGCGAGGTCGGCGCCGTGCTCCGGCTGCCCGAAGGCGTGGCCATCGACCCCTCCGACATCGACGTCGAGCGGACCGACGACGAGACCATGATCATCAACATGGGGCCGCAGCACCCCTCCACCCACGGCGTGCTCCGCCTGATGTTCGAGCTCGACGGGGAGACGGTGCTGCGCACGAAGCCGGTCATCGGCTACCTCCACACCGGCATGGAGAAGACCGCCGAGGAGCTGACCTACGTGCAGGGGTCGACCAACGTCACCCGCATGGACTACCTGTCCCCGCTCCACAACGAGCTCGTCCTGTCGCTGGCGGTCGAGGCCCTACTCGGCGTGGAGATGCCCCCGCGCTCCGATTGGATCCGGATGCTGCTGGTCGAGCTGAACCGGGTGTCGTCCCATCTGATGTGGATGGCCACCAACGGTATGGACCTCGGTTCGACATCGATGATGATCTACGGCTTCCGCGAGCGCGAGATGATCCTGGCCTTCTTCGAGAAGACCACCGGGCTCCGGATGAACCACAACTTCATCCGCCCGGGTGGCACCGCGGCCGACCTGCCCGACGGGTGGGAGGACGACGTGACCATCATCTGCGACACCGTGCTCCCCCGCGCCGACGAGTACGACGAGCTGCTGACCGGGCAGCCGGTGTTCCGGCAGCGGACGGAGGGCATCGGCGGGCTCTCGGCCGAGGAGGCCCTGGCCCTCAGCCTGACCGGCCCGATCCTGCGGTCGACCGGCGTTCCGTGGGACCTCCGCCGGGCCATGCCCTACCTGCGCTACGACGAGGTCGACTTCGACGTCATCGTTGGCACCTACGGGGACAACTTCGACCGGTACTCGATCCGTCTCAACGAGATCCGCGAGTCGATCCGGATCATCCGCCAGATCGTGGAGAAGATGCCGGCCGGCGACTACCGGGTCCAGGACAAGAAGGTCACCCCACCTCCCCGAGGCCGCATCAACGAGTCGATGGAGGCGCTCATCCACCACTTCAAGGTGTTCACTGAGGGGTTCAAGGTCCCCGAGGGCGAGGTGTACATCGCCACCGAGTCGCCGCGTGGCGAGCTGGGGTGCTACCTGGTGTCCGACGGGTCGCCCAAGCCCTACCGCATGCACATCCGGGGCCCGAGCTTCGTCAATCTGCAGGGCCTGCCACTCATGATGCGCGGCGGGCTGCTGGCTGACGCCGTGGCCGTCTGCTCCTCCGTCGACCCGGTGATGGGGGAGGTGGACCGGTGAATGGTGCCACCCCTCCCACCGGCGTGGACCTGCCGCGCCGCGCCGGTGCATCGAAGGCCCCGGCCCCCCGGCACCTGTCGGCCGACACCCTGGTTGCCGCCAGGGAGATCGTCGTCCTCTACCCCGAGCCGCGCTCGGCCCTCATCCCCCTGTGCCATCTGGCCCAGGGCCAGGACGGCTGGTTGACGCCCGAGGCCATGGTCGACATCGCCGGCCTGGTCGGGGTCACGCCCGCCGAGGTGCTCGGCACCGCCTCGTTCTACGACATGCTCCACACCGAGCCGGTGGGCACCTACGTGGTGTCGGTCTGCACGAACATCGCCTGCCTGCTGAACGGTGCCGCCGAACTGCTCGAGCACGCCGAGTCCTCCCTCGGGGTCAATGCGGGCGGCACCACGGCCGACGGGGTCATCACGCTCGAGGAGTCCGAGTGCCTGGCCGACTGCGACCGGGCCCCCTGCGCACAGGTCAATCACCGATTCGTCGGGGCCCAGACCCCGGGGTCCTTCGACCGGCTGGTGGCGGACTTGCGCTCGGGCGCCCGCTCGGGGGAGATCCCCGACCACGGCACACTCATCCGGGTCCGGCGGAGCACGGGGCTGCAGGCAGATCCGGCCGAGGTGGCCTCGGAGCGTGCGGCCATGGCCGAGGCCCAGGCGGAGCGGGCGGCGGCCGCGGCGGCCAAGGCCGCCAAGGCCACCAAGGCGGCCAAGGCCACGAAGGCCACCAAGGCCGAGGGGGGCTCGTAGTGGCCATCACCGAGGCCCCGAAGATCGTCACCAGCCGCCTGCAGCACGCGGACTCCCACACCCTCGAGCGCTTCCTGGTCACCGGAGGCTACGACGGCTTGCGCAAGGCGCTGTCGATGACCCCCGAGGCCGTAGCCCGGGAGGTGGACACGGCCAGCCTGCTCGGCCGCGGCGGCGCCGGGTTCCCGGCCGGCCGCAAGTGGGCCATGTTGCGGAAGAACCCGGTGACCTACCTGGTGGTCAACGGGGACGAGAGCGAGCCTGCCACCTTCAAGGACCACCTGCTCATCGAGCGCGACCCCCACCAACTCATCGAAGGCGTGCTCATCGCCGCCTACGCCCTGCAGGTCACCCAGGTGTTCATCTTCATCCGCGGCGAGTTCGCCCTCGGCCTCGAGCGGGTGCAGTCCGCGCTCAACGCCGCCTATGCCCAGGGTGCAGTGGGCCGGGACATCTTCGGATCGGGGTTCTCGGTGGACGTCGTCGTCCATCCGGGTGCGGGCGCCTACATCTGCGGCGAGGAGACCGCCCTGCTCGAATCGCTCGAAGGCAAGCGCGGGTTCCCCCGGATCAAGCCGCCGTTCTTCCCTGCGGCCATCGGTCTCTACGGCGAGCCCACCGTGGTCAACAACGTGGAGACGATGTCCAACCTGCCCTGGATCATCCAGAACGGTGGAGCCGCCTTTGCCGCCCTGGGCGAGGGCCGGTCGGCCGGCACGCGGCTGTTCGCCCTGGCCGGGCACGTGAAGAACCCCGGCGTGTACGAACTCGAGATGGTCAAGACGACGTTCAACGACCTGATCAACGCCCCGGTCCTCGGGGGCGGCATCCCCCATGGGCACGGCCTCAAGGCATTCATTCCCGGGGGCGTGTCCGCGCCCTGGTTCGGGCCCGAACAGATCGATCTCCCCCTCGGCCAGGACGAGGTGGCCGATGCCGGATCCATGCTCGGCTCGGGGTCGATCGTCGTGATGGACGACCACACCTGCGCGGTGCGTGCGTCGTGGAGGATCACCAGGTTCTTCTCGCGCGAGTCCTGCGGTCAGTGCACGCCCTGTCGCGAGGGCTCGGGGTGGTTGGAGAAGATCATGGAGCGCATCGAGACGGGATACGGCCGCGAAGAGGACCTCGACCTGCTCCTCGATGCGTGCGACAACATCGCCCCCGGCCTGACCTGGCCGCCCCAGCAGACCACCATCTGCGTGCTCGGGCCGTCCATCCCCTCCTCCATCGGTTCGGCCATCGAGATGTTCCGCGACGAGTTCCTCGTCCACATCAAGGAGGGCGGGTGCCCCTATGAGTGAGCAGACCGCCGCCCAGGGGCCTGGAGAGGGAGAGGAAGAGGTCGACACCGTCCCGTTCACCCTCGACGGCCGCGAGGTCACCGCGCACAAGGGCGAGCTGCTCATCGCCGCTGCCGAGCGGGCGGGCACCTTCATCCCCCGCTTCTGCTACCACCCGCGCATGAAGTCGGTCGGGGTCTGCCGGATGTGCCTGGTCGAAGTGAGCGGCCCCCGCGGCGCCTCGCTGCAGCCCAGCTGCTTCCTCGAGGTCCAGCCCGGGATGGGGGTCACCACCGACTCGGACAAGGTGAAGAAGGCCCAGGACGGCGTCCTCGAGTTCCTGTTGGTCAACCACCCGCTCGACTGCCCGGTGTGCGACAAGGGAGGCGAGTGCCCCCTGCAGGACCAGACGCTGGCCTACGGCCCGGGCGAGACCCGGTTCGTCGAGGAGAAGCGGCACTTCGAGAAGCCCATCCCCATCTCCGAGCTGGTGCTCCTCGATCGCGAGCGCTGTATCCAGTGCAGCCGTTGCACCCGATTCGCCGAAGAGGTGGCGGGCGAGGCCCAGATCGACTTCATCGGCCGCGGGGAGCAGATCAAGGTCAACACCTTCCCCGAACTGCCGTTCTCGTCGTACTTCTCGGGCAACGTCGTGCAGATCTGCCCGGTGGGCGCCCTGACCGCCGCCCCCTACCGGTTCGCCGCCCGCCCGTGGGACCTCGACCAGGTCGAGTCGACCTGCACCACCTGTGCGGTGGGGTGCCGGGTGGCGGTGCAGTCCTCCTCCAACCGGGTCACCCGGCTCCTCGGCATCGATGTCGACCCGGTCAACCAGGGGTGGCTGTGCGACAAGGGCCGGTTCGCCTTCGACGCCGTCAACAGCGAGGAACGTCTGACCGAGCCGCTCCTGCGCAAGGACGGCGAGCTGGTGCCGGTGTCGTGGCACGAGGCGCTGGCCGCGGTCGCCGAGGGACTGCAGGGCGCCGCCGAGGCGGGCGGGGCGGAGTCCATCGGGTTCCTCGGTGGGGGGCGGCTCACCAACGAGGGGGCCTACGCATGGGCCAAGGTGGCCAAGGGCATCCTCGGCACCGACTCGGTCGACGCCCAGCTGGGCGACGGGCTCCCCGCAGAGGTGGTCCTCGGCCTGCCTCGGGCCACCATCGACCAGGCCGTGACGGCCGACACGGTGATCGTGCTCTCGGGCGACCTGCGCGAGGAGCTCCCGGTGCTCTTCCTCCGGCTTCGCTCCGCCATCGTGGACGGCGGGCCGTCCGTGATCGAGCTCTCACCCCGGGCCACCGCGCTCACCCCGTATGCGACGGCGTCACTCCGGTACGGGCCGGGCGGCGCCATCGCACTGGCCCAGGCCCTGGTGGGCAACGGTGCGCCTCGTGACGGGGGAGTGGATCCGGAAGACCTGGCCGAGGCCAGGCGGCTGGCCGGAGCGGCGAACGTGGTGGTCATCGCCGGCCGCCCGTCCCTGGCCGAGGACGGGGAACTGGTGGCCGAAGCGGCCCAGGTACTGGCCCGGGCCCTGCCCGCGGCGAGGTTCCTCCCCGCACTCCGCCGCGGCAACGTGCTCGGGGCCCTCGACATGGGCCTGGCCCCGGGGATCCTCCCGGGGCGGGTCACGCTCGACAGCGGACGTGCCTGGTTCGGCCAGGCCTGGGGCTCGGTGCCCGAGGCACGGGGCCGTGACGCGGCGGGCATCCTGGCCGCGGCCGCCGGCGACCAGGCGGAGGGGGGGCGCGTCCGCGCCCTGGTCATCCTCGGAGCCGACCCGTTGACCGACTTCCCCGACCATCGTCTGGCCGAGCGTGCCCTCGACGGCGCCGAGTTCGTGGTGACGGTGGCCTCGGCACCCGGACCGATCACCGAGCGCGCCGATGTGGTGCTGCCGGCGGCCGAGGCTCACGAGCGGCCCGGCACCACCACCAACATCGAGGGCCGCATCGCCCGTCTCGGGCAGAAGCTGGTGCCGCCGGGCCAGGCCTGGGCGGACTGGATGATCGCCGGTGAGCTGGCCGTCCACCTCGACGCCGACCTGGGCTTCGACTCGGTGGGCGCGGTCTGGGACGAGGTGGAACAGCTGGCACCGTCGCATCGCGGCATCACCCGCTCGCTCCTCGACACCCGGGGCGCCACTGACGGGGTGGTGGCCCCTCTCGTGGCCAGCGCGGTGTCGATCACCCGTCGGGCCCCGCTGCCGCTCGACCCGGTCGCCGTTCCGGGCGTGGAGTCGGTGGAACGCCAGGGTGCCCCTCCCCATGCCGGCCTGGCCGAATCGCCCACCGCCGACCTGGACCCGCCGGACGACGACGTGGCGCCCGGCGCCCGGCGGCCGGAGCCGCTGGTGGGCCCGGTCGATCTGGTGGTGCCGCATGTGGCCCCCGGTGACAGGTACTCGGTGCGCCTGGTGGCCTCGCGCACCCTCTACGACCTCGGGGCGGCGGTCAGCGCGGTGCCCGTCCTGGCCGGGCTGGTGGCCACCGCTCCACTGCGGGTCAACCCGCAGGACCTCGACGATCTGGGCGTGGCAGCCGGCGGCTCGGTCCGGGTGCGCACCGCCACCGCCTCGGCCTTGCTGGGCGCCGTTCCCGATGCATCGCTCCGGCGCGGGGTGGTGGCCACCGAGTTCAACGCCCCCCTGGCGCAGGGGACGGTCGGCGACCTCATCGACCTCGGCGGGCCCGTGGTCGAACTGCGGATGGAGACGCCATGAGCACGCTCGCCTCGGTTCTGCACCCCCTCTTCGGCTCGGGTGATCCGCTGTTCGCCAACGGGGTGGACTGGGTGGTCGTGCTCATCGTCCTGATCCAGGCGGTGGTGGTCTTCGTCGCCTTGATGGTGGCGGTGATGTTGATGATCTGGTTCGAGCGCAAGGTCATCTCCGACATGCAGAGCCGGATCGGCCCCAACCGCGCCGGCCCGTTCGGTATCGCCCAGACCATGGCCGACGGGATCAAGCTCTTCTTCAAGGAGGACCTGCTCCCCGACCAGGCCGACCGGTTCGTCTTCAAGCTGGCGCCGTACCTGACCATCATCCCTGCGTTCCTGATCTTCGCCATCGTGCCGATCGGCGGCGAGGCGACCATCGCCGGGCACACCTTCGAGCTGCAGCTGGCCGATCCCCCCATGGGGATCCTCTTCCTGCTGGCCCTGTCGGCGATCGGCGTCTACGGGATCATGCTGGCCGGGTGGTCCTCGGGTTCGAAGTACCCCCTGCTCGGGGCGGTGCGGGCGTCTGCCCAGATGATCTCCTACGAGGCCGCCCTGGGCATGACCGTGGTCATGGTGGTGCTGATCACCGGGTCGCTGAGCACCCGGACCATCGTCGACTCCCAGGCAGGGCACCTCTGGCAGTGGAACGTCATCCGGCTGGCCGTCGTCCCCTTCGTCATCTTCTTCATCGCCATCGTGGCCGAGACGAACCGGCCCCCGTTCGACCTGGTCGAGGCCGACTCCGAACTCGTCGGCGGCTTCGTCACCGAGTACTCGTCGATCCGGTTCGCGCTCTTCTTCCTGGCCGAGTTCATGAACACCATCACCATGTCCGCCATCACGGTGACCCTGTTCTTCGGCGGCCCCGACGGCCCGGTGCCCCACGTCGCCCATCTCCAATGGCTGTGGCCCATCCTGTGGTTCCTGGGCAAGACCATCGCCTTCTTGTTCGTGTTCGTCTGGTTGCGCGCCGCGCTGCCCCGGCTCCGCTACGACCAGCTGATGGACCTGGGCTGGAAGCGCCTGATCCCGGCGTCGCTGGGCTGGCTGATGATCGTGGCCGGCTTCGTGGTCGACGGATGGTGGGGACTCGGCATGGTGGCGGCGGTGATCGCCGGTGGCGTGCTGATCAGCCGGGCCTTCTCCATCGGCGCCGACCGCGAGGAGACCCGGGCCATCGTCCCCCCGGTGGGGATCCGCCTCTGGACCCGACAGCAGGAGCCGCGGACCTCCCCGTCGACAGAAGGAGGTGACGGCTGATGGCCGTCCCCGAGGTGCCGCGCGGGCGGCAGAACTTCCTGGGCGGGTTCAAACTGACCCTCGAGCATCTGGCGCGCCCCCCGGTCACGCTCCAGTACCCCGAGGAGAAGAGGCCCAAGCAGCCGCGCCAGCATGGTCGCCACGTCCTCAACAGGTACGAGGACGGCATGGAGAAGTGCATCGGGTGCGAGCTCTGCGCCGGGGTATGCCCGGCCGACTGCATCTACGTGCGCGGTCTCGACAACCCCCCGGACCACCCAGTGTCCCCCGGTGAGCGGTACGGATACGTCTACGAGATCAACTTCCTGCGGTGCATCCACTGCGACATGTGCGTGGAGGCGTGCCCCACCGAGGCGATCACCGAGTCGAAGCTGATGGAGTTCTCCTTCACCAACCGCAACGACGCCATCTACACGAAGAACGAGCTGCTGGTGGACGACGACGGCAAGCCACAGCACATGCCCTGGGAGGACTGGCGGGAAGGGGACGACCTGCACACCTCGGGATGGATGCGGGCCACCTCGCCCGGCGGCAGCGCGGAGTTCGAGGGTCGGGTGCAGTGGTCGGGGGAGCTGGGGTTCGGTGTCCGGTCGCCCGAAGGCGGGCAGAGCGCCCACCGTGACGACGCCACCACCGGCAGCCGGCAGTTACGCGACACCCTGCTGCGCCACCTGCGCCCCGTCGACATGCCCGCGGCCAACCGCGGCCCGCGAGGGGTCATCGGCCGAATGGTGGAGAAGGCCGAACGCTTCGCCCCGGGGGCCGGGAGGAAGCACCGCAAGCAGGCGGACGCCGACTACGCCCAGGCCGTGGTGGACGGAAACGCCGAGCGGGACGTCCCCGCTGCCGGCGTGCCAGACACACCAACGGCGGAGGTCGTCCCGACCGACACCGGCACGGAACCGGGTGGCCCTCGATGATCGGCCTGATCGGAGCGCTGGCCGCCGTGGCCTCGGCGGCCACCCACGCGTCGTGGGTCGATGTCGGGACCTTCTCGGTGGCCGCCGCCATCGTGCTGGCCGGCGCCATCGGCGTGGTCGTGGCCCGCAACCCGGTCCACTCGGCCCTGATGCTGGTGATGACCCTGTTCGGCGTGGCCGTGCTCTTCGTGCTCCAGCAGGACAGCTTCCTGGCCGCGGTGCAGGTCATCGTCTATGCCGGCGCCATCGTCGTCCTCTTCTTGTTCGTCATCATGTTCCTGGGGGTCGACCGTGAGGAGAACCTCGGCGTCGAGCCCCTCCGGGGGCAGCGTCCGCTGGCCGTCGGGTTGGTCGCCCTCGGCACCACCGGCCTCCTGTTGTTGGGCCAGGTGTCGGGATGGACCACCGGGGCCCCGCACGTGGCCGGGTCCGACACCGGGCAGCCCAACGTGAACCTGCTGGGCAAGTCGCTCTACACCACGTACCTCTTCCCGTTCGAGGCGACCGCCGCCCTGTTGATCATCGCCGTGGTCGGCGCGGTGGTGCTGGCCCGCAGGCCTCCGCCCTCCACCAACCCGGTCGATGACGAGGGCGGTGCCGGGCCGATCGATGCCACCGGGGACAGCGTGGCAGTCGACGCGGCTGCCGCTGCGGAGGTCGCCTCCCCGCCCAGGGAGGGAGGGATCCCGTTGCGGGCCCCACATGCCTCCGGCGTGGCCGGTTCGCCCGGTTCGCCCGGTTCGCCCGAGGAGATGGGGTCGTGACCATCAACGCCGACTGGTACCTCGCCCTCGGCGTGGTCCTGTTCTCCATCGGCGCCTTCGGTGTCCTGATCCGGCGCAACGTGCTTGTGATGTTCATGTGCGTGGAGTTGATGTTGAACGCCGCCAACCTGACCTTCGTGACGTTCGCCCGCGTGCTGCACGACATCGGGGGCCAGGTGCTGGTCTTCTTCGTGCTGGTGGTGGCGGCCGCCGAGGTGGTGGTCGGACTGGGGATCGTGGTCGCCATCTTCCGCCGTCGGGCAAACGCCACTGCCGACGACCTCCACATGATGAAGGGCTGACGGGACGATGCTGCACGTGACCTACCTGATCATCCTCCTGCCACTGGTCGGCTTCACCGTCCAGCTCCTTGTGGGGCGGCGGCTCGGGGATCCGGTGGCCGGCTGGGTGGCCACCTTCTTCATCGCAGCGTCGTTCCTCGTGTCGATAGGGGTCTACCTCGACCTGCTCATGGTGCAGGCCCCGGTGCGCACGTACTCCCAGAACCTGTGGACATGGATCCCGGTCGACCGCCTGCAGGTCCATGCCAGCCTGTTCGTCGACCCCCTGTCGATGACCATGGTGCTGTTCGTCACCGGCGTCAGCATGCTGATCCACCTCTACTCCATCGGGTACATGAAGGGCGACAGGGACTTCTCCAAGTTCTTCTTGTACATGAACCTGTTCGTCGCCTCCATGCTGATCCTGGTCCTGGGCAGCAACATGGTCGTCACCTACCTGGGCTGGGAAGGGGTCGGGGCCTGCTCGTACTGGCTGGTCTCGTTCTGGTTCACCCGCGACTCGGCTGCCAGTGCCGGGAAGAAGGCCTTCGTCTACAACCGGATCGGCGACGCCGGGTTCCTGTTGGCCATCTTCCTCACCTACGACAAGGTCCACTCGCTCGAGTACTCCACCGTCTTCGCCAACATCGACAAGATCGGCTCGGCCGACGTCACCGCCATCTGCCTGCTGCTGCTGGTCGGGGTGGTGGGCAAGTCGGCCCAGATCCCGCTCTTCCCCTGGCTGGCCGATGCCATGGAGGGCCCCACCCCGGTGTCGGCGCTCATCCACGCCGCCACCATGGTGACCGCCGGGGTGTACCTGCTCTGCCGCGTCAACCCCCTGTTGCATGCGTCGCCCGACGCCGCCCTGGTGGTCGCCATCATCGGGGCCGCCACCGCCTTCGTGGCCGCCACCATCGCCTGTGCCCAGAACGACATCAAGAAGGTGCTGGCCTACTCGACGGTGTCCCAGCTCGGGTACATGTTCCTGGCCATCGGGTGCGGCGCCTACGAGGCGGCCATCTTCTTGATGGTGGCCCATGCCTTCTTCAAGGGCCTGCTGTTCCTCGGTTCCGGCTCGGTCATCCACGGCCTCCACGACGAGCAGGACCTCAAGCGGATGGGCAATCTCCGCGCGTACATGCCGATCACCTTCATCACCTTCGCCGTCGGCTGGCTGGCGATCGCCGCCGTGCCGCCGCTGTCCGGCTTCTGGGCCAAGGGCGATGTGCTCGAGAACACCTGGGCGGCCCACCCGGCCCTCTGGGCGGTCGGCGTCGTGACCGCGGGGTTGACCGCCTACTACATGAGCCGCCTGACCGGCCTGGCCTTCTTCGGCAAGGACCGGTGGTCGGCCGAGGTGGCCATCGACGCCGGGGACGACCTGCCCGGTGCCCACCACTCCGAGGGCGCCATCCCCGAGCCCCACGAGTCGGTGTGGATCATGACGGTCCCCCTTTGGATCCTGGCCTTCTTCGCCGCCGTGGCCGGGGTGATGGCCATCTCTTCCAGCCGGTTCTCCCTGGCCAGCTGGATCGATCCGGTGTTCGGGGCCAACCTCTACAACGACCACCTCTCCAGCGCCTCGGTGTGGGCGCTGGCCACGATCGACGGGGTGGTCGCCGTCGTCTTCGTGGCCATCGGCCTCCGGCTCTGGATGACCCGGGCCCAGCGCCCGGCGCTCGAGGCCGCCTTCCTGAGGGGCGCCTGGTACATCAACGAGTTGTACGACGCCGTCTTCGGGCGCCCGTCCGAGCGCTTGGCCGCCTTCTGCGCGGACGTGGTCGATCCGAAGGTGATCGACGGGGCGGTCAACGGGGTGGCCTCGGCGGTCCGGGGGTCTGGCGCGCTGGTCCGCCGCACGCAGACCGGCTACGTCCGCAACTACGTGCTCGGGATCGTGGTCGGCACGGTGTTCGTGCTCGGGTTCATGCTGACCAGGTTGTGGTGGTCCTGATGGCGACCTCCACCGCCTTCCCCTACCTGACCGTGCTGGTGCTCGTGCCGGCCATCGGCGCCGTCCTGGTTGCGGTGATCCCGCGTCACGCGGTGGCGGCGTGGTTCCACGAGGCGCTGGGGGTGGCCGTCACCGTGGTCACCCTCTGTGTCGCGGCCGTCGTCGCCTTCAAATTCAAGGCGGGATACGGTGGCTTCCAGCTGGTGTCCGACCACATGTGGGCCAAGGACCTGGGAATCCACTGGTCGCTGGGCATCGACGGCATCTCGCTGTTTCTGGTGCTGTTGACCGCAGTGCTCTTCCCCCTCACCATCCTCGGGGCCCGGGCCCGGCGGGACCCGCGGTCGTTCGTGGGGTGGCTGCTCCTGCTGGAGGCTGCCTGCATGGGCAGCTTCGTCTCCCTCGACCTGGTGCTGTTCTTCTTGTTCTTCGAACTGACCCTGGTGCCCGCCTACTTCCTCATCGGCGGGTGGGGGTACGCCCGGAGGGGCTACGCCGCCATCAAGTTCTTCGTGTACACGTTCGCCGGATCCGCCTTCCTGCTGGTGGGCATCCTGGCGGTGGCGTTCATCCACCAGTCACAGACCGGTGTGCTGACCTTCGAGCTGCCTGCACTGATGCACACCCACTTCTCCGGGTCCGAGGGCGTGCTGCTCTTCCTCGCCTTCACTGCTGCGTTCGCGGTGAAGGCGCCGATCTTCCCCTTCCACACCTGGTCGCCCGATGCCTACGCCGAGGCGCCCACCGCGGGTTCGATCCTGATGGTGGCGGTGATGGCCAAGCTCGGCACGTACGGGATCATCCGGTTCGACCTCAACCTGTTTCCTCAGGCCAGCCGGACACTGGCCCCACTGCTCCTCACCCTGGCGGTCATCGGCATCGTCTACGGGGCGCTGGTCGCCTGCGCCCAGCGCGACCTCAAGCGCCTGTTGGCCTACTCGTCCCTGGCCCAGATCGGGTTCATCGCCCTCGGGACCTTCGCGCTCAACAGCCAGGGCCTCAGCGGCGGCGTGCTCCAGATGGTCAACCACGGACTGGTCATCGCCACCCTGTTCATCCTGGTGGGGTGGATCTACGAGCGGCGTGCGACCTGGCAGGTCACCTCGCTCAAGGGGCTCCAGTCACCGGCCCCGGTGCTGGCCGGGATCTTCACCGTCGCCATGATGGCCTCCATCGGCGTGCCCGGACTCAACGGGTTCGTAGGGGAGTTCCTCATCCTCATCGGCACCTTCGTCGCCCACCGGTGGTGGGCAGTGGTGGCCACCGGTGGCGTCATCGTGGCCGCGGTCTACCTGTTGTGGGGCTACCAGCAGGTGTTCCATGGCGAGCCGACGGCGGAGGACGCCAAGACCCGGGACCTGAGCTGGAACGAGCGCCTCATCGTCGCCCCGTTGATCATCCTCATCGTCCTGCTGGGCGTCTTCCCCAAGCCGCTGTTGGACCGGATCACCCCCTCGGTGAACCAACTGGTCGTCCACGTCGACCAGGTGACCAACACCAAGGTCCCCGCCGGCCTCGAGCCCCGCCCGGTGGCCACGGCCGCGCCCCGACACGACCCGTCGCTGGCCATCGCCGCCCCGAGGCCCCCTGCTGACCCCGGGTCGCGCACCGCAGGCCCGACGGGAGGGACCCCCTGATGCCCACCCTCCACCTGCTGGCCACCAGCTCGGCGACCCCGACCATCCACACACCCCACGTCGACTACCTCAGCATCCTGCCCATGGTGATCATGCTGGGAGGCGCACTGTTCCTGATGGTGGCGTCCTCCCTGTTCCGCAAGATCCTCAGCGTGGGGACTGGAACGCTCGTCGCCTCGGCGGTGTCGATCGCCGCACTGGTGGCTGCCCTGTTCCAGTGGCACCAGGTCAGCACTCACGGCGCCCAGGTGACCATCGCCGGCGCCATCGCCTTCGACGGCTTCGACGTGTTCATCCAGATCGTCGTGGCCATCGCCATGCTGTTGACGGCGCTGATCGGCGACGGGTACCTCCGGCGCGAAGGCGTGGAGGGACCCGAATTCCATGTCCTGGCCATGGCGTCGGCCTCCGGGGCCATGATGATGGGGGCGGCCAACGATCTCATCGTGATCTTCCTGGGCCTGGAGATCATGTCCATCGCCCTCTACGTGCTGGCCGCCTTCAACCACAAGAGGGCGGAGTCCGGGGAGGCGGCCCTCAAGTACTTCGTGCTCGGGGCCTTCTCCTCGGCGGTGTTCGTCTACGGGATCGCCCTGGTCTACGGGGCCACCGGGTCGAGCAACCTGCCCCAGATCGCCGACTACCTGTCCAGGAACGTGATCGCCTCGAACGGGGTACTGCTGGCCGGCCTGGCCCTGCTGCTGGTCGGCTTCGGGTTCAAGATCGCCGCGGTGCCGTTCCACATGTGGTCGCCCGACGTGTACGAGGGCTCCCCGTCACCGGTCGCCGGGTTCATGGCCGCCGTGGCCAAGGCCGGCGCCTTCGCCGCCTTGCTCCGCGTGTTCGTCTCGTCCTTCGGCACCGTGCGGGCCGACTGGCAGCCGATCATCTGGGCACTGGCCGTGCTCAGCCTGCTGGTCGGGGCGGTGGTGGCCCTCATGCAGCGGGACGTGAAGCGGATGATGGCGTACTCGTCCATCAACCACGTGGGCTTCATCCTGCTCGGCGTCGAGACCGCCACCGCACGCGGGGTGTCGGCGTCGCTCTACTACGTGTTCACCTACATGTTCCTGGTCATCGGGTCGTTCGCGGTGATCACCGTGATGGCCCGGGACGGTGACACCGGGAACCAGATCTCCGATTACCGGGGCCTGGCCCGACGGCAGCCGCTGGTGGCCCTGGCCTTCGCCGTGCTCCTGCTGGGCCAGGCCGGGGCGCCGTTCACCACGGGGTTCCTGGCCAAGTTCGGGGTGGTGAGCGCCGCGGTCGACACCCACGGCTACGTCCTGGCCGTGGTGGCCATGGTGTCGGCAGCCATCGCCGCCTTCTTCTACCTGCGGTTGGCCGTGACCATGTACTCCCCCGTGGGCCTGGTCGGGAACGCGGCCGATGACGGGGGCGATGACGAGGCGTCGGCTGTGGCCGGACCGGTCGGTGGCGACGGTGCGGTATCGAACCTGCAGGTGCTGACCGATGCGCCCCCGACCGAGGCGGTCACCGAACGCGGGCTCGTCACCGTTCCGGGGCTGACCGCACTGGCAATCGGCGTGTCGGTGGCGTTCACCCTCGTGTTCGGGATCTTCCCCGGGCCCATCCTGGACTTCGCCCACCAGGCCACCCTCCTCTTCACCTAGGGTCGCCGTTCCGCCGCCGGCAGCAAGGGCGTTGGGTCCGATCCCCGAACACGGGCGGCTGCCCGGGTACTGTCGTTCGGGCAGATGATCGTGTGGGGCGAGGACGAGGAGTGAGCGATGGCCAACAGTTCGGGATCGCCGGGTCCGGGGTCGTCCCCGGCCAAGAAGCGTGACCCACGTGAGATCACCCGCATCATCGTGGCCGTGGCAGCCCTCGTCCTGCTGATCGCCTTCGTGCTCGGCAACAGTCAGACCGTGAGGGTCAGCTTCGTCTTCTTCCACGCCGACATCAGCCTGATCTGGGTGCTACTTATCGCCGCCGTGCTCGGCGCACTGGTCGACCGACTGGTGATCATCCTCCGGTCCCGGCGCAAGAAGGCGCGCAAGCCGTAGCCCCCCGCAGCCGCAGCCGCAGTGACCCGGATCGCCCTGGGGCGTCGATCGGGGAGCACAGGCCAGGGCGCGGACAGGCCCGCGAGGTACGATGATGGCCCCATGAGCCAGTTCACACCGGACGTACGGGCTGCCCACGGGCGCGAGGCACGGGCCCTGGTGCCCCGCACGCGTCACGGCGAGTGGCAGGTGCCGTCCGATCGCACGGATCCCCTGGAGATCTTGGCCCTGCAGGCCGCCACCCGGATTCCCGACCTGGTCCCCATCCGCTACGGCCGCATGGCCGCCTCGCCGTTCGCCTTCTTCCGGGGTGCAGCGGCGGTGATGGCGGCCGACCTGGCCCACGAGGAGCACTCCCATCTCGACGTACAGCTGTGCGGGGACGCCCACCTTCTCAATTTCGGTGGGTTCGCCTCACCCGAGCGGGACATGGTCTTCGACGTCAACGACTTCGACGAGACGATTCCCGGGCCGTTCGAGTGGGACCTGAAGCGGCTGGCGGCGAGCTTCGAGGTAGCGTCGCGCGGTCGCGGGTTCGACGACGCCCTGCGCCGCTCGCTGGTCTCGCTCACCGCCCGTGGCTACCGCGAGGCGATCCGGGAGTTCGCCACCATGCGGAACCTCGAGATCTGGTACTCCAAGCTGGACGGGACGGTGCTGCAGACGAAGTGGGGGAACGAGGCGGGCAAGACGGTCATGGGCAACTTCGAGCACCGGGTGGTCAAGGCCCGGAGCAAGGACCATCTGTCGGCGATGGCCAGGCTGACCGCCGAGGTCGACGGCGCGCTGCAGTTCGTCGACGACCCGCCGCTGATGGTCCGGGCCGACGAGGTCTTCGCCGACCCGCACTCCGTGGAAGTGGTGACCTCCCTGTTCCGCGGGCAGTCCGAGTACCGCCAGACCATGTCCGGGGACCACCAGCGCCTGTTCGAGCGCTACGAGTTCGCCGACCTGGCGCGCAAGGTGGTCGGCGTGGGCAGCGTGGGCACCCGGTGCTGGGTGGCCCTCTTCATCGGGCGCGACCACGTTGACCCGCTGGTCCTCCAGATCAAGCAGGCCGAGGAGGCGGTCGGCGAGCCCTTCCTTGCCAAGAGCCAGTACGCCAATCAGGGCCAGCGGGTGGTCGAGGGGCAGCGGCTCATGCAGAGCGCCAGCGACATCTTCCTCGGGTGGAACCGCATCACCGCGGAGGACGGCGTCGCCCGCGACTTCTACATGCGGCAACTCTGGGACTGGAAGCTGTCGGCCGACCTCGAGACCATGCTGCCCGAGGGCCTGGCCATCTACGCCCAGATGTGCGGGTGGACCCTGGCCCGCGCCCACGCCCGCTCGGGCGACGCCATCGCCATCGGCTCCTACCTCGGGGCCGGCGACCGATTCGACCAGGCCATGTGCAGGTTCGCCATGGCCTACGCCGACCAGAACCAGAAGGACTACGAGGCCCTCAAGCTGGCCATCGCCACCAACAAGGTCCATGCCATCAGCGGGGTCTGACCCCGACGACCGATCACCCAGAGACAGCGAACCACCGAGAGACAACCACCGCGAGACAAGAAAGGCGGAACCGTGCCGCTCCACAAGCACCAATCCATCCGTGAAGATCTGCTGGACTCGGTCTATGCCGGCCAGGACCTGCTGACCACCCTGCCGGCCAACCGCTTCCCCACACAGGAGATGCGTCCCGACGACGCGTTCCAGGCCATCTCCGACGAGCTGCTGCTCGACGGCAACGCCCGCCAGAACCTGGCCACCTTCTGCCAGACCTGGGAGGAGGACGAGGTCCACCGACTGATGGACCTGTCGATCAACAAGAACATGATCGACAAGGACGAGTATCCCCAGACCGCCGAGATCGAGCGCCGCTGCGTCCAGATGCTGGCCGACCTGTGGAACGCCCCGAAGGAGGGCGGTGCCGTCGGGTGCTCGGCCATCGGCTCGTCGGAGGCATGCATGCTCGGCGGCATGGCGGCCAAGTGGCGGTGGCGGGCCAAGCGTCAGGCCGAGGGCAGGCCCACCGACAAGCCCAACATGGTGTGCGGCCCCGTCCAGGTGGTGTGGCACAAGTTCGCCAGGTACTGGGACGTCGAGATGCGCGAGATCCCGATGTCACCCGGCAAGTACTGCATGGACGTGGACCAGATGCTGGCCCAGGTGGACGAGAACACCATCATGGTGGTCCCCACCTTCGGGGTGACCTACACCGGCGCCTACGAGCCGGTGGCCGAGCTGGCCGCCGCCCTCGACCAGTTGGCCGAGGAGACCGGCCTCGACATCGACATCCACGTGGACGGGGCGTCGGGTGCCTTCCTCGCCCCGTTCTGCGCCCCCGAGGTGGCGTGGGACTTCAGCCTCCCCCGGGTGAAGTCGATCTCCACCTCGGGCCACAAGTTCGGCCTGGCCCCCCTCGGGGTGGGGTGGGTGCTGTGGCGTGACGCCTCCGAGCTTCCTGACGACCTGATCTTCCACGTCACCTACCTCGGCGGGGACATGCCGGTCTTCCAGATCAACTTCTCACGGCCCGCCGGCCAGATCGTGGCCCAGTACTACAACTTCGTCCGGCTGGGCCGGAAGGGGTACCAGGACGTGCACGACTCGTGTTACACGACGGGTCAGTACCTGGCCACCGAGATCGTGAAGCTCGGGCCCTTCGAGCTGCTGTGCGACGCCGATCCGCAGACGGGCATCCCCTCGGTGGCCTGGCGGATCAAGGAGGGGGAGGACCCCGGTTACACCCTCTACGACGTGGCGGACCGCCTGCGGGTGAAGGGCTGGCAGGTGCCCGCCTACCCGCTGACCGGCTCGGTGGCCGACATCTCGGTCCAGCGGATCCTGGTGCGCCAGGGCGTCAGCCGGGACCTGGCCAACCTGCTCCTCGGCGACATCAGAGAGTCGATCGCCCACTTCGACAAGCACCCGGTGTCGGTGGCGATGACCAAGGAGGAGTCCGGAGGGTTCAGCCACCTGTAGGGGAGGTCACCCTGCGGGCCGCCCACAGAGGGGCCGGCCGTGTTCACCCCGGTGCGGGGAGCGTCCAGTCCACCTTGATCGGGCGGCTGGTGAACATCCGCGGGCGCCCGACCGGCGCCGGTCGGTCGGTGGTCCACGGCGCGGGGGCGGCCATGGTCAGGCCGGCCAGTCCCCGCACCGCCGAGTCGTAGCCCGAACGGATGGCGGCGAAGCGGTGCCAGCACTCCTCGCGCTTCTCCTCGGGAACCGGCAACAAGGGGTGGAGCCGGTCCAGCGCGGCGATGTACTCCTCTCGGCGGATCGAGATGTCCGGAGCGGACCCCGAGGCCGCGCCGATGAGGTCGACCAGTCGGACGGGCTCGGGGATGGGAAGCGCGGCGGCCCGCGCTATCCGGACCAGGGTGGGCACGCCGTAGGCGAGGGCCATGATCGGCCCCTTCACCTCCTCGGCGGCATGCTCCTCGGTGCTGTAGTCCGATGCCGACGCGAGCAGGGCCGCGCCGTCCAGTACGGTCCCGATCGAGGCCACCCACGACTGTTCCGGCGACGATTCGGGGAAGTAGCAGAGGGCGGGGAAGTCGGTGTGGGTCCGGTCCAGCTCGAGCATCCAACCGGACGCCGTCGACCACAGCTGGGTGTCGTCCAGCGTGCCCAGGTGCTGGAGGTTGGCGAGGAGGTCCACCGGCGAGTTCGGTGTGCCGGCGAACGGACGCAGCACGCTGATGCCCTTCTCCCTCCCGTGGTGGGCGGCGTAGATGGTGGGCAGGTAGCTGATCAGGAGGGCCACCAGGCCGAGCCCGATGGTGGCCTCGATGAACGTCAGCCAGATCCGGCTGGTGCCCGTCGGCTCGGCGAAGCCCAGGGTGAACAGTGATGATCCGCTGACCTCGAACGATCGCTGCAACGAGCCCGCCCCTGCCCCCCAGAAAATGAGGGTGAAGCTGGCGGTGACGAGGAGCATCCACACCAGAGGGAGGCTGACCAGGGCGATCGGAGCGTAGAGGGCGCGCAGGTTGGCCCGGCGCTCCTTGTTCCGCCACCGGTGCACGAGGATCCGGTCGGCCACCGCGAATACGAACCGGGAGATGCTGGTGAACCCGTTGCGGGGGAGGACCACCGTCTCCAGGGCGGAGATGAGCACGGACATGGCGAGCACCGTGCCGAGCAGGAGGGAACCGACCTGGAGAAGGGTCACACCACTGCTCCGTGGGCGGCGACGGGTGGGCGGACGCCGGTGCCGGGTCCGGTCATTGCGAGAGGATCAGGTAGCAGCTGCGCCCCACGAGCCAGAAGCCGATGGTCAGCCAGAGGGCGATGATGACCTGGTTGATGCGCGTCTCCGACCGGTGGCGCAGGGCGTCCGGTCGTTTCCTCGCCGCCCTCCTGCAGAAAGGTGGCAAACAGATCCATGGCGGGCCGGGTGTGCAACCGGTCACCCGTGCGTTTCCAGTGCCGCAGTGCCGGGCGCGGCACCCGGTGCCGCGGCCGACGGCGGTGCCGATGCGTCCCCGCCCCCCGACGTCGCTGATTCCGCGGTCCGTCGGGCCTCGCGGAGCTCGGTCGGCGTCTGGGGAAGCCACGCGGTGGTGGCATAGGCGACCACCACGGCGACGATGACCAGGGGCATGACATCGAGCCCGTCGCTGTAGAGCAGCAGCGTGGCCAGCAGCGTGGAGGTCAGGGGAAGCTTGAGCATCACCGTGCTCATGGCCCCGATCCCCATGCCCACCGCGGGAACCAGCGATAGCCCCGCAAGGTGCGACGCTGCGATCCCGCCCGCCGCTCCGATGAACAACGACGGGAAGACCGGGCCGCCCCGGAAGCTGGACAGCGAGAGCCCGTAGGCGATGGCCTTGCAGGCCACCAGCAGGACCAGTGCCCCGACCGACCAGCCGGCGGCGTGCTCGACCAGGCCGGGGAGCGTGTTCTGACCGGAGAAGAGGACCTCCGAGGCGCTCTTCCCGCTCGCTTCGCTGAAGACGACGGCCAACCCTGCCACCGCCAGGCCGACCAGCGGCATGAGGAGGAAGATCCGTTTCTCGACCGGAGGCCGCACCACGAGCCCCAGGAGGCGGACGCCGGTGCCGAGCACGGAGGCTCCCAGGCCGATCACGATGGCCCAGCCGAACATGGCGATCGTCGGGTGGTGGAACGGGGGAAGGCCGGGGATGCCCAGCGAGAACGTCCCCCACCCGGTCAGCGAGTTGAGGCCGATGAAGCACAGGGTCCCGATGCCGGCGGCCAGGAGCCCCGGGACCAGCACCAGCCCGAGCACCGGTCCTCCGAAGCCTGCCGCCTCCATCAACAGGAAGCCGCCGGCGAGCGGTGATCCGAACAGGGTGCTGATGGCGGCGAAGCTTCCCGCTGCGGCCATCACGGTGCTCGCCGTCGGCGGGGCGTCCTTTTTGGCCAGCTTGACGGCGATGACGCCCAGGGTCCCGCCGATGGCGATCAACGGTGCCTCGGGACCGAGGACCACGCCCAGGCTCAGGGTGGCCAGGGCGGCGAGGACGACACCGGGCAGGTCATGGGGGTCGGGTGTCCCGCCGGCATGGAACCCGTCGGCCGGGGAGTGGCCGCCCCTCCCCGGCAGGAAGGTGATGGCCAGGCTGACCAGGATGCCGGCCAGTCCGAGGACGGGGAGCGGCCACCAGGCCGGCGTCCCATGGAATCCGAGTTCGCTCGGGAGGGACGCGAAGAACCAGTGCTGCAGCACGGCGACCACTTTGAGGAACGCGTACGCGACGGCGGACACCGGCACGCCCATGACGGCGGCCAGTACCAACAGCTGGACGTAGCTCCGCGTCCGCAGCATGGCCATCGGATCGGGGGCTGCCGCCAGTGGAGGAGCGCCCACCGGGGCCGGCACGGTCACGGCCGCACCCTCGGCACCCGCCCGCCTGCCCGGATTGCGCGCCGCCACTGCCGGCGAGCGCACCGCGCCACCTGGTGCGCAGCCCGCCCGGGATCAGTCACCGGGGTCGTTGGCCTGTCGGAACTTCCGGATGAACACGAACACCACGACGATGGCCATGGCGGCAAAGACGATCGCACCGACGTAGTACACGGATCTCCCTCATTCGTTAGAACTCCGTTTTCGTGCACCTTAGGGGCATCGGGGCGCCGGGGGATGATCCGGCCCGCCAAACGGCCTCGCCAGGTTATGGTCCCGCCGAACGCCCCCCACCTCGCACTATTGTGCTGGGCAGTCCCCAAACCAAGGAGCAACACCGAACATGCTTGCCTACACCTATCCGATACTCGGCATCTTCTGGACGATGCTCGAGTTCTTCATCTTCATCCTGTGGATCTGGCTCCTCATCTTCATCTTCATGGACATTTTCCGCAGCCACGACATGGGCGGGCTCGCCAAGGCGCTCTGGGTGATCTTCGTCATCATCCTCCCCTTCATCGGGGTCCTCGTCTACCTGATCGCCCGGGGCGGCAGCATGCACGAGCGTGCGGAGGCCCAGGCGGCCCAGCAGCAGAAGGCGTTCGATGCCTACGTGAAGCAGGCTGCCGGAACGGCCGGTGGCAGCAACGTGGACGATCTCGCCAAGCTGGCCGATCTCAAGTCGAAGGGCGTCATCACCGACGCCGAGTTCGAGGCGCAGAAGGCCAAGCTCCTCAGCTGACGTGCCGCAGCCGACCTCTCGGTCGGCTGGGAGCAGTGACGAGTGGTAGGCCGGTGGCCGCCTCGTGGGGTTCGTCCCCCCGGGGCGGCCACCGCCGCACCGGGGCAAGAGTTTCCGCACCGGGGCAGCCGATACCCCCTCGGACGCCTGCGCGGCCCGTGCCGTGCGCCCCGGTCGACGGTCCCGGGACCCGGACGGGAGCGCCGGTACAGTTGCGGTGTGGCTACCGACGAACCTGATGCCGACATCGACGCGCTGAAGCACACGGTCGAGGATCTCGAGAAGGAGAACGAGGCGCTCCGCGTCGCCGAGGAACAGAAGCACGCCGGCCGGACGAAGCGCCGGGTGAAGGCGATCTCCTCGTGGGTGCTGATCGTGCTGGCCTGCATCCTTGCCGTCGTGTCGGTCTTCGCCGCCTTCGCACGAAACGAACTGCTCAACACCGACACCTTCGTCAGCACGGTCACCCCGCTGGCCGCCAACCCGGCGATCCAGCAGGCGGTGGCCACCAGGGTGAGCGACCAGCTCGTCGCCCAGACCGACCTGGAGCAGCGGGTGAAGAACGCGCTGCCCGCCAAAGCCGGGTTTCTGACTGCGCCGCTCACCTCCGAGGTCAAGAGCGTGGCCGATCAGCTCACCTTGAAGCTGGTCCAGTCCAGTGCCTTCCAGAAGCTGTGGGCAGCCTCCGTCCGGGGCTCCCACCAGCAGCTGGTGGCGTTGCTGACCGGTTCGAAGGAGGGGGCCTTCGAGGCCAGCAACGGCGAGGTGACGGTCAACCTCTCCCAGATCGAGGCCGCCGCCAAGAAGCAGCTCGATGCCAGGGGCCTCACCGTGTTCAACAAGGTCCCCACCGTCCACGGGCCCGACCTGGTGCTGTTCCGCTCGACCCAGCTCCAGAAGGCCCAGCGGCTCACCAAGCTGGCCAACAGGGCGGTGCTGATCCTCCCCATCGTGACGCTCCTCCTCTTCGCAGGGGGCATCCTGCTGGTGGAGGACCGGCGCAAGGGACTGGTGCGGGCGGCCGCCGGACTGGCCCTCACCATGGCACTGGTGCTGGTGGTGGCCTCGGTGGCCCGCAACCAGTACCTCAACTCGCTGCTGCCCTCCCAGCCCAAGGACGCAGCTGCCGCGGTCATCGACACGGTGAGTGCCGTGCTGCTCGACACCATCCGGACCATCCTGATCGTGGCCGCCCTGGTGGCCCTCGGTGCCTTCGTCGCCGGCAACTCGTATGTCCGGTCGTTCGTCGGCTCGCGGAGCAAGCCGTCGTGGATGACCGGCGGGCCGGTGCACGGCTTCGTGGCCGCACACCGCAAGGGCCTGCAGTGGGCGGTGCTCGGCGTAGGGCTGCTCATCCTGGTGGCGTGGAGCCAGCCGACGCCGTTCGTGGCCGTGATCGTCCTCCTGATCACGCTGGCGGTGATCGGGTTGATGGGCATCTACGCGCGCATGGAGCCCGGTCCGCGGGAGGAGGCGCCAGGCCTCGGGGCAGGGGAGGACCCGGCTCCCGCGCTCCGGCCTGGCCCCGCGGCCGAAGTCGACGCCCCCGCTGGTTCCGCCGGCGAGTGACCTCCGGGTCAGGGCCGCCAGCCGGCCAGTCAGCGGGGGCGACGAGAGCACCTCTCGTGAGGAGCGGGCCGTGGCCCGGCTCCTTCCGGCTCGTTCCCGGCGCCTTCGGGCTCCTTCCAGCGCCGACCAGCGGGTCCTATGCCTTCGTGGATGTGGGGCCCGGGTCGGCCGTGGGGGCCTCGACGTGGGCAGGACCATCGGCGGGCCCGAGCGGCTCGCCGTTCTCGTCCCACTGTCCGAGCGAGGCGGCGATGAACTCCTCGGTCTCCCGCTGCGCCGCCACCATCCGCTTCTCCGCTCCCGCGGCCAGCAGCCTTCCCAGCACGGGGATCTCCCAGAGCGACTCGGCACGAAGGATGGCCATCACCACCGGCACCAGGTGCTCGGCCGTGTCGAAGACGACGTAGCGGGGTAGCCACTCGGGCTCGTACTTGGCGTTGAACCGCCACAGTGACTCGATCTGGGCGAAGTTCGACAGCCGCTTGAGGAACCAGCGCTCTGCCCGCTGCACGGTCCCGTCGCCCCTGTCACCGGACAGGGTCGAGCGCAGGGCCGCGAAATTGAGGCTGAGGCCCTCGAACCCGCGGGTCCCGAGATGCTCGATGGTCGAGCACAGCGCGAAGTCCAACAGGCCATTGGGGTGGTCGCCCGGGTCGCGCCGCATGAGGTCGAGCGAAAACCCGTTGATGCCCGCCGCCGGCACGAACTGGCACATGGCTGCCGCCGTTCCGTCGGGCGCCCGGACCACCGCCAGCACGAGGCCGGTATCTCGCGGGTCGAAGATCCGGCCGAGCATCATCGAGAAGCCCCGCTCGTGCTCGCCCTGCCGGCTCAGGCGCATCAGTCCGGTGAGCTCCTTGGAGAGCGCGGGGTCGAGGTGGGCAGGATCGTGGAAGGTGGCGGTGTAGCCGTACTTCTTGACCCGGTTGTGGGCCTGGCGCAGCCCCTTCATGTGCTTGCCGGACAGTGCGAACGACTGGACCTTCACCACCGCCTCGTCGCCGAGGTAGATGTTGTGCATCCCCGAGTCGCGGTAGATGGGCAACCACTCCTCGCCGGCGCCCATCACCGCGGTGGTCCAGCCGTGGTCGTCGGCGAACTCGCGGAACGCCCCCCACACCTGCTCGCGCTCGTTCAAGGGACCGATGGGATCGGGGGAGATGAGGCAGACCCCGCCGTAGACGGCGTAGGCGACCAGGCTGTCGCGATGGAAGAACCACTTCTTGTCCGACCGCAGGGCGAAGTAGTCGAGTGTCGAGGAGCCGTGGCGGCGCACGATGTCGCGGGCCCGGAACTCCGCGGCCCTGCCCGAGGTCAGTCGGCGGTCGACCACCGGCCGCGTCAACAAGAACAGAGTCACCACCACCAGGGACAGCCCGATGGTCAGGAGGGCCGCGGAGAGAAAACGGTCGGCCCGTTGGGGGAGCGGCACCGTGGTGATGCCGACGAATCGCTCGGCCACCGCCCACAGGGCCGTCCACCACGGGATGGTGGCTTGATGGTCCTTGTCGATATGGGTGAAGAGTTCGATGGAGGCGGCGGCGACCACGGTGATGCCGATCACGCTGACCATCAGCGTCAGCAGCGCCGATCGGAGGGACGAGGCGTCGGAGGCGGCCTGGAACTCCTTGCGGTTGGTGACCAGCAGCACCAGGACGGCCAGTGTCACCAGCGATTCCTCGAAGTCGGCGCCGGCCACGATGTGCAGGAAGATGGTGCCAGCCAGCAGTGCCACCGCCACCCGCCAGGCCCGCCGCTGGCCGCGGAGGATACCCCTGCCAAGGGCGATCAGGGCAAGACCGGCCACGGCGATGAGGGCACCGGCAGCGACACTGGCGCGCAGGGGGAGGAACTGCTCCACCGCGTGCAGCCGCCCCCGCAGCGGCGGGGTGACGGCATCGATCAGGTCGATGATCCCGGTCAGCAGGATGGCGGCGGACGCCAGCCGGCGCACCCGCCTGGTCCGGCGATGGGACTGGCGCAGGTCGGGCGCCGGGGGCCACGAGTGGCCCTGGGGATACGAGGCCACGAGCGCCGGATGGAGCGTCCCGGCGTGCCGCCCCCTGGTGATCACCCGCTCGAGGAAGCTGGGCGAGGCGAGGTCGGTGTGACCCAACAGCATCCGGACGTGCAGTTCGGCTCCGGTCTCCAGCTCGACCCAGCTCACCCGCCGGCTGTGCAGGAAGACCGGGGGAAGCCCCAGCCTGCCGCCGTGCTCCTCCACCACCTCAGCCGTGGCCCCGACGTTGGCGTAGAAGCCCACACCGAGGTTGGTGAGCTCGGATTGGAACGTGGCCGCCGTGATCAGGCCGGCGTAGCCGTTGGCGACCAGTCGCCGGGCGTCGTCCCGGGCCGTATCGTTGGCCCCCCCCTCGGACTGCACCGCATGGAGGGTGCCGCCGCCCAGGATCGACCACATGCGGCGGCTGAGCAGGCCGAGCACCAGCGCCATGACCACCAGGACCACCAGGGCCACCAGTGAGGCGACGACGATCTGGTCGTTGAGGTCGGCCTGGTGGGCATGGCGGATGGCCCGCGCCGGCAGCCCGGACCCGATGTGCCCGAGGACCCAGGGGGTGGCGGCCACCCGCAGCAGCAGGGCCACGACGAATGGCACCAGCAGCCACCAGGCATGGCGTCCGAACCGGCGGTACAGCGTACGGGAGACCACGAACCGTGACTGCGCCGACGGGTCGGTGAGCCGGTCGAGGCCGGCCAGCCAGGGTGCGTCCTCTGGGGACTTCACGGCCAGTGTCCGCCATCCGCTCCCGGTCGGCGGTGCTGCGACGAGCCCCGGCTTGGCGTCGGCGCCGGGGTGGAACGCCTCGGGCCCTCCCTCGCCCGATGCCTGGGCACACTGGCCCGGTTCCACCCGCACCACCCGCTCGCCGGTGACGGTATGGAGGTGGAGGTCGACCGGCCCCATCTGCTCGACCCCGACGGCGGCGATGGCGGCCACGGTCTCGGGGTCGGTGTCGTAGCCCGGTTCGTGCGTGCCGGTCTGACGGATGACCCGGCGCTCGTCGAGCGCGAGGAAGCCGGCGAGCGCCTGGGCGAGGGCCGGATGGGCCTCGATCGCCCGCCGGGCCTCGACGACGGGCGTGTCCACGCCGGTCAGGTCGAAGAGGTTGCCGGCGATGATCAGGATGCCCGGGCCGTCCCAGGTGTCGAGGGCGCGGGCCAGCTCTGCGGTGACGGCCGACGTCGACGGGGTGGCCTGTTGTCTGAGCAGCAGGTCGCTGACCACCACCACCCGTCGTCCCAGGGGCACCTCCACCCCGGTGCCACCGGGCTCCGGTATGAAGGTGGCGTCGGGTGCCGCTGGCGACCGCCCGCCGAGCTCCACCGCGTCCTGCGGTTGTGTGGTCGTGGTCACGTCCCCTCCATCGTAGAGTCCCCCCGGCGTTAGGCTGAGGCGCGCCCAGGCGGAGTGGTCTCCGCTGGTACCAGCACAGGATGAGGGAGCCATGCCCGACGATGCAGCACACCGCCCGGAGGCAGGGGCCCCATCGTCCGAGGCCACCATCGAGGACTATCTCACCGAGGACCGCGTCTTTCCGCCCTCCGAGGAGTTCCGGCGCCAGGCGCTGGTCTCGGACCCGGCCGTCTACCGGCAGGCCGCCGATGACGTACCCGGGTTCTGGGCCCGGCAGGCCGGGGCGCTCGACTGGTTCACCGCGTGGGACACTGTCCTCGAGTGGGACCTGCCGTTCGCCCGCTGGTTCGACGGGGGCACCCTCAACGTGTCCTACAACTGCCTCGACCGGCACGTGGCCGCCGGGCGCGGCGACAAGGTGGCCTTCCACTGGGAGGGCGAGCCGGGCGACACCCGGACCGTCACCTACGGCCAGCTGCTGACCGACGTGTCGAGGTTCGCCAACGTGCTGCGCGGACTGGGCGTCGGCCGCGGCGACCGGGTGGCCGTCTACATGCCGATGATCCCCGAGCTGACGGTGGCCATGCTGGCCTGCACCCGCATCGGGGCGGTGCACTCGGTGGTGTTCGGCGGGTTCTCGTCCGATGCCCTGCGCGACCGGATCCTCGATGCCCAGGCGCGGGTGGTGCTCACCGCGGACGGCGGGTGGCGCCGGGGCGCACCGGTGCAGTTGAAGGCCAACGTGGACATGGCGGTCTCGGAGGCGCCGTGCGTGGACCACGTGGTGGTGGCCCGACGGATCGGCGACCCCAGTGATGCCGTCGGGGCGACGCTGACGCCGGGACGCGATCACTGGTGGCACGAACTGCTGAGTGGCGACGACGATGCCGCCGGAGGCGCGCCATCCGACCAGTGCGATCCCGAGCACATGGCCGCCGAGGACCTGTTGTTCATCCTCTACACCTCGGGCACCACGGCGGCGCCCAAGGGGATCATGCACACCACCGGGGGATACCTGACCCAGGTGGCCTACACCCACCGTGTGGTGTTCGACCTCCGTCCCGAGCGCGATGTCTACTGGTGCGCGGCGGACATCGGATGGGTCACCGGCCACAGCTACATCGTCTACGGGCCGCTGGCCAACGGCGCCACCTCGGTCATGTACGAGGGGACGCCGGACTTCCCCGATCGCGACCGCTGGTGGTCGATCGTCGAGCGCTACGGGGTGACGATCCTCTATGCCGCGCCAACCGCCATCCGGACGTTCATGAAGTGGGGAACCGACTACCCGGGCCGCCACGACCTGACCTCCCTCCGGGTCCTCGGCTCGGTCGGCGAGCCGATCAACCCCGAGGCCTGGATGTGGTACTCCACCCACATCGGCGGCGGGCGCTGCCCGGTGGTGGACACCTGGTGGCAGACGGAGACCGGCGCCATGATGATCGCCCCCCTGCCGGGGATCACCACCACCAAGCCGGGGTCGGCGACCTTCCCCCTGCCGGGCATCGGCGTCGAGCTGGTCGACGAGGAGGGAGTCCGGGTGGACCGGGGCGGGGGCTACCTCACCCTGACTACACCATGGCCCTCGATGCTCCGGGGCATCTACGGCGACCCTGAACGCTACGTGGACACCTACTGGAGCCGGTTTCCCGGGCGGTACTTCGCTGGGGACGGTGCCAAGATCGACGACGACGGATACCTGTGGCTGCTGGGTCGGGTCGATGACGTGATGAACGTGTCGGGCCACCGGATCTCCACGACCGAAGTGGAGTCGGCCCTGGTCGAGCACCACCTGGTGGCCGAGTCGGCGGTGGTCGGGGCGATCGATGCCACCACGGGCCAGTCCATCGTGGCCTTCGTCACCCTGGTGTCCGACGCCGGGCCACCGAGCGACGAGCGGGGTCAGGAGCTCAGGGCCCACGTGGCCGCCAAGATCGGCCCGATCGCCCGGCCGAAGACGGTGGTGTTCACCGACGAGCTGCCGAAGACCCGGAGCGGCAAGATCATGCGCCGTCTTCTGCGCGACGTGGCCGAGGGCCGGGTGCTCGGGGACACCACAACCCTGGCCGATCCGGCGGTGGTGGAGGAGATCCGGCGGTTGGCGTCGGGCTCGACGTCCGACGAGTGAGCCGGGTGGGTGTGCCGGGCAACTGGGCGTGGCACGGGTCGCCGGTGGAGGAACCGGGCGAGGCCGTCGTGTTCGACGTGGACGGGGTCCTGTCGGACGCGGTCGGCCGCCAGCACTTCCTCGAACGCGGGCGACGCGACTGGGACCGGTTCTTCGACGCCTGCGGGGACGACCCGGTCATCGAGGAGCTGGCCAGGGTCCTCGAGCTCCTCGATGACCGGTTGCAGGTGATCCTGCTGACCGGACGGCCGATGCGGGTGCAACCGCAGACACTGGCCTGGCTCCACCGTTACGGCCTGCGGTGGGACCTCCTGATCATGCGGTCGCGCGGGGACTACGCCCAGGTGACCCGGTTCAAGCGGGACACCGTCGAGGACTTGCGGTCGTACGGGTTCGACCTGCGGCTGGCCTTCGAGGACGACCCCGACAACTTCGCCATGTTCCACTCCGAGGGCGTCCCCTGCGTCTACATCCACTCGGGGTACTACGAGTAGCCGGCCGAGTGGCCGGCACCCCCGCGACGGGCGGCGCCCGGTGTCCGCCCGCTAGGCCCCCCGTGCCCTCCGGCCCGGGGCGCCTACCCGGTTGCGCCGGCCGGCCAGCAGCCAGGCGCCCACCAGGGCCACGCCGGCGCCCACCTCGACCGGAAGGTCGCCGAAGCGAACATAGAGGGTCCATCCGGCCCGCCGGGACAGGGTGGCGAACACGACCTGTTGGGCACCGAGCCCCGATCGCTCCAGCAGCGTGCCCCGATTGGTGATCGCCGCGCTGTACCCGGTGGGTGCCGCCTGCAGGAGGTCGCGGCCCTGCTGCACGGCCTGCACCTCGGCGGCGGCGATCTCCTGGGTCGGCACCTGGGCGGCGGCGTAGGAGGAGGTGTTGGTGGGGACGATGAGGAGCTGGGCGCCGGCCCGCACCGAGGAGCGGCCCCGCTCCGCGTAGAAGACCTCGTAGGAGACCATCGCCCCCAGCGGGCCGGCGGGCGTGGGGAGCAGCCCGGTCCCCGTCCCCGGCACGGCGTCCCGAGAGACCGCCGACAGGTTGGCCAGGTGGGCGAAGAAGCTGCGCTCGGGGACGTACTCACCGAAGGGGACCCGGTGCACCTTCTCGAACCTGGACACCAGCGTCCCGTCGGGCCCCCATGCCACGACCTCATTGCGGAAGGTCGTGGCCGAAATCGTCTCGGTCACCCCCACCACCAGGGTGGAGTGCAGGCTCTGCGCCAGTTGCGAGAGCGCCGCCTGCTCCGGGGACTCGCCGAGCGGGGTGTCGAGAGAGACCACGTCCTCGGGCCAGAGCACCAGCCGGGGCGCCTGTCCATGGTCCAGTTGCTGCATGCGCTCGGTCGCCGTCACCTGGGCGTTGAGCACCACCGCCGGGTCGACCTGCGACTTGGAGAAGCCGCGCCTGCCCCCGCCCTGCACGGCAGCGGTCGACACGGTGCCGAGCGACGGACCCCCGTCGGTTGCATGGTCGGCGGCGAGGCCGGCGCCCGCCAGGGCCACCAGGGCGATCGCCCCGGCCAGTGCCAGGCCGCCCAGCCCGGCGACGGCATCGGCGACGATCTCCCGACGACCCCTGGCGGGACCGGTCCCGACCGGGGTCAGGCCGTCCCCGCCCGGCAGCGAGCGGGCGAAACGGCCTGCCCGTCTGCCGTCCCGGACGGCCCGCACGCAGAACTCGGCGAGGGCCGCCAGCCCCACGCCGCCCACGTAGACGGCGGCGGTCAACCCCAGCGGGCCGCCGAGTCGGGCCACGCCGAGGAGCGGCCCGTCCGCCTGGCCGAGGAACACCCCGCCGATGGGCAGGCCCCCGAAGGGCCAGGTCATCCGCACCGCCTCGGCCAGGGTCATCGCCGCCGGGAAGGCCAGCGCCCGGGCAGCAACGGGCCGGGCCGGCACGGCCAGGCAAGCCAGGGCGAAGAACCCGGCCTCGAAGGCGATCAGCAGGAGGCCGCCGAGGAGGGTGAACGAACGGGCCCACATCAGGCCGGGCACGTAGCACCCGAGTCCGGCCAGCCAGCCGGCCCACAGCCTGGTGCGCGGCCGCAGGCCTCCGAGGCGCCACCAGAGCAGCCCGGCGGCGGGGAAGGCCAGGATCCACCATCCCCACGGGGGGAGGGAGAGAGCCAGTCCCACCCCGGATACCAGGGCCGGGAGGGCGACCATGCCCCTCTTGGGGGTCGCGCTGGGGGTGAGGCGATGGGTGATGCGCACCCGGGACGGCCGCCAGGGCGGCTCGGCCGTTCCCTGGTCGAGCGGTGGTCCGGTCGTGGTGGTGGGAGCCGGCTCCGGGCTCATCGAGTGGGATCGGCGCGACCGGGTGATCTGCCGGGCGTGCCTCCGCTGGACAGCGACTCGAGGACGCGTCGGGCGGCCGTCCGACCGCTGCCGATGCAGGCCGGGATGCCGACGCCGCGGTAGGTGGCGCCGGCCACGGCCACACCGCCGAGCTCGGCCACCGACTGCTCGATCCTCGCCACCCTGACCAGGTGGCCGACCCGGTACTGGGGGAAGGCCCCGTCCCATCGGGTGACCAACGTCTCGAGGGGGGTGCCGACGATGCCGAGCAGCCGGGCCAACTCGCCGAAGGCGGCGGCGGTCAACTCGTCGTCATCGAGGGTCGCCGGTCGGTCGTCGCCGAACCTGCCGACCGACACCCGAACCAGTTCGTCCCCGGGCCGCGCCAGGTGTGGCCACTTCCGTCCGAGGAAGGTGCAGCCGGTGATGAGAGCGGGACGCCCGTCGATGGTGGAGGTCCGCGGCACCAGGAACCCGGTGCCGTCGAGCGGGGCACGGATCGCCCCGGGGTCCAGCGCCAGGGTGACCAGCGCCACCGAGGCGTACTCGATCGCGCCGAGCAGGCCGGCGGCCACCGGGGCCAGGGGTGCCAGCATCACGGCGGCGTGGCGGGCCGGGGTGGCCAGCACCACACCGTCGACCCGCAGGCTCGACCTACCGCCCGGGCCGCCGACGGACCGCCCCGGGGGTACGCCGGAGCCGCCCAGGGTGATGGTCCAGGTGGGGTGCGACGATCCGTTCGACCCGCCCGTTCCCGCCCGTTCGACGGCGTCGACCGACACCCCGGTGTGGATGGCCACCCCGCGTCGGGCCAGCGCGTCACCGAGCTCGGCGGCGAGGCTGGCGGTACCGTCGCGCAGGGACCAGAAGACGGGCGTCGGCGCTGCCGGTCCGGGCGGCGGGGGCGGCACCCTGCCCAGTCGGCGCATCAGGCTCCCCGATTGGCGGGCGGCGGCGATCAGCATGGGGAAGGTGGCCGCGGCGCTGAGGTCGTCCACCCCTCCGGCGTGGATCCCACCGATGAGGGGGTCCACCAGCCGTTCCACGACCGGACGTCCGAGCCGCTCGCCGACGATGTCCCCCACCGAGCGGTCCCCGGTGACCCCCTTGGTGGGGGGATGGGGAACGACCAGGTCCCGGGCGACGCGGAGCGACTCCCACGTGCTCAGGATTCCCGAGCGGAACAGCGGCCACCAGCGGGTGGGCACGCCGAGGTTGGCCCCCTCGGGCATCGGGCGGAGGCGGCCCCGGACCCACAGCGAGGCGCCCAGCGCGCCCACCGGCGCCAGCTCCTCATCGAGGCCGAGCTCCTCGCAGAGCCCGGTGGCCTCCGGGCGCCGGGCCAGGAACGCGTCGGCGGCCAGGTCGACGTTCCGTCCCGCGAACTCGGCGGCGGTGAGCTTTCCGCCGATGCGATCGGCCGATTCGAGCACCACGACCTCGGGCGGCTCGCCACCCTCGAGGTCGGAAGCGGCCACCAGCTCCCAGGCAGCGGCCAGCCCGGCGATCCCCGCACCGATGACGGCGATTGTCGGCCGGGCCCGGGACGACGGAGGGGTCACGCCGATGCCGCGGGCTGCGCCGGCGACGGCACGGCGCTCGGGGAAGGGGGCGCACCGGGTGCAGTGTGGGACGCCGTGCGGACCACGTCGGCCAGCAGGCCGAGGAACACCGGGTCGTCGTTGAGCGACGGGGTCCTGGCGAAGGCGACGCCGAGTGAATGTGCCACGGCGGCGGCCTCGATGTCCAGGTCGTAGAGGACCTCCAGATGGTCGGAAACGAAGCCGACCGGGCAGACGACCACCGAGGTGGCACCCTCGGCGGCAACCCGCCCGATCTCGACCAGGAGGTCGGGGCCGATCCACGGCTCAGCCGTGCGCCCTGCGCTCTGCCAGGCCACCCCCCAGCTCAGCCCGGGGACCTCGCCCAGCCCGAGCAGGGCGGCGACGTCGCCGGCCGACTCCGCCACCTGGTCCGGATAGGGGTCGCCGTCGGCGACGACCCGCTCGGGGAGGCTGTGGGCGGTGAAGAAGACCGCAGTCCGGCGCTTCCGGTCCGGGTCGAGCGATGCCAGGACGGCCGCGGTCCGATCGGCGAGGACCGGCGCGAATCCCTCGGTGCGGTGCCACGACGGGATGGCCGTGAACCCCAGGGCGGGTGTCGCCGCCGCCGCCTCCCTTGCCCTGCGGAAGTACTCGCCCGACCCCAGGGAGGACTGATGCGGCGTGAGCACGATGCCGATCACACGGTCGACGCCGGCATCCGCCAGTTCGGCCAGTCCCTCCTCGATGGTGGGGGTCACGTACTTGGCGCCGAAGCGCACCACGTACCCGCCGGGTGCGGCGGCCTCCAGGGCCGAGGCCAGCCCCTCGACCTGGGACCGGGTCCGCTCGGTGAGCGGCGAGGTCCCGCCGATCGCCTCGTAGCGGCCCACCAGCTCGGCGAGGAGCTCCGGGGTGGGAGGACTGCCGCGGCGGATGGTGGTGTAGAAGGGCTCGATCCCGGCGGCCGTGGCAGGGGTCCCGTGGGCCATGACCAGCACCCCGGTTCGCGGTCCGCCCGGCGCGCTCACGACGGCGCGCCCACGCCGGCCCGGCCCTCGGCGTGGACCAGCCGGACCACCTGCTCCAGGATGGCCGGGTCCGTCTCGGGCAGCACCCCGTGGCCCAGGTTGAACACGTGGCCGGGCGCGGTCCCGGCCCGTTCGAGGACGTCCCGGGTCTCTTCGGCCACGACGTCCCAGTTCGCCAGGCACAGCGCCGGGTCGAGGTTGCCCTGGACCGCGATACCGGGCCCCACCCGTCGACGGGCCACGTCGAGTGGCACCCGCCAGTCGATGCCGACGACGTCGCTCCCTGCGGTGGACATCGCCGCCAGCAGCTCGCCGGTGCCCACCCCGAAGAGGATGGTGGGGATGCCGGGATGGGTGTCCGCCAGCTCGGCAAACAGCCGGCGGGTGGCCGGTAGCACCAGCTCGGCATAGTGGCGGGGGGTGAGGATGCCGGCCCAGCTGTCGAAGACCTGGACCGCCGAGGCGCCGGCGTCCAGCTGGGAGCGGAGGGAGGCGAGGGCCATGTCGCACAGCCGCTCGATCAGCTCGTGCCAGATGCCCGGTTCGCAGTGCATGAGGGCCTTGACCCTGGTGAAGTTCTTGGAGGGGCCTCCCTCGACGAGGTAGCTGGCCACGGTGAACGGCCCGCCGGCGAAGCCGATCAGGGGAACGGCGAGCCGATCGGCCAGGATCCCGACCGCCTCGATGACGTAGGGCGTGTCGATCTCGGGCTCGAGCGGGCGCAGTCGGCCGAGGTCCTCCTTGGTCCGGAACGGCCGGGCCACCACCGGGCCGGTGCCGGCGGTCACGTCGACCCCGAACCCGATCGCCGCCACCGGGACCACGATGTCGGAAAAGAAGATGGCGGCGTCGGTCCCGTAACGGTCGACCGGCTGGCAGGTGAGGTCGGCCACCAGCTCGGGCTGCGCGATCGCGTCGAGGATGCTGCCCGGCCCGCGGGCGGCGCGGTACTCGGGCAGCGACCTCCCCGCTTGGCGCATGAACCATACCGGCACGTGGTCGACGCTCTGCCGCCGGCAGGCCCGGATGAACGGCGCGTCGTCGAAACGGCCCGCTGCCGGGTGGGCCGCTGCCCGCTGCTCCGCCACGGCCTAGCGCGCCGCCGCTGCGGCGAGGACGTCCACGTCCGGCGGGGACAGGAGCGCAGCCCCGACCAGCCGCTCGGTCGCCGATGCGGGGACGACGGGTGAGGCCATGGCCAGAGTCTAGAAGAGCGGCATCGACCACCGGCAACGCCCGCCCCGGGCGCAGCCCCCGGCCGGGCGCATACAATCGAGGGTTCCCCTGAGCCGGGCGGGATGCGCGCCGGGCAGGTACGGGAATGAGCGGAGGTGGGGTGGAATCGGAGCTGCAGGCCGAACAGGAGTTCGTGGACATGGCCTACGGCCGTCTCGACGCCATGCGGAGCGATGCCAATTCCATGCTCGAGGGCGTCCTCGATCTGGGCAAGGGGGGGACGTTCCAGTCCCGCACCGAGCGGGACGTGATCGTGCGCACCAGCCTGGCCCGCCTCGAACAGTTGGACATCGGGGACCAGGCGCTCACCTTCGGGCGGATCGACCGGGTCGAGGAGGCCCGTGCCACCGGGGGCGGTGCCCCACCGGCCCCTGCCCCCGACGGCAGCAGCGCCGCCCCGGTGGCCACCGAGACCTTCCACATCGGCCGACTCGCCATCCACAGTGCCGACCACGAGCCCCTGGTGGTCGACTGGCGGGCGCCCGTCGCCGAGCCGTTCTACCGGGCCACCGGACGGGATCCCCAGGGCCTGGTGCTGCGCCGCCACCTCGCCCTGCAGGGGCGCCGGGTGGTCGGCGTCGAGGACGAGCGCTTCAGCCCCCCGGGCTTCGGGCCCGGACCCGAAGAAGCCGGATCCGACGGAGGGGGCGTCCACCCCGACGGTCCGGACGCCGACAGCACCGGGGAGCTGATCGTCGGCGATCTGCCAATCGGTGGCCCGGCGGCGCTGTTGGCGGCACTCCATCGCGCCAGGTCGGGCCGGATGACCGACATCGTCTCCACCATCCAACGCGAACAGGACGAGATCATCCGCGCCCCGCTGAGCGGTGTCCTCGTCGTCCAGGGAGGCCCCGGCACCGGCAAGACCGCGGTGGCACTCCACCGGGCCGCCTACCTGCTCTACACCCACCGCTTCCCGCTCGAGCGCCAGGGTGTGCTGGTCGTCGGCCCCAACCCGCTCTTCCTGCGCTACATCGAACAGGTGCTGCCGTCGCTCGGGGAGACGGGGGTGACCCTGTCGACCGTCTCCGGACTGGTGCCCGAGATCCGGATCCGCGAGAACGGTCCGGCCGAGGTGGCCCGCCTGAAGGGCGATGCCCGGATGGCCGCGGTGGTGGCCCGCGCGGTGCGTACCCGCCAGCGGCCGCTGGGCGATGACGTGGCCATTCCCTACGGAGCCCTGCTCCTCCGGCTGACGGCGGGGGACACCCGCCGCATCATCGAGGTGGCCCGCCGCCGGCCCGGTACCCACAATGCCCGCCGCCGCCTGGTGGAGCAGGCCGTCGCCCAGCTGCTGGCCGACCGCGCCCGACAGACCCAGCAGCGGCTCGGTGTCGACATCCCGTCGTCGGTCACCGCCTTCCCCGGCTACGAGGACCCCGCCGAGCTGTCCGACGACGAGTTCGACTTCGAGGACTTCTTCCGCAAGGTGCGGAGGGTGCCCGAGCTGGCCGAGGCGTTCGACCGCATGTGGCCCCGGCTGTCGCCCCACGAGCTGCTCCACGACCTCTTCGGCGCGCCGCCGCTGATCGCGGCAGCGGGGAAGGGGGTCCTCACTCCGGAGGAGCAGTTGCTGCTCCGGCGGCCGCGTTCGGGATCGCTCGACGAGGTGGCCTGGACCCCGGCCGACGCCGCCCTGGTCGACGAGGCCCGCCATCTGCTCGGACCGCGCAACGGCGGTGCCGACGACGGCCTGCGCAAGTACGGGCACATCGTGGCCGACGAGGTGCAGGACCTCTCGCCCATGCAGTTGCGGATGCTCACCCGACGTTCGCTCTCGGGCTCGATGACCGTCGTCGGCGACATCGCCCAGGCCACCGCCCCGTGGGCGCCCACGTCGTGGGCGGACATCACCGAGCACTTGCCCCGTCGCCGTCCCGTGCGGTCGGTGGAGCTGACGGTGAGCTACCGGACCCCCGCCGAGGTGCTGGCGGTGGCCAGCCGGGTGCTGGCGGTCGCCGCGCCGGAGCTGACCCCTCCGAAGCCGGCCCGGCGCACCGGGGAGGAGCCACGGCTGATCGCCGTCCGGGCCGCCGAGGGCGGGGACGGCGAGCCGACGATCACCGACCTGGCCCGGCTGGTGGCCGAGGTGGCCGCGGAGGA
Organism: Acidimicrobiaceae bacterium; assembly: GCA_003138855.1. Classification (GTDB taxonomy): domain Bacteria; phylum Actinomycetota; class Acidimicrobiia; order Acidimicrobiales; family RAAP-2; genus Bog-756. Next base: position 33,439 of record PLHF01000079.1, on the reverse strand, counting down.
GGTGGCGGCGGTGAAGTCGGGCCGGGTGGCCATCCTCGCCCCCGAGGCCCTCCTCCCCGCGCTCTCCGGGGCGCTGGCCGATGTCGGGCACCCGGTGGTGGATGCTCGGGACATGCGCAAAGGCGGCCTGTCCGAGCCGCTGGTCCTGCTGGCCGCCGACGCCGCCAACGGACTTGAGTTCGACTCGGTGGTGGTGGTCGAGCCCGGCATGATCGCCGGGGAGACCGCCCGCGGGCTGCGCACGCTGTACGTGGCGCTGACCCGGCCCACCCAGCGCCTGAGCGTGATCTCGCTGACCCCCGCACCGGCCGCCCTGGCCGCACCCGACTGATCCTCGACGGGGAACTCCGGGCACTGCCGGGGGGGGCGGTGCGGCCCGCCGACAGGCGTCGTTCCGGTGCCCGGACGTGGTCCGCCGGGTGCCCGCGAGGTGAGTTGGCCCCGCGGGCGCCGGATCGACTAAAAAGAGCGTCGTGACCCAGGCCCTCGCCGTCGATCCGGCGGTCACCTCCCGTCAGCGCCACCGCCCCGACAAGCCGTCGATGTTGGCGGTGGGCGTCATCATCTGGCTCGGCTCCGAGGTGATGTTCTTCAGCTCGTTGTTCGCCGCCTTCTTCACCATCCGGGCCCACGCGTCCGTGTGGCCGCCCACCGGCACCCACCTGGACACGCTCCGAGCGGGCTTCTTCACCCTCATCCTGGTGTCCTCCAGCTTCACCATGCAGAAGGCGGTCTGGGACCAGGAGCGTGGCAATCGGCGCAGCGCCAAGATCTTCGTGACGGCCACCCTCGTCCTGGGAACGCTGTTCGTGGCCAACCAGTTCTACGAGTGGATCAGCCTCTCCCACAACCCGGCCACGGACCCGACCCACACCGCCTTCGGCTCGCTCTTCTACATCATGTCCGGAGTGCACGGCCTCCATGTCGCCCTCGGCCTGGCGGCGATGATCTTCCTGCTGGGAAGATTGAAGGGCCCGAAGGGTGACCCGGGGGAGACACCGGTCTTCCAGAGCGTCAGCTACTACTGGCACTTCGTGGACGTTGTCTGGATCGGCCTCTACAGCTGCCTCTTCCTTCTCAAGTAGGTGCGAACCGGGATGCGCAGACTGTTCAAGGCTCGATACGCCGTACCCGCGGGACTGGTGGGTTGCGTCGGCCTGCTCGGCCTGTTCGGCTTCTCGCCGGGCCCGGCCCAGGCGGTCGGGACGCCGTCGACCGCCACCCCTGTCACCGCAACGACGTCGTCCTCGTCGCTCCCCACCCCGATCGGCCAGCCCACCGCGCCGAGCGTCTCGAGCGCCCTCAAGGCCACATCGCCGTCCAACAAGACCGGCATCTTCTATGTCAACCTCCCGGCCTCCTTCATCGCCCCGGGCCAGGCCCTCTTCGCCGCCAACTGCTCGAGCTGTCACGGCCCGGAGGCCAACGGCTCCACCGGCGTGGCTCCGAACCTGCAGGGCCTGGGGGCGGGAACGGTCGACTTCTGGGTGTCCACCGGCCGGATGCCCCTCGCCATTCCCGGTGTTCAGGCCACCCGCAAGCCGCCCCGCTTCGACCGGCTGCAGACCCTCGAGATCGCGGCGTGGGTGCAGTCGCTGACGCCGGGCGTGGGGACCCAGATCCCCGTGGTCGACACCAGCTCGGCCGACCTCGAGTCGGGCGGCACCCTCTTCACCCTGAACTGTGCCGCCTGCCACACCATCACCGGTGCCGGTGACGCACTGATGGACGGCGCCTATGCGCCCAGCCTCCACCTGGCCACCACCACCCAGGTCGTCGAGGCCATCCGGTCGGGCCCCGGCAACATGCCCCGGTTCGGGTCCGGCAACATCACCAACACCGAGGCCCGGGACATCGCCGCCTACATCCACGGGGTCATCCAGCACCCGTCCAACCCGGGTGGCTTCGCCCTCGGCGGGATCGGCCCGGTGGGTGAGGGCTTCGTCGGCCTGCTCCTCGGCGTGGGGATCCTGATGCTGGTCTGCTTCTGGATCGGAGAGCGGACGTGAGCGACGAGTCCCCACGCACCGAGGGCCCCCTGCCCCCGGCCGCCCTCGACGACCCGCACCTGCAGCCTTTCGCCAGGCACCCCGAGGGCGCCCAGGCGGTGGCCGCCGTCACCATGGTCATCGGCTTCATCGGCTTCATCGGGTTCGGCGTCGCCTACTGGATCGGGAGCAGTACCCAGTGGGAGGCGCTCACCCTGGGTGTGGGCATGCTCGCCCTCGGATTCGGGGTGACCGCCTGGGGCAAGTACCTGATGCCCCAGGGGCCCTTCGTCGAGGAGCGTCACGAGTTCCACTCCACCGACGCCGAGCGGGACGCCATGACGGCGGCCGTCGCCGAGCGGGGCGGCATGGTGGTCAAGCGGCGCAAGCTGCTGGGCGGCCTCTTCGCCCTGGGGTCGGCGACCATGGGGATCGTGCTGCTGTTCCCGCTGGTCCGGTCGCTCGGGCCCAAGCCCGGCGAGACGCTGTTCGAGACCAACTGGAAGAGGGGCTCGAAGCTGGTGACGGTCGACGGTCGCCAGATCACCGTGGACGACCTCGAGGTGGGAGGTGTGCTCACCGTGTTCCCGAAGGGTTTCGAGGGCTCCTCCCCCGACCAGGTGATCCTCATCCGGCTGGCCAGCGAGCTGCAGCCGCTCCAGAGCCCCGGGCGCACCGACTGGGGGGTGGCCGGCTATGTGGCCTACTCGAAGATGTGCACCCACCTGGGCTGCCCGGTCGGCCTCTATCAGCACCAGACCCAGCAGCTGGTGTGCCCCTGTCACCAGTCGATCTTCAATGTGCTCGCCGGCGCGGTGCCCGAGTTCGGCCCCGCCCCCCGCCCGCTGCCCCAGCTGCCGATCACGGTGGACGCGACCGGCCTGCTCCGGGCCAATGGCGGGTTCGACCAGGCCGTCGGCCCCGGGTTCTGGGAGCGCCCATGATCGACAAGTCACTCCGCTGGGTCGACGACCGACTGGGGATCGCCAAGGGCGGCCGGACCTTCCTCGACAAGATCTTCCCCGACCACTGGTCGTTCATGCTGGGCGAGATCGCCCTCTACTCCTTCGTCGTGCTGATGGTCACCGGGGTGTTCTTGACCCTGTACTACGTGCCCTCGGCCCACGAGATCGTCTACCACGGCTCCTACATCCCCCTGCGGGGCCAGAAGGTGTCCGAGGCCTATTCCTCGACGGTGGGGCTCTCCTTCGACGTGAAGTCCGGCCTCCTGATGCGCCAGGCCCACCACTGGGCCGCCGACATCTTCCTCGGGTCGATCGCCGTGCACATGGCCCGGGTGTTCTTCACCGGCGCCTTCCGCAAGCCGCGCGAGCTCAACTGGATCGTCGGCGTGTCCATGCTCATGCTGGGGATCATCAACGGGTTCCTCGGCTACTCCCTCCCCGACGACCTGGTTTCGGGCACCGGCATCCGCATCGCCTTCTCCATCGTCGAGTCGATCCCCCTGGTCGGGAGCTACCTCGCCTTCTTCCTCTTCGGTGGCAACTACCCGGGCAACGGGGTGATCATCCCCCGGTTCTACGTCCTCCACGTGCTGATCGTGCCGCTGGTGATCATGGGGCTGCTCGGCGCCCACCTGGGCTTGTTGGTCAAGCAGAAGCACACCCAGTTCAAGGGGAAGGGGAAGACCGAGAACAACGTGGTCGGCTCGCCGATGTTCCCGACCTTCATGGCCAAGACCACCGGCTTCCTGTTCATGACCACAGCGGTGATCTTCCTGCTGGGCGGCTTCGCCCAGATCAACCCGATCTGGCAGTTCGGCCAGTACGAGCCCTTCCAGATCTCCTACGCCGTGCAGCCCGACTGGTACATGGGCTGGCTGGACGGTGCGGCGCGCATCATGCCCAGCTGGGAGTTCGTGGGGTGGGGCCATACGATCCCGCTCGAGATCTTCCTGCCGGCGATCATCTTCCCGGGCATCATCTTCAACATCTTCGTCTTCTGGCCGTTCATCGAGTCGCACCACACCAAGGACCTGGCGTACCACAACCTCCTGGACCGGCCCCGCGACCGTCCCAAGCGGACGGCGGCCGGCGCGGCGATGCTGTCCCTCTTGTTCATGACGTTCTCCGCATCGTCCACCGACGTGATGGCAAACTTCTTCCAGGTGCCGCTGAAGGACGTGCTGTGGTTCTTCCGGTTCGCGGTCATCATCGTTCCGATCGTCGCCTACGTGGTCACCTACAAGATCTGCAACGAGATGCGCGCCGCCGAGGGCGTCGGCAAGCGCAAGCGGGCCCAAATCATCCTGCGTTCCCCGGCCGGCGAGTACACCACCGTCGAGTCCGAGCCGCGGCCCGGCGACGGCCACGAGGAGCTCGACGCCATCCCGGTCCCGACCTACATCGACCTGGTGCCGCCGGAACTGGCCACCGGGGCCGGTGTGCGGCGGGTGATCCGCTGACCCGACCGCTGCTGGTGCCGGGCCCGGCATCTCGGGCACGGCGCCGCGCCATCCTCGGCGGGCAGGCCCCCGACGATCGCGGAGATCCTGGCCGTCCGCGACGCGCCCCTCAACGACTGCTTCCTACCTCCGGGCACCGTCTGAGCACGCGGAGATCCGCCCCTGAGCGGGACTTTCTCCCCTGTTGGGGTATCCGTTCGCCTGCCAGGATGAGGAGTGGCAAACGAGCGGGGCAGCCGAGGGGGAGCGCGGATGGGGAACCAGGAGCAGTGGCTCGAGAGAGTCGCAGAGGTGCGCGCCGGTTCCCGCCCATGCTCCCAGGGGTACTGAGGCCCCGGACGTGGGACAGGTGGCCCTCCGGGGCGTGTCCAAGCACTTCGGCGCGGTCGAGGCGGTCCGTGATTTCGACCTCGAGGTAGAGGACCAGGAGTTCCTCGTCCTCCTCGGTCCGTCGGGCTGCGGCAAGTCGACGGTGCTGCGGATCATCGCCGGCCTCGAGGATCCCGACCGGGGGACCGTGGTGATCGGCGACCGGGCCGTCAACGACGTCGAGCCGAAGGACCGGGACATCGCCATGGTGTTCCAGAACTACGCGCTGTACCCGCACATGACGGTGGGGCGGAACATCGACTTCCCCCTCAAGTGCCGGGGCATGCCCAAGCCCGAGCGGGCCGGCCTCGTCGCCTCGGCGGCCGAGGCGCTCGGGCTCACCACCCTGCTCGATCGCCGGCCGGCCCAGCTCTCGGGGGGCCAGCGCCAGCGGGTGGCCCTGGCCCGTGCCATCGTGCGACGCCCACAGGTCTTCCTGATGGACGAGCCGCTCTCGAACCTCGACGCCAAGCTGCGCGTCCAGACCAGGACCGAGCTGATCGAACTGCAGCGGCGGCTGACCACCACCTTCGTCTACGTGACCCACGACCAGATCGAGGGGATGACGATGGCCGATCGCCTGGCGGTCATGAACGAGGGCGCCCTCGAGCAGGTGGCGCCGCCCGCCGAGGTCTACGCCCATCCAGCCAGCCTGTTCGTGGCCCGCTTCATCGGGAGCCCGCCGATGAACACGGTCACCGGTACGCCCGCCCGGCTCGACGGTGAGCTGGGCATCGGCACCAGCGGCGGTCAGATCCCCCTGTCCCCGGCCCAGCGCCAGGCGGTCGAGGCCTCGGCTGCCACGACGATCGCGGTCGGCATGAGGCCCGAGCGCCTCACCATCGGCACCACTGGACCGCTGCCCGCCACCGTGGCGGTCGTCGAGTCGCTCGGAGCGGAGCACCACGTCATCTGCAGGCTCACCGACGACCAGGAGGTCATCGTGCGCATCGGCACCGATGCGGCGGTTCCCGAGGAGGGAGCAGCGGTCCGCCTCGACTTCGGCGTCGAGCACCTCCACTTGTTCGATGCCACCACCGGTGATCGGATCGGACGGTGAGTGCCACCGTGGACCCGCTGCCGGCGGCTCCGACCGATCGGCCGGGGCCGGGCGAGGTCCCCGAGCCGGACCCGGGGGATCGGCACCTCCGGCGCCGGCGCCGGGAGCGCCTGCTGGCCGCCGCACTCCTGGCCCCCTCGGCCCTGGTGTTCGCCGTGTTCGTCTTCTACCCGTTCGCCCGCAACATCTACCTCTCGCTCTACTCGACCCCGCCGTTCCCCAACCTGCCGTCGCGCTTCGTCGGGCTCAGCCAGTACAGCCAGGTGCTCGGCTCCCACAACTTCCTGAACAGCCTGTGGGTGACGGCGCTCTTCGTCGTCTACACGGTGCCGGCCGGCCTGCTGGCCGGCCTCCTCCTCGCCCTGCTGGCCCATCAGAAGCTGAAGGGCATCCGGGTCTTCCGGACCGTGTTCGCCTCGCCGGTGGCCACCTCGGTGGCGGTGGCCTCGGTCATCTTCTTCACCCTGCTCAATCCCCAGGTGGGCCTGTTCACCTACTGGCTGGGCCAACAGAACCAGCTCTCCGTGCTCGACAATCCCACCTGGGCGCTCGTGGCCGTCTCCGTGGTGACCGTCTGGCAGAACATCGGCCTGTCCTTCATCCTCATGTCGGCCGGGCTCCAGGCCGTCCCCGACGAGCTGCTCGAGGCCTGCGAGATCGACGGGGCCAAGGGATGGGCCCGCCTCCGCCATGTGGTCGTCCCGCTGCTCTCCCCGACGATCTTCTTCGCCGTGGTGGTGGGGACCATCCTGTCGCTGCAGTCCTTCGGCCAGATCGACCTGTTGACCCAGGGCGGTCCGCTGCAGCGGACGAACCTGCTCGTGTACAACATCTACGACCAGGTCTTCAACCAGAACAACGAGGGTCGGGCCGCGGTCATGGCGATCGCCCTGTTCTTCATCACCCTGGTGCTGGCGCTCGTCCAGATCCGCCTGCTCGAACGGCGGGTGACCTATGGGAACTGAACCGTCGGTCGCGGCGCTGGCGCCGGGGTTCACCACGGCCCTGTTCGCCGTTGCCGGCATTGTGGTGGTCGCCGTGCTCCTCCGGGTCGCCAGCCGTCACGGCACGCCGTTGCGGCGCCGGCGGGCCACCAAGGTCAGCCGCTACCTCCTGCTCGTCGTCCTCGGCGTCATCGTCCTCTTCCCGATCTACATCACCGTGGTCAACTCGCTGCTGGCCCCCGACCAGATCGCTCAACGGCCGCCGCTGCTCTTCCCGACCCACCCGGAGTGGTCGACCTATGCGACGGCGTGGACCAGCGGGCATCTCGGGCGCTACCTCATGAACAGCTTCATCGTCACCGTGGCGATCGTGGTCGGGACGCTGGTCACGTCGATCGCGGCGGGCTACGCATTCGCGTTCTTGGAGTTCCCCTTCAAACGCACGATCTTCGTGGTCTTCCTGGCCACCATGATGGTGCCGCTCGAGGTCACCTTCTTCACCAACCTCCAGACGGTGGTGAGCCTCGGGTGGTACAACTCGTACCTCGCGCTCATCGTCCCGTTCCTGGCCACCGGGTTCGGGGCGTTCCTGATGCGCCAGGCGTTCCTCGGGCTGCCCGGTGAGCTGCGGGACGCCGCCAAGATCGACGGTCTAGGACACCTCCGCTTCATGACCCGCATCGCCGTCCCCCTGGCCAGGCCGGCGATCGCCGCCCTCGGCTTGTTCGCGTTCTTCTCCGCGTTCAACCAGTACCTGTGGCCGCTGATCGTCACCAAGAACGACCAGTACCGCACCGTCCAGATCGGGCTCAAGATCCTGAGCCGCAGCCAGATCAGCACCATCAACGTCACCTTTGCCGGCATCGTCCTGGCCTTCATCCCCCTGTTCGTGCTGCTGCTCGTGTTCCAGAAGCAGCTCATCAGGGGTCTGACCGCCGGAGCCGTCAAGGGATGACCCGAACAAGGAAGGCCACCGTGCCCACACCGACCCGCAAGCGAATGCGCCATGCACCGCCCACCACCCTCGTCGCCGTGGCGCTCCTCGCCGCGGCACTCCTGGCCGGGTGCTCGTCGTCATCGACCACGGCGACGGCAACGCAGTCCACGAACATCGTGAACCCCGCCGCCTGCGGGCTCAGCGCACTCGCTTCGGCGACCAAGCCCGTCCAGATCGTGATGTGGCACGAGCTCATCCAGACCAACGACACCTGGCTGGTCAACGCCACCAACGCGTTCAACGACTCCCAGAACCAGGTGCACGTCACCCTCGTCCAGCAGCCCGACTACCAGACGCTGTTCGAGAAGTACAAGGCAGGGCTGTCCACGGGCGACCTTCCCGACGTGGCGCAGTTCGAGGACACCACGGTCCAGCAGTTGATCGACAGCCAGTCGACGGTGCCGGTCCAGGACTGCATCGACGCCGGCCACTACCCGCTCAGCGACTACCTCCCACGCACATTGAAGGAGTACAACGTCCAGAACGTCCAACGCTCGATGCCCTGGGCGGTCTCGGACGTCATCATGTACTACGACCCGGGCAAGTTCGCCAAGGCCGGCCTCAACCCGAACGACCCGCCGCAGACCCTCGCCGAGGTGATGCAGGATTCGCAGAAGATCGTCGCCTCGGGTGCTGCGACCCATGGCATCGCCCTCCATGCGCAGCCGTACGTCTTCGAGTACCTGCTGGCCAAGAGCGGGGGGGAGTACGTCAACAACGGCAACGGCCGGATCTCGCGGGCGACGGCGGCCAATCTCACCGGCCCGACGGCGATGAAGGTCTGGAGCTGGTGGAACCAGATGGTCAAGTCCGGGCTGGCGCTCAATACGGGATCGGATCCGAACAGCATCGACCATCTGCTGGCCATCGGGGAGGGGAACGCGGCGATGACCTTCGAGGCGTCTGGCGTGGTCGGGCCGATCGAGGCGGTGCTCGGCTCGGGCCAGTACAAGGGCACGGAGATCGCCACCGCGCCGCTGCCTGCGCTGACCACCGGCGGCGGCGTCCCTGTCGGCGACGGCTCGCTGTGGATCAGCAACCACTCCTCATTGGCGAAGCGGGCCGCTGCCTGGAAGTTCATCCAGTACCTCGACTCCCCCGGGGAGCAGGCGAGCCTGGCAGCCGAGAGCGGCTACGTGCCCGTCCGCGTCTCGGCAACCAAGCTCCCGGTGCTGGCCGACCGCTGGGCCCAGGATCCGAACTACAAGACCGGCTACACCCAGCTCACCGAGGGAACGCTCAGTTACGCCAATGTCGGCTCGCTGATCGGTGACTATCAGGGGGTGCGCAATGCGGTGACCGACGGGCTGGTGCAGATGCTGAGCAACAGCCAGACCCCTGCTCAAGCTGCCGGCATCGCCGAGCGCGAGGCCAACACCGCCATCGGCAACTACAACGCCAGGATCGGATCAGGATGACCGGGCGCCGGTCCGGGGCAGCGGAGGATGGCGCCAGTCGTGCGTCCCCGCTCCGGCGGCCTACACCAATCGCCGGTCGGTGGCCCACCGGGCGAGCTCGTGCCTCGTCGAGAGCTGCAGCTTCCGCAGCACGGACGAGACATGCGACTCCACGGTCTTGACCGAGATGACGAGCTCTCGTGCCACCTCCTTGTAGGTGTACCCGCGGGCGATGAGACGGAGCACCTCCCGCTCTCGCGGCGAGAGCAGATCGAGCTCCGGGTCCAGGCCCGTGATCGGGGTCGCCTCGCCGGCGCTGTCGGCGAATGCGTCGAGGACGAAGCCCGCCAGCCGGGGCGAGAAGACAGCGTCGCCCGCCTCCACCCGGCGTATCGCCTGGAGAAGCTCGTCGCCCGAGATGGTCTTGGTGACGTACCCTCTCGCCCCGGCCCGGATGACGGCGATCACGTCCTCGGGTGCGTCGGACACCGACAGGGCGAGGAAGTGGACCTCGGGATGGCGGGGCCGGACGCCGTGGAGCACGGCCTGTCCTCCGCCGCCGGGAAGGTGGACGTCGAGCAGGACGACCCCGGGCAGGCGCTCGCTGATCAGCTCGACGGCCGCACCCACCTCGTCGGCCTCGCCGACCACGTCGACCGCGTCCCCCAGTTCCGCCCGCACCCCGGCCCGGAACATGGCATGGTCGTCGACCAGGAACACCCGTGGCCGCGCCTGGCCGCTCACCGGTCCCTCCCGCTCAACGCACCGGCTGGGCCCGGGGCACCGACATCTCGACCTCGGCTCCGCTCCCCGGAGAGGAACGGATGACCGCCGAGCCCCCGAACCGGGCCAGGCGTGCCCGGATCGACCGGGCGATGCCCTGGCGATCGCCCGGTACCGTGTCCGGGTCGAACCCCCGACCGCGGTCGCGCACGTACAGGGTGACCGTGTCGCGGTCGACTTCGGCGTAGAGCGAGACCTGTGGCGCCCCGGACCACTTGGCGGCATTGACGGTGGCCTCCCGGGTGGCGTCGAGCAGAGCCCGGAGTTCCTTGGTCAGATCGCACTCGCCGACCACCACGGCGTGCACGGTGATGCCGTGGTCGGCCTCGACCTGGCGTTGGATGGCCCCGATGCCCTCGGTCAGCGTCCGTGCGTCGCCTGTGACCGTGCCCGGGGGCCGACCCTCGAACAGCCAGGAGCGGAGCTCACGTTCCTGGGAACGGGCCAGGTGCACCACCTGGCGGGGATCGTCGGCCGAGCGCTGGATCAGTGCCAGCGTCTGGAGCACGGAGTCGTGCACGTGGGCCGCCATCTGGGCCCGCTCCTCGGCAACGGCGCGGGCCTGGCGTTCGGACATGAGGTCCCGCACCAGGGTGAGCCACCACGGGCCGAACACGACGACCACAGCGGCCATGGCCAGCGCGGCGCCGCCGAGCAGCCGGAGCGCCGCCTCGGTGGGATGACCGGCGACGAGCACCCACACGCCGGCCACGCCTAGGATGACCCCGATCGCGATCCGCACCGCCGATGCCCGACGTCCGTGGGGCCCGTTGTCGGAGCGGACCAGAGGGAGCAGTTCCTCCGTGATCCACCTGCCCTCCTCGTCGCCGGCGTTGCGTCGGATGAGCACGGCGATCCCGGCGGACAGGAGCACCGGCCAGCCGAAGGATCCGAGGAAGCCCACGCCTGCGGCGGAGAAGAGGATCTGCGTCAGGACCAGCGCGGGGACGATGGCGATGACCAGTCGGATCCCTCGCCGGTCGGCGACGGAACGGGAGAAGATGGAGGTCGTCTCGCCCGCCGGTGGGATGAAGAGCCATGCCAGGAAGTAGGCCAGTACGCCGACGCCGCTTCCCAGGCTCAGCAGGACGAAGCCGATCCGCAGCAGTGTGACGTCGATGCCGGTGGCCACGGAGAGCCCCCCGCACACCCCGCCGAGGACCCGGACGTCGGTGCTCCTCCGCAGGGGCCCCCGGAAGCGCCGGGAGGATCCACGGCGACGGCTGCCCGCCCGGCGGGGCCCCTCTGATGCCGCCCGGGACGCGAGGACCCGATGGCCCGTACCTGCGTCGGGCGGCGATGACGGGCTGTCCACGGCTTCCGGAGCGGGCGCCCCGGTGCCGTTCGAGGTGGAACCGGCGATCTGGTCGATACCACGATGATCGCGCACCTTCGACGGGGCGGCCATCAGGGATGACCCTGACCCCCGGGGCCGGGCTCAGGGTCCGACCAGGGCCATCCCCGATGGTCGTTCCGTCGGGGAAGGCCCAGGCTTGCACCATGGAACCCGACACCACCCACAACGAACCTCCCGAACCGGTGCTCGCCGACCCCGCAGGGCCTCCCCCCGGCCCCGGCGCACGGACCGGCGATCGGCTCCACCGGAGCCGGAAGCACGGCGTCCTTGCCGGTGTGGCCGCCGGCGTGGCCGACTACTTCGAGCTCGATCCGACGCTGGTCCGTCTCGGGTTCGTCGCACTCGCCCTCCTGGGTGGGCTCGCCGTGCCCCTCTACGTGGCCGGATGGCTGCTCATCCCCGACGAGGGGACCAGCACCTCGGTGCTCGAGGAACTGCTGGCCCGCGAGCCGGTCCACTGAGAGACCCGGCACGTCGAACCCTGCGATCAGAGAGGACAGCCATGCGTTACCGATTCGACCCCGTCTACCCGATCGGGCGCCACATGGGCAGCGATGTCGACGCACACATCCGGGCCTCGGATGACGAGCGGAACGGGGTGGCCGACAAGCTCTCCCGCCACTTCGCCGACGGCCGGCTCGACCAGGCCGAGTTCCAGGAGCGGCTCGGCCGGGCGGTGGGGGCGAAAACACGAGGTGACCTCGACGGGCTCTTCGACGACCTGCCCCGGTTGGCCTCCGAGCCGCCACCGCTGACACCGCGTCGGTGGAGGTTCCGTCCCCTCGTCGGCATCGTCGCCATCCTCCTCCTGGTGGCGTTGGCTGCCGGCACCACGGCATCCCTCGTGCACCTGCCGTGGCTGCTCGTCGTCCTGGCCGGGCTCTTCGTCTGGCACCGGGGTCACAGGCGGGGCGTCGCCCGCCGAGAGCGCCTCGAACTCGATCAGTGACGACGGCGCCGGTGCGGCGCCGTCAGGATCAGACTGCGCCGCCCCTGCGGCTCTCGACGGTCACCCCGATGGCGGCCGAGAGGATCAGGGCCGCGGCGATCGGGGCCATCCAGAGACCGAAGACGAAGGTGAGCGTGGCGAAGAAGGCGCCCGCACCCAAGATGAACGGCCAGATGCTCGAACCGGGGAACGAGTCGACGGTGCCCGCCCCCTCGGCGACCGAGGCGTCCGGGTCGTCGTCGGGCTGCGGCTTCATGTGGCGCGCCCACCACAGGTAGTAGGAGCCGGGGAGGATGCCGAGCAGCGCCGAGCCCATCAGCATGAGGAAGCCGCCGTCCTCGTAGCTGAAGACCCAGTACACGATGCCGATGATGGCGAAGAAGATGCCGAGGCCGACGAGGAACAGGCCGTCCACCCTCATGAGTTCACCCCTGCGTGGACCGTTTCCTTGTCGGGCACCGGTTCTTCTCCTGCACGGTGCACCTTGCGGTGCTCGGGATGGTTGTAGTCCCAGGTCGGCCGCTCCGAACGGATGGGGGGCAGGTGGGTGAAGTTGTGGTGGGGTGGTGGTGACGAGGTGCACCACTCGAGCGCGCCACCGTCCCATGGGTTGTCGCCGGCCGCCACCGGCGAGCGCCAGGACACCCAGAGGTTGGCGAAGAAGAACAGGAACGATGCCCCGAGGATGAACGCACCGACGGTGGAGACCACGTTCAGCGTGGTCCATCCGTTGGAGGGCAGGTAGTCGGCGATCCGCCGGGGCATGCCGTCGAGGCCGAGCAGATACTGCGGGATGAAGGTGATCCAGAACCCGATGAACATCGTCCAGAAGTGGAGTTTTCCCAGGCGTTCGTTCAGCATCCGCCCGAACATCTTCGGGTACCAGAAGTAGAACCCGGCGAAGCCCGCGAAGACGGTGGTGCCGATCAGCACCTGGTGGAAGTGGGCCACCACGAAGTAGGTGTTGTGGGTCATGAAGTCCACCGGGGGCGAGGCGAGCAGCACCCCGGTCACTCCGCCCATGAGGAAGGCGAAGAGGAACCCGACGGAGAACAGCATGGGGGTCTGGAAGCTCAGCTGGCCACCCCACATGGTGCCGATCCAGTTGAAGAACTTGATCCCGGTGGGCACGGCGATCAGGTAGGAGAGCAGCGAGAAGAACGGCAGCAGCACCACGCCGGTGGTGAACATGTGGTGGGCCCACACCCCGGTGGACAGTGCGGCGATGGACATGGTGGCGAAGACCATGCCCTTGTAACCGAACAGGGGCTTACGAGAGAACACCGGGAGGATGTCGGTGACCATCCCGAAGTAGGGCAAGGCGAGGATGTACACCTCCGGGTGGCCGAAGAACCAGAACAGGTTCTGCCAGAGCACCGGCACACCGCCACCCTGCACGCTGAAGATGTGGGTCCCGAAGTGGCGGTCGCAGAAGAGCAGCACCACCGCGCCGAAGAGGACGGGGAAGGCGATGAGGATGAGGATGGCGGTCACCAGCATGTTCCACGAGAAGATGGGCACCCGGAACATGGTCATCCCCGGCGCCCGCAGGTAGAAGATGGTGGCGGCCAGGTTCACCCCGGTGAAGATGGCGGAGAAGCCGGTGAGGCCCAACGACAGCAGCCACAGATCGGCTCCGGCACCGGGGGAGTTGGTGGCGTTGGACAGTGGGGCATAGGCCGTCCAGCCGTAGCTGGCGGCACCGCCGGCCACCACGAAGCTGGAGATCATCATGGTCGACCCGCCCAGGTACAGCCAATACGAGAGGGCGTTCAGGCGGGGGAAGGCCATGTCGGGGGCGCCCACCTGCAAGGGCACGATGTAGTTGGCCAGGCCGCCGAAGGCGAAGGGTCCGGCGAAGAGGTACAGCATGAGGCTGCCGTGCATGGTGAACAGCTCGTTGTAGGTCTGGAACCCGACCAGCGAGGACGTGGGGCTGGCCAGCTGCGCCCGGATGACCAGTGCCATGACACCGGCGATGAAGAAGACCACCAACGACGTGATCATGTAGCTCTTGCCGATGACCTTGTGGTCGGTGCTGGTGAGCCAGTTGACGATGCCGCTCGGCCCCGCGTGGTGGCCGTCGTCGTCAGCGCGGTGCTCGACGGGCCCGTGCCCGCCGGGGCCTGCTGGTTCCTCCGGTCCGATCAGGTCGGGACGTTCGATGATCGTCGTCATGAGGAACCCTTTGTCGTCGACAGCGGTGGACTGGGAATGGACGGGGTGAGGTGGGTCTCGAGCGGCGGGACGTTGCTGGCCGGTACGCCCCCGAGTTGCAGGGTGTGGCCTGCCTGGACCTCGCTGCCGGCCCAGGCGGCGAACGCCGACGGGCTCACCGCCCGCACGCTGAACAGCATCTCGGTGTGGTACAGCCCGCAGATCTCGGTGCACTGTCCGTCGTAGGTGCCGGCGTGGAGCACGTCGAGGTCGAAGAAGTTGGTCACACCGGGCAGGGCCTGGCGCTGGAAGTTGAACGCAGGCACGTAGAAGCCGTGGATGACGTCGTTGGACACCAGTCTGATTTGCACCGTCTCGCCGACGGGCACGACCATCTGGGGACCGTGGTTGTCAGGCCCGTTGGTGGTCTCTCCGGCAATGCCGACGTTGAGGTCGGGGTAGTTGAACCGCCATCCCCACTGGAAGGCGGTGACCGTGACGTGGACCACCGGGTTGCCGGTCGCTGTCACCGTGGCGTTGACCGGCACGACGGCGTCGACATTGTTCTCGGTGAGGACCGTGAAGATGAACAGGAACGCCACGATGACGATCGGAACCAGCGTGTAGGCGATCTCGATGGGGATGTTCTCGTGGAACTGCCGGGGCATCTCCTCGGACCGCCGCCGGTAGCGGAGCAGCGTCCAGAGGATCAGCAGCGCCACCAGGCCGCCGATGATGACGCCGGTGGTCATCATCCCCGAGTACAGCTTGAAGGTGTCCTGGCCCTGGGACGTCGCTCCACTGTGTGCCCCGTAGCTCGGATAGGCGTTGCAGCCGGCCAGTACCAGGGGCGCGGCCAGGGCCACACCGGTGGCCCAGCGGGACCACCTCCGGCGGGGCGCCGGGCGGGACGGCCGTGCGGCTCCGGGGGCGTCGGGAGCCTCCGGGTCGGCGCTCGCCACAGGGTAGGGAGAAGCGTGCGTGAAGGCGTTCACGGCGATGACACTAGTGGGACCGGCGCCACCAGTGGAAGTTGAGATCGGCGTCGAGTCGGTGCCGGAGAATCCCCAGTTCAGGAAGGTGCCGATGGCGACTGCTGGAGCGGCCCCGGCCCCGGGGCCGGACAGATGCGTCCTCAGCTCTCACGTGCCGCCCACGAGAACACCCCACGGGCCATGGTCGACGAGGCGGCCTCCGCCCGGGCGGTGAAGACGGCGCGCCGGGCATCCCTGACCCCGGGGTCGGCCGGGTCGGCCAGCCAGGCCAGCTCGACCAGGTGCGCGGCGAGGCGCATCGACCCGTCGTCGGGCACGTCGGGCATGGCGGTCCCGGCGGTCCCGGCGGTCCCGGCGGTCCCGGCGGGAGTCGCGCCGGCCGGGTCGGCGCCCGCCGTGGATGACGGCCGGCCGATGAGAGCCAGGGCCCGGTCGGCAAGTGCGGCCACACCCCCGGCCAGCTCGGCCAACTCGAGCGCGACCGCCCGTTCCGACGCCGGCTTGAGGGTGGCCGGGTTGCCGTCCCACCAGCCTCCGTACCGGCGCCAGACCGACCGCACCACGAACTCGGGCTCGTCGTAGACGGGGCGCAGGTAGGGGCGCTCCATCAGCCGGGCCGGCGGTGTGACGGAGTGGATGGCCTCATCGAGGCGGGCGCCGGCGTTCATGAGGGCGAGGGTCTGGTCCACCAGGGACTCGAGGAGCTCCGCGGTGTCGCCGAGGGCCTGGCGGACACGGTCCTCGCCGATCACCGGGTACCCGTGCCCCGGCAGCAGCACCTCGGGACCGCCTCCCGGCGAGTCGTAGAGGGCGAGCATCCGCCGCAGTGCGTCGGCCCACTCGAGCGGGTAGCGCTGCACCTTCTGTGGGTTGCCGGCGTTGGGGGAGGCCCAGATGAACAGATCACCGCAGCACAGCACCCGCGAGTCCGGAAACCAGGTCCACGTGTGGTCGTCGGTCTCGCCGCGGGCGTGGTGGAGCTCGGCTCGCCTCCCCCCGACGTCGAGGTCGAGGCGGTCCCGGTAGGTGTGGTCGGGGTAGCGGTACTCGGTGGGCCACACCAGCCAGTCGATGCCGAACTGCCGGCGGTTGACGACGCCGTTGTACCCGGCGGTGCGGACGTACCGGTCGAATCGGGCCACCACCGCCTCGTGGGCGACCACCTGCGGCCGGGGCCAGCCGCGCTCGGCGGACTCCGCTTCCCACACCGGCATGCCGAAGACGTGATCGATGTGCCCGTGGGAGTAGATGGCGGTGTGCAACCGGCTCGGGGACCACGCCCGGAGCGTCGTGTGGATCTCGCCGGCGGTCAGGGCGCTGCCGGTGTCGACGAGGAGCAGGCCGTCCTCGGTGCCGACTGCCGACACGTTGCCGAACGAGGGAACGAAGGCGAATCCGTCGGCCACCTCGGCCATGCCGGTACCCGGCTGCAGCGGGTGGAGCCGGGCGGTCGAGACCTCGCCTCTCCAGAGGCTGTCCGCCACGGCCAGCACGTCCTGTGGTTGAGGCACCGCACGCTCCCTTGTTCGGCCTGGGCGCACTGTACCCGTGGTTCGTAGCTGGTTCGCTTGCGTCCTCGCCCCCGGCGAGCACGCCCACCGGAGGCTGCTCGACCGGGCCCGTCCGTCCGGTCAGTCGACCGGGCCCGTCCGTCCGGTCAGTCGACCGGGTCCCCGGGCTCCGACGAGGAGGCCATCCGCCCTGCCATCCGCCCGGCGCCCCTGATGGTGCGCTTGACCGTCTCCTCGACCTCGGGACGGTGCCGCACCGCCGCCCGCCTGCCTCGTGCCGCGGCTATCCCGGTGGTGCGGCCGACCCACCGTGCGGCGGCGCCCGACGATGCCGCGGTGCGGGACAGCCCGGGTCCCGGGGGTGTGGCAGAGGGTTCCGACGGCGTGCTCCCCGCAGCCGGGGTGTGCCCCGCGACGGCACCCGCTCGCAGGGAGACCGGGGGTGTCAGCGAGGCCGTGACGTCGATCAGCGCCCCGGGCCCCGGGCCCCCACCGGCGGCCACCGGACCGGGGGTGATGACGCGGGTCAGGGTGGCCAGGCGGAGGAGGCCGATGGCGCCGAACACGACGACGATGATCCCTTCGATGCCGGGCCGGAGGGCGGGCACGATCGGGGCGACGGCGATGGCCACGGCCGCCGCCGTCACCAGGTACACGTGGAGGCGCTGCCCGCAGACCCTGAAGATGCCGAGCGGCCCTCGCGCCGTGACCGCCAGCCCGCCAAGCACCGCGGCGGCGACCGGCAACAGGGTGCCCCGGCTGACGTGCACGGAGACGTCGATCAGGACCACCGCCACCGCCACCTCGGAGGCCTGCAGGACCCAGAACGGGAGCCATCGACGCCCGGTGGCGACAGAGGACCGGGGCCGCGGCTGGCCCGGCCCGGTGACCCCGCTCATCGGACCGGTGCCCCGAAGGTCAGGACGAAGTGCCCGTCGTACCGTCCACGTTGGACTGGACGGGCGGCTGGGGCGGTTGGGCAGGCGGGTTCACCGCGGCCGGGGGTGCGGCCTCGGCCAGCGACTTGGTGCTTGCATCGTCGTCGGAGGCGCCCTCGTCGAGGCCCTTCTTGAACTCCTTCTGGGCCGAGCCCAGCGAGCGGGCCAACTTGGGGATCTGGGTGGATCCGAACAAGACGAGCACGACGACGACCAGGATGATGATTCCGTCTACTCCGAAGACGTCTGCGGGGGGGCTGATTGGCACGGTCCTACTCTCCCTTGTCGACTGCTCACGCCAGGTTAGACCTGTCTACCGCCACTCGCGGCCCGGCCCCCGGTTGGCCACCGCCGGGGAGCCGGTCGGTGGCCGGCCTAACCGGCCAGGAACACCCCGAGGCAGAGGGCGGCCACCGAGGCCACGCCCCCGATGGACCCCCAGACGGCCAGCCCGACCTTGGAGGTCGAGCGCTGATGGAGAAAGACCGCCACCCCGGCGATGGCCACCACCACGATCTTGACGATGAGGACGGCCTTCCAGGCCGACGAGGCGTCCTTGACCGTCAGGGCGGCGATGTTCCAGAAGCCGGTGACCACCAGCACGGCGTAGGCCGGCCACAGCAGGCGGCCGAAGGCCCGTGCCACCTTCTTCGGCGCATCCTCGCCCAGGCCGCGGATGGTCGGGAGCAGCCCGGCCACGGTGAACTGGCCGCCCACCCAGATGGCGGCGGCCGTCACGTGGAGGATCAGCCGGATGCCACCGATGCTGTCGGACAGCTGGGGTACGTCGCTGCCCAGGAGCGTGAGTGCGTGCACGGTGTCGACTGCCTACTTCCCGGACCAGTTGGGCTTGCGCTTCTCCGCGAAGGCGACGGGCCCCTCCATGGCGTCGGCCGAGCCGAACACCTCGGGCATCGCCGCGTTGCTGATGGCCCAGCCCTCGGCGTCGGGGAGCTCGCCGGCCTGCTTCATGACCCGCTTGGAGGCGCGCACGGCCAACGGGGCGTTCTCGGCGATGGTGCCGGCCAAGGCCAGTGCCTCTTCCATCAGCCTGTCCGCCGGCACCACCCGGTTGATCAGCCCGAGGGCGAGGGCCCGGTGGGCGTCGATCGGGTCGCCGGTCAGGGCCAGCTCGAGGGCGATGGCCGGTGGGATGCGCTTGGGCAGCCGGATCAGCCCGCCGCCGGCGGCCATGAGCCCGCGCTTGACCTCGGGGATCCCGAACCTGGCCTCCTCGACGGCGACCACCAGATCGCACGAGAGCATGATCTCGCAGCCGCCGGCCAGGGCCGACCCGTTGACGGCGGCGATCAGCGGCTTGGCGAACTCGCGTTGGGCGATGCCGGCGAAGCCGCCCCGGGACCCCATGATGTCGGCTGCCTCGCCGGCGGCGAAGGCCTTCAAGTCCATTCCGGCGCTGAACGCCTTGTCACCGGCTCCGGTGATGATCACCACCCAGCAGTCGTTGTCGGCCTCGAGCTCGTCGAAGGCGGCGGAGAGCCCCCGGGAGACGGCGCCGTTGATGGCGTTCCGCGCCTCCGGCCGGTTGATGGTGAGGATCTCGATGTGACCCTGGCGTTCACGAAGCAGTTCGGGCATGGCGGTCTCCAGTGTGGTGTCAGCTGATGGGCAGACGGTAGCGCGGCTCGCCGGGCAGGATGACCACCGAACCGCCGACGAGTCCCGGCACGTCGAGTTCGCCCATGCCTTCGGTGACCCCGTCGTCGGACGGCGCGACGGCCATGCGGCGTCCATCGGGAAGGCGGGCGAAGAGTGGCGCACCGATCGGCGAGCCGTCCCCCTCGCGGACCACGGTGGCGGCGACCACGGTGGCCTCTGTGGGTGCGTCGACCCCCAGGGCCACCTCCACCGCCGAGGCGTCGATCTGCGACTGGGCGGCAATGGTGTCACCGCGTTGGAACCCGCCCGGCGGGGGGGAGGATCCGTAGAGGCCGAGGGCGTTCTTGGTGACGAACCAACCGACCCCGGTGACCAGGCCCAACCGGGAGTTCGCTCCCGGACGGCTGCCTGCCGGTCGGCTCGATCCACGCAGCAGGTCGCACAGTGTGGCGATGGCGTGGGTGGTGTAGTTGTTGCCCGGGCCTCCGAAGTAGGGGAGCCCACCGGTGACGGTTAGTGAGCGGGAGCCGTCCCCGGCGATGCCCAGCGCCTCTGTCGCCAGCTCGATCGCCGAGGGGAAGCACGAGTAGATGTCGAGGATCTCGACGTCGTCGATGCCGAGGGCCGTCGCACCCCCGCCGGCCGCCGATGCAGCCTCGAAGAGTGCCCGGCCGGCGGCCCGGACGGCCGGCGAGCGACCGGGGTCGGGTCGGGCCACGGGGAACCGCACGTCGGCCACCTCGGCCCCGGACCAGACGAACACGGCCCGGTCGCCCACCCCGGCCCTGGTTGCCGTGGCGAGCGAGCACACGACCAGGGCGGCACCCTGGTCGGATCCGAGGAAGGCGGTCATCCGCTTGGTGTAGGGCTCGCAGACGATGCGGTTGTCGGGTGCCGGCGTGGCGATCGCCTCGGCGCTGCGGGGCTCGGGGAACCAGGCGTAGGGATGCCGGGCGGCCACCTCGGTGAAGGGGGCGAGGAGGTGCCCCATCGCCCGCCGGTGCCCGGGGGCATCGTGGCCCGCACGGGCGGCCAGCACGCTCTCGAACAGGGGGTAGATGTGCACGGGGGCCAGCAGGCCGATGGCCGATTCGCCCGGCCCGATCGGGGGCAGGTCGTCACCCACCACCGGGTCCGGCGCCAGCTCGGTGTCCCCGAGCTCGCGGGGGAGGCCGGCAGTCCGGCGGGCCCGCGAGGAGCGGATGGCCTCGGCCCCGGCGATCAGCGTGACCGACAGGGCGCCCGTCGCTATGTCGGTGGCGGCCCGGTTGACCAGCCACTGCGGCGTGTTCCCGCCGACGGTGCTCACCTCGAGGGATGCGCCCGTCACGCCCAGGCGGCGGGCGAGCTCGGTGGCCGGGGCCGGTCCGGTGCGGCCCACGACGTCGACCACCGACAGCCGGTCGATCCGGTCGCGGAGGAGGGGTGCCTGGGCAAGGGCTGCGTCGGCGGCCCGCTCCATCAGGTCGATCGGGGTGACCAGCTCGGTGCGTTCGATCGCCTGCCCCGAGGCGACGACCACGGGGATGCGCTCGGGGTCGGTGGCGGCGGTGGTCACGGGACGGCGGTGGTCACGGGAGGGCGGTGGTCACGGGAGGGCGGTGGTCATGGGAAGGAAGTGGACGGGGGTGTGCCCGGGGGCGCAAGCTACCATCGCTGTCCGGCAGGCATCCACGGGCCCGCGAGCCGGCATCCGGCCGGCGACGAGCACGACGAGTGGGAAAGGCAGGGACGTTGTCCTCACACGGAGAGCGACGGGCGACGGCTCGAGCCGGTGGCCGGGTGCTTCCCGACGGATTCCTCTTCGGGGTGGCCACCGCCGGGTTCCAGGTCGAGGGCGGTTATAACGGCCCCGGCGAGCCGGCCAACAACTGGCTGGCCTGGGAGCAGGTCGGACGTGTGCAGCCGTCGGGCAACGCCGTGGGCTTCTGGGACCGGCCGGAGGAGGCCCTCGACCGGGCCGCCGCCCTCGGCTGCAACAGCTTCCGACTGGGGGTCGAGTGGGCCCGGGTGTTCCCCGACGAGCGGGGGGTCGACCGGGCCGCGCTGGACCGGTACGCCGGCATCGTCGGCGGCTGCATCGACCGCGGGCTCGAGCCCCTGGTGACGCTGCACCACTTCACCCACCCGGACTGGTTGGGGGAGGACTTCTGGCTCCGACCCGATGCCCCCGACCGCTATTGCCGATGGGTGGAGGTCGTCGTCGAGGCGCTGGCCCCGTCGGTGCGCCGCTGGGTCACCGTCAACGAGATCAACGTGCTGGCCGCCGGTTCGTGGATGCTGGGCATGTTCCCGCCGGCGCGCATCCTGGCCTTCGACGACGCGTCCATCGCCATCGACAACCTGCTCACCGCCCACGTCCTCGGCTACGAGGCCATTCACCGGGTCAGCGAGGACGCGGTGGTCACCACCAACAACAGCTGCTCGAGCGTCTACCCGTTCGACCGCATGCTCACCGATCTGCTGCTGGCCCGCAGCGCCGGGGTCGAACCGGGAGAGATCGACACCTGGATCGGGGAGCGCGGAGCGCAGCACGACTCGCTGTTCCCGGCCAACGGGGTGAGGGAGCGGCTGGTCCGCCGGATCACCGCGGCGCGCGCCCCCTACGGCCCGGCCGCCATCCGGGACGGAGGCCTCGCCCCCGGCGGACGCACCCGATCGCCCCGCCGGGCGCTGGATGCCGTCTACGGCAGTGCGCACGAGTGCACGCTGGATGCGCTGGGCCTCGACTACTACGACCCGATGGTGGCCCGGCACTTCCGTCTGCCGGGCCACCGCACCGCGGGGGGCCGAAGCCCACAGCCCTCCCGCGAGCTGTGGGACGACCCCCCGGACCCGGGTGGGCTGGCCCGCTGGCTGGGCGTGCAGCACGCCCTGGCTCCTGGCATCCCGCTCTGGGTGGTCGAGAACGGCCTGTGCAACCGGGTCCGCGACGGCCGGTCCTTCGCCCGGCTCGACGGATGGGACCGCCCGCGCTACCTGCGCGAAAACATCGCCGCTGTGGTGGAGGCGATCGACAGCGGGGTCCCGGTTGACGGCTACTGGCACTGGTCGCTGGTCGACAACTACGAGTGGGGATCGTACGAACCCCGGTTCGGCCTGCACGGCGTCGACCGCGACCGCGGCGAGCACGGGATGCGCTGGCTCGAGACCGACGCGATGGGTGACGACGCGGCCGGGGCCTACCGGCGGATCATCGCCGGCCTGCGCGCCGGCGACCGGTCGGTGCTCGATCCGGACTGAGCGGCCCGGGCGGCGGCCGGCCAGGGCCGTTCCTCAGCTCCCTGCCGGGACTCCGAGGCGGGCGACGCGGGCGAGCGCCTGCTCGGCCTGGTCCACGATCTGGGCGACCAGGTCGGCGGCCGGTGTCAGGGAATGGATGGCGCCCACCCCCTGCCCGGTGGGGTAGCACTCGCGTTCGGGGTCGATACCGGGGGCGTCCTCGCCGGCGCCCAGGTGGAAGGCGCCGTCCTCCATCGACCGGAGGAGCTGGTCCGGAAAGGGACGCAGCTCGTCGGGATGCTCCTCGAAGAACGCGGTGTACCGGTTGCGGACCACCCGCATCGTCTTGCCGGAGAAGGCACGGCTGATGATGGTCCCGTCCTCGCCAGTCCGGAGCAGCGCGTCCTTGAAGCCGGCCACGCCCCGGGCCTCGGGGGTGGCGATGAACCGCGTCCCCATCCACACACCGTCGGCGCCGAGGGCCAGCGCGGCGGCCAGGCCCCTGCCGTCGAAGATCCCGCCGGCAGCCACGACGGGGATCTGGCCGCCCACGGCGTCGACGATCTGGGGAACCAGGGGCATGGTGGCCACCTGGCCGGTATGGCCCCCGGCCTCGGTGCCCTGGGCCACCACGATGTCGCACCCGGCATCGAGGGCCCGACGGGCGTGGGCGACCTTGCCGCACATGTTGACGACCAGGACGCCGTGACGGTGGCAGAGCTCCACCACCTCGGCGGGTACCCCCAACCCGGCCACGAAGACCGAGGCACCGCCCGCAATGATCTTCTCCACCTGGCCGGCCAGGTCACCGGGCATGGCGGTGAGCAGGTCGACCCCGAATGGCTTGTCGGTGGCCGCCCGCACCGCGGCCATCTCCTCCACCATGCGCTCGTCGCCCATGGTGGCCGCTCCCAGGCAGCCGAAGCCCCCGGCCTCGGAGACGGCACTGACCAGCGATGCGTAGGAGACACCACCCATGCCGGCCAGCATCACCGGATGCTCGACGGACAGGACCTCGGTCAGTCGTGTCTTCATGGCGACCTCCTCCGCTGATGGATAGCTCCGGGTGCACCCTAGACCTAGACGACGTGCGCCCGGATGCTCGACGGGCGGGCGTTCCCCGTGCGGGGCGGTGCAGGTGGGAACCGGGCCGGTCACTTCGGGAACGGGCAGTGGCGGCAGCCCGATCCGCAGCACTCGACGCGGTCGCGCAGCGTGGCCTCGGTGAGCACGTAGAGGCCGGTTGCCGGGTCGACGTAGCCGGGGGAGCCCTCGTCCACTGCCCGCCGGTGGGCGGCCAGGATCGCGAGGCGCCGGGGATCGTCAGGGCCCGGTCGGCCACGGCGTGGCGGCGTGGGAGCGGGTTCGGCCGGCGGGGGCACCGTCATCGAACGGTGTTCGATCGTTCCACCCGTGGGCCGGCTATCCGGCCGGTGCCGTCGAGGGGAGCTCACCCGACGGCACCTCGAACGGGCCCGGCGATTCCCCCTCGGGTCGCCTGGCGGGGGCCGCGGCCGGTGCGAAGCTCGGGACGAAGTCGCGTTGGCGGACCATGGTCAGGCACCCGACGGCACCGACGAACGCGATGACCGTGGCGATGACCATGAGGTGATCGAAGGTGGCGGTGAAGCCCGTTTGATAGGCGCTGAGCAGCGCGTGACGGACGGTGGGTTCGGGGATCGACGCCAGGGCCTGACGCACCCCGCTCCCGCTGATGGCGGCAGTCACACGGGACCCGCCGTGGGCCAGCACCTGGCGGCCCGCCGGCGTGGTGGCCAGGGCGGCGGATGTATTGCCGCGGATCTGGCCGAGGAAGACCGCCCCCAACCCGGCGATGCCGGTGGCGATCCCCACCTGTCGGAAGGTGCTCGCCGAGCCCGAGGACATGCCGCTCCGCTCGGGCGGCACCACCGACACGGTTACCGAGGCCAGCACCGGGTTGGTGATCCCGACGCCGATCCCCGCCACGATGAAGCCCGGGAGGAGCACCGTCCACGTGGAGTCCGCCCGCACATGGGTCATGAGGCCGCAGCCGAGTGCCACCAGGAAGAGACCCACCCCCAGCAGGAACCGTGACTGGATGTGGACCGTGAGCTTCCCGGCGATCGGCGCCACCGCGAACGCCAGCATGGTGACGGGCAGGAACCGCAGACCGGCGGCGAAGGGGCCGTAGCCGAGCACCTCCTGGAGATAGAGCGTCAGGTAGAGGAACATGGCGAAGATGGAGGCCGACAGGGTGAAGGAGCCGACGGACACCCCGACCATGGCCGGTCGCTTGAAGAGATGGAGATCGAGCATCGGGTCCTTCTGGTGCCACTCGGCAAGGAGGAAGACGGCCATGGCTGCAGCCGACCCCACCAGCATCCCCACGATGAAGGGGCTGCTCCATCCCTTGGCGTTTCCCTGCACCAGGGCGAACACGAGCATGAACAAGGAGGCGGAGAAGGAGACGAACCCTGTCCAGTCGATCCGTCGCGCGGTCGGGTCCTTCGATGCCTTCACCTTGGCCAAGGTGATCGCGACGGCGACCACGCCGATGGGGAGGTTGACGAAGAAGATCCACCGCCACCCGATGCCGCTGGTGATGGCGCCACCGATCAGTGGGCCCACCGCCACTGCACCCCCGACCACGGCACCGTAGATGCCGAAGGCGGTCCCCCGCTCCCTCCCGGAGAACGCCTGGGCGATCAGGGCCAGCGAGGTCGCGAACATGATGGCCCCGCCCACGCCCTGGGCCCCGCGTGACAGGTTGAGCATCAGAGCCGAGGTGGCCAGACCGCACGAGAACGACGACACCGTGAAGATACCGAGGCCGATGGCGAACACCCCCCGCCGGCCGTACATGTCGCCGATCACTCCCGCAGTGAGGAGGAAGGCGGCCAGGGTGAGCGAGTAGGCGTCGATCACCCACTGGAGATCGGAGAAGGATGCGTGGAGCGACTGCTGGATGTCGGGGAGGGCGACGTTGACCACCGTGATGTCCAACAGGAGCATGAACGTCCCCGTGCACACCGCGATCAGCGTCCACCATTTGCGATCCATCACATCACCCCCTCGCCGATCGCCTGTGTGCAGTGCTGCAGTGCTGCAGTGCTGCAGCACTGCCACGGTCCGTCGATGGCAACGGGCCGATCCCTGCCGACCGGAGCGATCCCGAACAGGAGGACGACATCGAATGTATAGACGATGGCGCCCATTGCGGGAAATCACCCTGGCGACGTTGCCAGACCGCGACGCAGGTCAGATCGTGCCGTAGGTGGTGCCGCGGTCCTTGGCCCGTGCCCCCGAGGAAAGCAGCTCACCGGTCACCGCGTCCAGGTCGGCGACCAGCTGGTCGGCGACGGCCCGGTGCCCGGCATGGACGGTGGCGTGCAGGCTGTCGGGCGGCGACTGGCGGTCGAAGAACCAGCCCCCGCGTTCGGCGAGTGCGTCTCCCAGGGCGAAGGTGTCGGGGGCGGCGCCCTCGAGGGCCCCTCCGAAGGCGAACACGGTGGCGTCGGGAGCCCCGCGGATGGCCAGCCCCGGTATCCGGACGATGGCCGACTTGATGGCGGTGGCCGCCTGGTGGGCGTCCTCGGCGAGCCGGAGGTAGCCGTCCTCGCCCAGGTAGTGGAGCACGGCCCATCCGGCGGCGATCGGGCCGGCCGGCCGGGTCCCGGCCATCGACGGCGAGCCGTACAGCCCGCCCAGCCAGTTGGTGGTGATGAACGGCTGCAGGCCGGCCAGGGCCCGGTCCCGGTAGAGGATGACCGAGACGCCCTTGGAGGCATAGCCGTACTTGTGGAGGTCGGCGGAGATCGAGCTCACCCCGGGCACGGCGAGGTCCCACGCCTTGGTGACGTGTCCCAGCCGGCCCAGGAACGGCAGGATGAACCCGCCGAGGCAGGCGTCCACGTGGCACAGGATGCCGCGTTCTGCAGCCAGTCCGGCCAGCTCGGGGATCGGATCGATGACCCCCTGGGGGTAGGACGGCGCCGACCCCACGACGAGCACGGTGTCGTCGTCCATGGCATCGGCCATGGCGTCCACGTCGGCGGCGAAGTCGCCTCGAACCGGAACCCGCCGTGACTCGACGTCGAAGTAGTGGGAGGCCTTCTCGAAGGCGGCGTGGGCGCTTGTGGCCAGCACCATGTTGGGGCGCCCCGTGCCCCGTTCCGCCCGCCCCCAGTCGCGAGCCGTCTTGGTGGCCTGTAGCAGCGATTCGGTGCCGCCCGAGGTCAGGAAGCCGCCGACCCCGCCGCCCTCGTCGCCCGGCATCCGGTCGGCCCCCAGAAGCCCGGTGGTGATGGTGACGATGTCGTTCTGCATCCACCCCAGGCTGGGGAAGACCATCGTGTTCAGTGCGTTCTCGGCGGAGTAGAGGTTGGACGCCCGCTCGAGGAGGTCGAGTACGTCGTCCCCCGCGTTGTAGACCAGGCTGAAGACCCGCCCGCCCCTCCAGTCGCGGTCGTCGGCCCGCAGCACCTCCATCCGGTCGAGGACCGCGTCGGCGTCGAGCCCGTGGGCGGGCAGCCTGTTGTCGGGGAAGCCATCCATGGTGTCAGCCTACGGGCCGAGCCGCGGGTCGGGCAGGACGTGCGACCGGGTGGGGGACGAGAGAGACCGGCGGGGTGGGAAGAGGGAGGCGGGGGCCCGGTTCAGGTGATGTCGCGCCGGGTCAGGATGATCGACCCGACCGCGGCGAAGACCAGCCCGTAGGCCAGCATCAGCAGGGTGCCCTGCCACCAGTTGAACAGCCCGAAATCGGAGCCCCTGCCGCGGGTCAGGTTGGCGGCTGCGGTGGCCGCTCCCGTGGGCACCCACTTCTCCGCACTGTGCACGAGCTGGACCAGGATCCCCTCGAGGATGATGAACCACCCCAGGCACACGATGAGGGCCGCTACCTGGTTGGTCAGGACGGAGCCGATGCCGACTCCGAGGATGGCGAAGAGGGCGAAGACCAGGATCATCCCGGGCGCCACTGCCGGCAGCTGGTGGATCATGTCGGAGAACGACCCGCCCCGGGCGGCGAGGGTGAGCCCGCCGCCGACAACGGTGGCCACCAGCATGATGACGGCCAGCACGGCGCCGGCGATGGCGGCGAAGATCAGCTTGCCGCCCACGAACCGCGGCCGGTGCGGCATGACCAGAAACGAGGTGGTCACCGTCTTGTGTCGGAACTCGGTGGTAATGCAGAGCACCCCGAGCAGGAGGGCCAGGATGTAGCCCTGGAACCCGGATCCCACCAGGTTCCGGAGCTGCTGGGTGGTGTGGGGCACGGTGTAGCCCGGCGACACGAACGCCCCCCCGCCACCGGGCCCGCTGGTCCCGTTGTCGTGGCTCAGGAAGATCACCAGGATCAACAGCGCGTTGATCAGCAGTGCGATGCCGACGAGCACCCAGGGAACGGCGGTGGTCCGCAGCTTCAGCCACTCCGAGCGGATGGCGGCGATCACGTCGGCCCTCCCGGCATCGGGGCGTGACCGGCCTGCCCACCGCCCATGTTGGCGGGATCGGCGGCATCGAATCCGTGGGTCAGGCTGAGGAAGACGTCCTCGAGACTGCCCCGTTCGTGGACCAGCTCGTAGAGGACGATCTGGTGCTGGGCAGCGAAGGGGCCGAACCATTCGGGCGTGGCCGCATCGATGACCAGGGTGTCGGCGGCCACCTGACGCCAGGCCACCGGGACGGCGGCGAGCGCGGCGGTCAGCCGGGCCACCTCGGGAGTCCTGATGCGCATGCCGGTGCTCGTCCCGGCACGGGTGGCCAGTTCGGCCAGCGTGGTCTGGAGCACCAACTGCCCATGCGACACGATGACCACGTCGTCGACGGTCTCCTCCATCTCCGACAGGAGGTGGGACGACACCAGGACGGCGTGTCCGAGTGACGCCTGGTAGCGGATGAAGGTGCGCAGCCACTGGATGCCCTGCGGGTCGAGCCCGTTGGCGGGCTCGTCGAGGATGAGGATCTCGGGATCGCCGAGCAGGGCGGTGGCCAGCTGGAGGCGCTGGCGCATCCCGAGCGAGAACTTGCCCACGCGTCGGCGCCCGACATCCGAGAGGCCGACCAGGTCGAGGGTCTCCTCCACCCGGGAGAGCGGGATCCCGGCGCCGATGGCCACCGACTTCAGGTGGTCCTCGGCCCGTCGGGACGGATGGAAGCTGGTTGCCTCCAGCACGGCGCCCACGTGGCGGATCGGGTGCTCGAGGTCGACGTACCGGCGTCCACCGAAGGTGGCCGTGCCGGCAGTTGCCGAGACCAGGCCGAGCAGCATGCGCAGTGTGGTGGTCTTGCCCGATCCGTTGGGCCCCAGGAAGCCGGTCACCCGCCCCTCCGGCACCTCGAAGGTCAGCTGTTCGACGGCGCGCACCGGTCCGAACCGTTTGGACAGCGCGTGGACCTCGATCGCCGATGGCATGCACGACGGTACCCCGCCGGGCGACCGCTCTCCTGTCACCCCCCTGGTGGGAGGCCTCCCGCTCACCAGGGGGGACGGCCTCCGGCGGTGTGGAGGACCCGCTCAGACCTCGGCGAAGATGTCGGCGGGGAGCAGTAGCCCGGTGGCGACGACCAACTCGTCGTGGACCCGGCTCATGTTGCTCCAACCGTTGACCCACCCGACCAGTGCCGAGTACCAGACGTGGCCGATGATGCGGGCCCTGTCGCTCAGGTTGGGCGGCTGGGGCACCCCGATGGCCCGGGTGATGATCCCTTCCATCAGGACCGCCACCTGCTGTTGGCATTCGATGGCCGCGGGGTCCGGAGAGGCCAACGCGGTGAAGACGGCTCCCACCAGTTTCGGTTGGCGACCCATGGCCCGCAGGGCGCGGTCCAGGACGTCGATCACCCGCTGGGCGGCGGTGGCACCCTGGGCCGGCAGCTGGGCCAGCCTGCTGTCCAGCTGCTCCACCCAGTGGACCAGCGCAGCAGCCAACAGGTGGTCCTTGCTGGTGAAGTACCGGTAGACGGTGCCCATGGCCACGTCCGCCCGGGCCGCCACGTCGCGCATCTGCACGGCTTCGTAGCCCCCGTCCAGCGCGAGTGACATGGCGGCGTCGACCACGCGCTGTCGACGGGCTTGCTGGGCGCGCGTCAGGGTGCGGGGCACCGGACCGTTGGCCATGGCCGTTCACCCTACTCTGCAGGGGTTTCGTCCCCGGGATGCGGGGGCCGGCCCACCTTGCCGAGCCCTGCCGGCATGGTCCGGGGTACGGTGCCCCGCCGGATTCTCTGACGCTCCGTCATGTCCGACCACCTCTCGGTACCATGGTCGACCATGGCCGTCGCCGATGACCCGGAGCTCATTGCCACGACGGACGGCCGCGTCCCCGGGCGCCGGGGGCGGGCGACACGTCAGCGGCTGCTGGAGTGCACCGCGGAGCTGCTGGTGGCCACCCCGTGGCGGTCGATCAAGGTGATCGACATCGCGCGGCAGGCCGGGACGTCGCCGGCGACGTTCTACCAGTACTTCGAGAACGTCGAGGCGGCAATCACCGTGCTGGCCGAGGAGTTGGTCGAAGGAGCCGGCGTGTTGGCCGGACTGGTCGACGGCGACTGGTCGGAGCAGGCGAGTTGGTCCACCGCGGTGGCCGTGGTCGAAGGGTTCATGGACTACTGGGAGCGGAACAGGGCCGTCTTCCGGGTGGTCGAGCTGACAACGGTCGAGGGGGACCTGCGCTTCCAGGGCCTGCGGGTCCGGGCCCTGAACGCGGTGACGGTCACCCTGGCCCGGGTCATCGCCACCATTGGCGACGGAGCGGGGTCACATGCCGGATCGGATCCCATGGCTGTCGCCGGGACCCTGATCGCCATGCTGGCCCAGGTGGCCGGCCATCGTTACGGGTTTGAGTTCTGGGGAATCCGCACCGCCTCATTGGTCGACAGCCAGGCCAGGCTGCTCCACTGGGCGGTCACCGGGAGGGCCGCCCCCGAGGGCGCCAAGGTGATCGGCTCGGACGCGCCGCTCCCGCGGACCGGACCGGTGATCGGAGGAGGGGCGGCATCGGTCCGTGCCGCCGAGGTGAGGGCGGCAGCCGAGGGCGCCACCGGGCCGAAGCCGAAGGTCAAGGCGAAGAAGTGACGTTGGGCCGTGGACGGACCGCAGGGATCACCTCGGAGCCGGTGTGACGCCGAGGCTCAGCCGCCCCCCAGGAGATCGGCTGCGCAGACATGGAGCCGCTCGGCCAGCCGCTCGACCGTCCGGAGCGTGACGTTCCGTTCGCCCCGTTCGAGGCCCCCGACATAGGTGCGGTGTACCCCCAGGAGATCTGCGAACGCCTCTTGACTCTGGTGCCTTGCCTTGCGCTCGTTCCGGAGATTGATGCCGAACCTGCGCTGGAGGTCACCTTCCACTATCGATAACCTCTGCATTCCTGCCGGTACCGGCCGTCAACGGTCGGTCTGGGGCCTCCCAGCCCGATTCCCGCGCGACCGGATCCGTTGTCATTTCATGATGTCAAGCCTGAATACACCGAGCAAACGATACCCGGTGTGTGCAGATATGTGCGAGCGTCCGCGTGACCCCCACCGACCGCTCAGCGGAGCGCCACCGGGTTGACGGGCGATCCGAGGGCGTTGGTGAAGGGCAGAGGGGTGGCGTCGAGGAGGAACTCGTAACGTCCGTCGGCTGCGCAGGCATCGGCCAACTCGTCGAGGAACCAGTTCTGCCCCTGGGTCATCCCCATCTCGACCAGGTGCAGGAGGTGCACCGGGAGGTAGAGATCCTCGGACTCGCACGGGTAGACCTCCAGGACCATGGTGTCGGTTGCCACCGCGGCCACGTCCCGATCGTGGAACCACTCTGCGGTTGCCATGGTCAGCCCCGGCGTGGGCCAGGTGTAGGCCACCAGGTCCCGCACCGGCTCTGCACCGGCGAGTCCCGGTCGGCCCGGCAGCGCCAGGTGTGCCGCCTGGCCCGTGCGCACCAGCACGACGTCCCCTGGCTCGACGGCGAGGCCGCCGAGCTCGCACGCCGCGTCCAGATCCGACGGCGCGATCGGATAGCCCGGGTCGAGGATCTCGATGCCCTTGGCCCTCGGCACGTCGAGCAGGAGCCCCCGGGTCACCAGCGACCGGATGAGGTGGATGCCCAGCTTGGCGGTCCCCTCCTCGGTGACCGACGAGGCCGGGAACCCGTTGTACAGCTTCCCCCCGTCGGGCCCGGCCCCGTAGGAGGCATGGGCCAGCCCGTCCCAGTGGGTGGCGCACTGCATGGAGAGGGTCACCACGTCCTCCGAGGAGGCGATCCACCCAGGGTCCGGACTCAGCGGATTGTTGACGCAGATCATGGTCCGCGTCGGATTGACCCGGCCCGGGATGAAGCCCATCTGGATGCCCTCTTCTGCCGACAGGGGCAGCCCCAGGGCGAAGGCTGACCCGTCGACCACCGCTGCCGTGCCCCGCAGGCGGGCGGCCGCATCGATGAGGTTGAGGGTGCCGATCTGGTCCTCGGGTCCCCAGCGGCCCCAGTTGGAGACACGGGCGGCCAATTCGACGAACGAGGTCGGGACGGCGGTCGGCACGGGCACGGGCACCCACCTGTTGTAGCCGAAGGGGCAACAGTTTTGCCGAAACCTGCCGATACCACTCGAAGAGCGGTGTCAGCGATCACCTGGATGCACCATCTGCATCCGTTCCGGATACAGATGGTGCGCTGAATCCGGCAGGCGCTGCACCGTTGACGACAATCGATTCGACGCCAGCTCCGGGAGGACTCGTTGCGACTCACAGCTGCTCCGGCCGTCCAACGGCCCGCCCTTCGCCATGACGGCGGCCCGGCGCGGCTCCGTCGCGTCGGCCTGGTCGCGGTGGCAGCGATCCTGTTGACGGGAGGCCTGTCCATCGTCCAGGGCGCGGTGACCCCGGGGTCGGCTGCCGCTGCCGAGACGGCCCTCGACGTGGCCGGCGTGCAGTCGCTCTACACCGGCGACCTGGTGCTCCGCCTCAACGCCGAGCGGGCGGCCCGCAGCAATTCCGCAGTGCCGGTTCCCCAGCTCCAGGTGGACCCGGGTCTGCAGGCCGACGCCCAGGCGTGGTCCGCGCACCTGGCGGCCGTCGGAGTGGTGTCCGATCCGAGCCTTCCCGCGTGCACCGGTCCGGGCGGATCGCCCCCGCCCGCCAACCAGGTGTGCGTGTTCGCCGCCAACTCCGGGGACAGCGGGTTCGGTTACTGGCCGGGTGACGGCTCCGACGGGATGGACGCCGAGTACATGGCCTCCGCCGGCCACCGCCAGAACATGCTGGCCTCCGCCTACTCTTACGTGGGTGTGGGCGTGACCTGCAGCGCCAGCCGGGCGTGGACGGTCGAGTTGTTCGGTGAGGCCTGGGCGGACGTACCGTCGGCCAACGCCCGCCAGGCCACCCAGAACGTCTCCGAGGGGGATCCGGTGCCGGCGAGCCCGGTCGTGGCCGGGGCGCCGTCCGGCGACCCTGTCTACTGCCCGGGCCAGACCGACGGGCCGGGCGGGGCGGTGACCGCCACCGGGGGCCAGACGCCGTATCCGTATCCGGTGCCGGCGGTGCCCGGCGAGCCCAACGGCACTGTGGCGGCCTCCGCCGTCGGGATGGCCGCCACCGCGGATTCCAACGGGTACTGGGTGGCCCGGACCGATGGCTCGGTGTCCGACCACGGCGATGCCGCCAACTACGGGTCGATGGCCACTGCGCCGCTGAACGCGCCCATCTCCCACGTGGTGGCCACCGCTGATGGCAAGGGCTACTGGCTGGTGGCGTCCGACGGCGGCATCTTC